>CAJBYR010000263.1 GCA_903959855.1 uncultured beta proteobacterium
AATCGCGGTCTGTCCCCTGTTTCCGAGCAGCAGAAGGGACGCGCCCTATGGTGGGACAAGGCGCCACGGCCTTTGGCGGCGATGAAGGAAGCCGAGACGGCAACCGTGCCGAACAAGGCGTATTTCTACGACGCTAACTGAAGCGCGGCGTACGAAAACAAAAAAGCCCGCAGCGCGGGCCTTTTTGTTTGACGTACTTTCTGTTACTGGAACTTGTAGATGTAAGTAGCACCAAGGAAGGTCGTGTTCTGCTGGTCCTTCTGGCTGACAGTCGTGCCGTCGGTAAAGAAGAACGGCGTGCCGTTGTTGTTCCAGAACCACTCATTCGAGTAGTAGCGCTGATGAATCAGATTGACCTTGATGTCAGAGCTCTTGTCCAGAGCGTATTTGCCAAAGATATTCAGGTTGAGTTGCCGGAAGGCGGCAGCCGGAAGCGCATTGGGTTGGGTATTGGTGCCGATTACGCCAATGCCGTTGCGATTGACTTCGTAGGAGAAGGTCAAATCCCCACCTACCTCGAGCTTGCCGGTTGCTGCGCCCCGCACGCCTAACCCGAGGTTGTGGCCCAACTGTCGAAGGCCCGCGGAATAGGCACCGCTGGCGCCGTTGATATCCATAATCGTGTCACCTCTTGAATACCAGCCGTTCATTTTCCAGTTGTCGGAGATGGCGTAAGCCGCATCGAGGTTGATGTTGGTGGTCTTGCCGTCACGGGCACCGCGCATGGTTGGCGCATAGTAGTGCTCGGCCATGCCCTCCATTGACGCCTGGAAAGTAAGCTTGTCCGTGGCCGACCAGTCAAACGATGCCTTGAACTTGTCGCGATCAGTATCCATCCAGAACAGCGGGAAGAGGCTGAATCCACCGGTGTCCGGCGCGCCAGTCGGCGCTGTTCCGTTGGTCGCCGTCATCCACATAGATCCCCTACGCTCACTGTGTCCGATGGTCAACGTGCCGTTAAGCGTTTCTGATAGCGACTTGCGCAGTTCAGCGCGGTAACCGATTTCCTCCGTCTTGGCCCGAATCGCGCTGGCTTGGCCGGACGTATCATTGGTGCCGGTAGGGCGGCCGAGGTCGCGCATGTCGTAGTCGATGGCGCCTGTTGCCCGGTACCCCTCCGGCAATTGATAGCTGGCTTCAAGTTTGCCCTTGACCTTGGTATGGGACGCGGGATTATTGGTATTGGCCAAGCCTACTGGTGCAGACGTGGTTAGCGATTGCCTGTAAGGGGCAATCGGTGTTTTGTCCGATTTCTGTTCGTAGCGCAGGTTGGCCACCAGCGAAAGCTTTGGCATTGGACGGGCAGTGATTCCGACCTGTCCGACAGCTGTATCGATCACCGCATCAAGCGCGCCACGCGGGCCGCCGACCAAGCCCATGCCGTCGAAGCTTTCCTTCTGGGTCTGGCGTGTGAAGGAGTACTTGAACGTGGTCCGGGTTGTCGGTGTGATGGCATAGGTGCCGGCCAGCGAAAACTGGTGGGCCTGGTTGTCGGGCGGCAGTGCCAAGGGCAGCTGCATCAGAGTGGTCAACGCGGCAACCGAGGCCGCAGGGCCAAGCTGTGTTCCGTCCGGATCCCACATGCTGGCCGGGTTCGCAATCGTCGTCTTCAGGGAGCCGAACTTGTTGACGTAGAAAGTGCCGTAGTAGCCGCCATTGAGGCTGAGCTTGTCATCCGAATAGTTGAGCTTGAGCTCAAACTGCCGGGTCGAAGAATTAATCGGCTCCGGCAACAGCAGTATTGCACCACCTGCAGCAGTACAACCGTAACGACCAGCCCGACAGTTGGCGCCCATGCCAAACAGGCGAGCGCCGGTCTTGTCTTCATTCTTGAAACTGACCTCGAGCTGCAGGTTCTCTGAAAGCCACTTGTCGACGCCGAAGCCGAGGCTCTTGCGCGTGGTCTTGAGATCCTGATTGCTTCCGGTGCCTTGAGCTGCGCGCAGAGCCGCAGCTCCAGCCAAAATGGCGGGGTTGCCAACGGAATTGACGGTAATATTCTCAGTGCCGATTCCGGAGATGTTGGTGTTGATGGTGTTCGAGTAGTTGCGCACCAGTTCGCCGTATTCGAAGAAGTAGCGCCAATCACCCTGCTTCTGCTGCGAGAAGCCCAGCTCGCGGTTTTCATTGCCCAGATTCCGGCCGCTCAGATTGGTCCAGAGCCCCGACGTGTCATCGCGTTTCAAATAATCGATATCGAGGAATATCTGGCCGCTATTCTTGCGCATGCCGTTGTATTGGCCAAAAACTGCCCGGTCTTCCTTCTTGCCTGATACCGTGCCTAATCCGGCGCTGATAGAGCTGTCGGGCTTGATAAGTTGCGCGACATCTTCTTCGGCAGCATAGGCCGAGCCAAAAGCGACGGTCAGCGCCACAAGCAGAATGCTCTGCCGGCAGGGATGGGTGTTATGCATAGTCATGTCGTATCTCCCTGAAGGTCAGCGCAAGAGGAACTGCGGAGTGGGCGCGCCACTGTTCTGATCCTGGCGGGCCGGGTTGTTGCTGCCATGAATCTGGGTGTGGCAATTCACGCAACCGCGACCTTGCGTGTAATTGACGCCGTCCTTGCTGACATTCCCCGGTGCAGCGGACTGCCCAGTAAGTTGCGGCATGGATGTGGCGTGCGGGGAGTGGCATTCGTTGCAAAGGAAAGGCGGACGCTGCTTGAGCAGGTTCTCGGCGGTGGTGCCATGCGGGTTGTGGCAAATGCCACAATCTTCCGTGACCGGTTCGTGCGGCCTTGCGAAGGGGCCGCGCTTCTCCATGTGGCACGTGTAGCAGGTCTCGTTGGTGCTGTCGCGCTTTACCAGTTTGGGACCGATCGACCCATGTACGTTATGGCAGTCGGAACAGGCCACCTTGCCTTCGACGATCGGATGGCGCGAAGGCCGCTGATACTGGGCACGCTGTTCCTTGTGGCAGGTAAAGCAGACTTCAGCCTGGGTCACCTTGTTGCGCACCTTGTCCTTCTTGGCGTGAACCTGGTGGCAGGAGTTGCAGGCGACATCCTGGGTCTGGTGAGCGCTTCCTGCCCAGTGCGAACGCTTCGAATCCTTCTGGTGGCAGGTCATGCAGCTGTTGTTGCGGTCTTCAGCAGTCGTCGCCGTGCCTTTGCGGTAGCTGCGATCCACCTTCGGCGGCTTTCCACTGCCCTTGTGCAGGCGGTGATCATTGCTATCGCCGTGGCAGTCAATACAGGTCGGCGTGCGCTTGTCGGCCGTGGTGCCGTGCTTGGTCTTGCCGATCGCGAGGACGGAAGGATTCAATTCCAGCATCGTGGCTGCGCCGGTAGGTTCATCGGCTTCGTCGTGACAACCCGTGCATTTGGCGTCACCTTTGAGGATCAGGTCCTTGGCACTGGGATCGGCGGCGAGGTTCTTGGTTGCCGACGTCTTGGCCGTATCCGCTGCGGCCTGAGCCGTCGCCGCCAAGATGCTGAGGCCAGCGCTGGCTGCAATAACGGCGAGTATTCTTTGCCACTGTTTCATCTGTGTCCCCTAATTCTTTCGGCTTGACGCAGCCGCTGCTAACAAAATCTTACACATCGTATTGTCCTTCATGTGAGAAAAGTCACATATCGGCTGCGGATTCAATTGGTTGTAGGAGTATTCCTACCCCTGGCGGACAGCCCTACTCCGGTGTCGACAACAGCCCTTTGGCGATTGCATAGCGGACCAGCTCGGTGTCGCTGGACATGTTCATCTTTTGCAGAATTCGCGATTTGTGGGTGCTGACGGTTTTGATGCTCAGGCTGTACTCGTTGGCGATGTCGGTGAGGCGGCTGCCGGAAACAATCTTTTCGAAAATCTGGAACTCGCGATTGGAAAGGCGTGCATGTGGCTGCTCATCGAGTTTGGGCATGCGCTCGCGAGCCAGCAGTTCGGCCAGCTTCTCGCTGACGTGCACGCCGCCGCCGGCAACGCGCCGGATGGCGGCAACCAGCACTTCGCCGTCGCTTTCCTTGGTCAGATAGCCCGAGGCGCCGGCATGCAAGGCCCGCAGAGCGTATTGGTCCTCTTGGTGCATGCTGAAAATCAGGATCGGCAGGCGTGGATGGTCCTGGCGGATCAGCTTGATCAATTCAAGCCCGTTCTTGCCCGGCATGGAGATATCCAGCACCACGATATCCCAGGGCTGCTCTGCAACCAGCTTGAGCAGGGCCTGGCCGTTGGCAGCTTCGCCAGCGACGACGAGGTCGTCGGTGTCGGCAAGGATCTGTTTGACTCCATCACGGATGATGGCGTGGTCGTCGGCAAGCAATACACGTGTCATGTCTTTACTCCCGGTGCCACCGTTGTACCAAGCGGTATTCCTATGCGTAGCGAGAATCCTTGTCCTGGCGAAGAGTCGATCTCCATGCGCCCGCCCAGGAGCAATATTCTCTCGCGAATCCCGACCAGACCATGTCCGAACACCTGCCGGTGTCCCTGCTCCCTGCCCTGGCCATTGTCGCGAATTTCATAGACCAGATCATGGTCTCTTGTCCTCAGCGTTACATCGATCCGTGTTGCCCCCGCATGCCGGGCGACATTGGTGAGCGACTCCTGGAGGATGCGGAACACATTTATTGACGTGCGCTCGTCAAGGCTGTCGTCATTGATGTCGATGGTTGCCACAACGGCGATGCCATTGCGTTCGGAGAATTCGTCAAGCTGCCAGCGTGCTGCCTCCGCAAGCCCGAGGTCGTCGAGCAGGGGGGGGCGCAGTCGGGTGGTAACGCGGCGCAGGGTATCCACCGTTCCAGCGACAAACTGCTTCATGTCGGCCACCTTTTCCTGCACTGCCGGCGCAAGATCCTTGATCCGGCCGGAAAGCCAGGATAGGTCCATGCGCAGGCGCAGCAGCTGTTGGCCGAGTTCATCATGCAATTCGCGGGCGATGGAGGTGCGCTCTTCTTCGCGCACTGCCTGCAGCGAGGATGCCAGTTCGCGCAACTGGCGGTGGGAGTCTTGCAGTTCGCTCTCGGCGCGGCGCCGGTCGCCGATGTCACGCAGGATGGCGGTGAACATTTCCTTGCCTTCGATGCTGACGCGCGCGATGGTCGATTCAATCGGGAATTCCTTGCCGTTGGAACGCAGTCCGACGATATCGATGCGCGCGTCCTTCATGCGGGCATTGACGCCACTTTGGCGAAATGCGGCGATGTTGCCTGCATGTGCGGACCGGAATCTCTCCGGGATCAAAAGATCGATCGGTTTGCCCAGCAGTTCCTGTTCCGTGTAACCGAACATGGTCTGCGCCGCGGGGTTGAACACGACCACGCGTCGGTCGCTGTCAATGGTGACAATGGCGTCCATTGCCGAATTGACCATGGCGCGTAGCTGATTGGTGCGTTCGCGGGCAACGGCAGCCAGTTCTTCCTCGTGACTGAGCCGGCGCAACAGCAGCACCGTGGCGGCGATCATGAGAAAAATGTTGGCGCCGGCAACTGCGAGGATCAGTCGTGCCGTGCCTTGCCAGTTGCTGAGTGCGTCCCGGTCCGAAATCCCCACGCTGAGGACCATCGGGAAGCCGTTGACCCGACGATAAGTGTTGATGCCAGGCTCGGCACCAGTTGAGCGGATGGTCGTCGCAGTGGATTCCAATGTGGCCAGTGAGCCCGGTTCCACTGACGGATTCGCGTCGAAGGGAACGCGCACGACGAGACTGCCCTGCGTTAGATAGAGTGAAATCGGCCCGATGTGATCGAGGCGAATCGACTGGTAGAACGACTCGATGAATTCGAGATCCAGCGAGGCAACGATGACCCCGACCAACTCTCCGCTGGCGCTGCGGATCCGGCGCGAGAGGAACACCGTGCGCTTGTTGTCGACGCGATTGCTCACTGGGGTGCTGACATAGCGATCCAGTGCCGGTTGGCTCTTGAGGGCAGTGAAGTAATCCCGGTCCGCCACTGAAAAGTTCGGCGCCGGATGGCTGAGCGCGGAGCTAGCAATCTTGCCGCTGGAGTCGGTAATGAAGATCGAACGAAGTTGCGGCATGCCTTCAATGCGCGAGCGCAGCATCGAATGAATCGCGATGTCTTCGATGCCCACCCCCAGCTTCTTGGCCTGCTGCAAACGGTCCAGGGCGAGATCGATCGCCAGATCCACGCTCTGGAATGAACGCGTGGTCTGCTCGGCCAGTATTTGACTCAGGCTTACCGTTTCCGCTTCCGCCTGCCGCAATTCCCGAACGCGCAATTGCCAAAGCAGCAGCGCACTCATGGTGGCGATCGCAATGACGGCAATGACCGCCAGTGTGATGGTGAAGCGGCCCGAGCGCGGAATCTCCTGCATGATTCAGCGCGATTGCGATTGGTCGCCATGCCCAGTCCGGGGAGGCGTTCCCGGACTGGTGGGCCGCATGCTGTGTAGGCCTAGACGAATCTCGTGCCGCCTGCCTGGTTCAATGCCCACCCCCCCCGAAGAAGCCGATGGCGATCATGAGGAGGAGCGTCAATCCGAAGGCGATCAGGACGAGGCCGAGGATCTTGGAAGCCAGGGTGAAGGGCCGTGACGGGGCATCGACCAGGTACTGCTCCAATTGGCCGGTTTCGACCAGACGCTGGTATTGCGCGGCATGCTCGTGTTTGAACTCATCCAGCGACTGGGTGCCGGTGAACATCACCACGTCCGGCGGCGGCAACTTGTCGGGGCGGAAGTGGTTGTTGAAAAAATGCACCGTAAAGAGGAAGACCGCCGCAAGGAAGGCTTCCTCGCCATGCACCACCATCGCCACGTTGAACACCCAGCCCGGCAGGTAGGCGGCAACAATATGCGGGAAGGCCAGCATCATGCCGCTGCCACCGATGATCGCCATGCCCCAGAACACCGCCCAGTAGTCGAACTTCTCCCAGTAGGACCAGCGTTCGATGGCCGGGCGCGGGCCCTTGCCGACGAACCACTTGAACATGCCGATCATGTCGTACATGTCCTTCCAGTTCGGCACGAAGGAGTCGGGCCCGAAGATCTTGAAGTCCTTCCACGTCTTCAGGATGTTGATCGACACAGCGATCAGGTGCACGAAGAAGATGCCGAGCATGGTGAAGGCGGCGATGCGATGGATCAGCCCGGCCGTCCGCGGGCCGCCCAATGTGGCCATGACGCTCTTGGCCCAGCCGGTTTCGGGGTAGAACGCCGCCATGCCGGTGAGCACCAGGGTCATCACGGAGAGGGCAAAGGCCAAGTGCGCCAGGCGCCACATCGGTCCGAAGCGCTTGACATGCTTGCCCTTGAACTCCGCCGGTAGTGCATCGGTGCGGATGTGCGGTGCAGGCTTGCCCTGCTTGCGATCCATGTATTCGCGATACCACCAGAGTATGGAATGCGCCCAGAAGAAGATGAAGACACCGATCAGCAGGCTCACCATGAACTTCGTTGTGATCCAGATTTCGGGATACTTTTCAAAATTGTCGCTGGTGCCGTGCGGGCTGAAGCTGAGGAAGCCGGCGGTGGCCAGCGGCAGATCCTTCTTGCCGCTGTGGCACTTCTGGCAGGCTTTGAGCCGGTTCTTCTCATGCATCCGTGACTTCGGATCCTTCGACGGCTCGATGCCGTGGCTGCCGTGGCAGTCGAAGCACTTGGCGGTATAGGCATAGCCGAGGGTATTGACCTGCCCGTGATAGGACTCTTTGTAGGACTTGAAGGCGTCCTGGTGGCAGTCGCCGCAACTGGCGGTGATGGAGAGCTTGGCTTTATCGGTGGAACTGCCGACTATGTCGTGTGTGGTGTGGCAGTCGGAGCAGACGGCGGTCTTGAGGTTGTTCTTTTCGGCTTCCTTGCCGTGGATGGAGCTGCCCCATTCCTCGCGGTGGTCTTCGTGGCAGCGGCCGCAGATGTCCGCTACCGTCAGGTGCCACTCCTTGCGCTCCTGTGTGCCGCGGGGAGGGACGTCGAAGGTATGGACGTTATGGCAATCGCTGCAGATCGCCATCTGTTTGGTCGGATCGTCCTTGTCGGGCTTGGCGTGGAAGGACTTCTTGTAGGCGGCGACATTGTCGGCAACGATGCCAAGACGCGGCTTGTCCGCAGCCTTGCCTTGCTTCTTGGTGTCTTCCCACAGGTCGAGGTGGCACTGGGCACATTCGGCCTTGGCAACCCCCGTGGCTTTCTTGTGCGGGGTGGTGTTGTCGGTGATTTCTTTGTGGCAAGCGACACAGTCCATTCTGGCGTGGACACTTTTGTCGTATTTTCCGGGGCTGACGGTCTGGACGGGGCGCTTGTCCCCGTTGCTGCCGGTCATCTCGAGCTTGCCCTTCTTGCCGTCGTGGCAGCTTTGGCAGCCGGCGTTGTCGAGTTTCTGGGCAGGGGTAGCGGCGGCGGCCTGGGCGAGGTGGGTGAGCCCGCCGAGCGTGGTGGCGGTGGCGATCGCCAGGGCGGCGAGCGTGCGGGTGATGCGTTTCATGGTGTGTCCCCTGTCCATCCGGTGCCCCGCCGTGCCCATCGGGTCACATAAAACAATCCGGGCCTGTCTTCCAGGCCCGGTTAGGTGCTTACGTCAGTTTCAGCGCGAGAGTATCCATTGCGCGAGATTGCTCAGGGCCTTCGGGTCCTTGTTCTCGATGATCTTGTGGTCTTCTTCGGTGCCGTCTTCAAGCTTGACCTTGGCACCTGCGGTCATCTGCTTGATCGCTTCCTTCTCGCCCAGCTTTTTCTCTTTGTATTTGGCAGCGATCTTCTTGTAGGAGGGGCCCTTCTTGGTCTTGTCCACGGCGTGGCACTTGAAGCAGTCTTCCTTCTTCGCCAGCGCTTGCGCGGCGTCTTCGTCGACGGCGGCGTGGGCAGGGGCCAGTGCGGCGGCAAGGGCAAACGTCAGTGCTGCCAGCGATAGTTTTGCAGTGAATTTCATGCAGGGCTCCAATTTTGGTCTGGATTGTTCGGCATTTCGCCCTGAGGCGAATTCGGCGGGTGCGTTACGCCTGACACGTTAGCTTTGACCATGCCAGCATGTCAATCGGAGGATTCCTACAGTTGAGGAGCGGGCTCGATCCGCATGCCGGACCCCTACTTCGGACGTCCGGCTACAGGCTTCACCGCGCGGTGAAAGCCGATCATGCCGTAGAACACGCGATCCACGCTGACCTCGACGAAGCCGAGTTCACGCAACATGATCGACAATTCCTCGGCGGAATAGAACAGGTCGAGCGCATCGATGAAGTATTGCTTGAATTTGACGGCGTTCGGTCCGCTGCCGACGATGGTGCTGGTGAAGTTGAGGCAGGCCTTGAGATAGCCGTAATACAGGTTCTTCACCAGGGGGTTGCGCGGCCGCAGCATGTCCGAGTGGTGGAAATGTCCGCCCGGTTTGAGTACGCGAAGGATTTCGGAAAAAACCTCGCGGATGCGCAGGTGGCGCGAAGCGAACTGCAAGGTAACGACGTCGAAGTGATTGTCCGGGAAGGGCAGCTTATGTACGTCGCCGATGGTGCTTTTGATGGTGAAGCCAAGCGCCGCCGCGTTTTTTTGCCCCACGGCTTGCATCTCTGCGCTGCGATCCATCGCGTGGACGTCCAGACCGGGTTCACGCTTTAGCAGGGCCACCCCGATTGCATTGGTGCCGGCACAGACATCTAGCACTTTCTGGTCCGGCTGGATATCCACCGAGCGCATGAAGCGATCGAGGAAATTGCTCCACATGCCGAGCGCAGCAATTTCATTGGCGCGGTCGTAATACCGGGCAATGTCGGCAAACGCGTCATTGAGTTCGTTGCTCCAGATTTCCTTGAAGCGTTCTTCGCGAACCGTTTCGCGCGCAGCCAGCGGGGATGTTGCCATTGCGTATCTCCTGCGGCCGGGATGGTCCGGCAGCTTACCGCCGAGGATTTAGCCCCGCCGCGGAGATGGTGTCAAGTCGTTCCAGGACAGTCGTACCCGGAAACCCGGCAACAAGCCATCGACCCCGGCTTCGCGAAGCCGGGGTCGATGGGTCAATGGCGGACACTGCCCTACTGGATGGTGATCTTGCGAGCCTGGGCGGCAACTTTCTTTGGCAGGCTTAGTTCCAGTACGCCTTCGGCATACCTGGCGGTGACATGGGCCTCGTCGATTTCCTGAGCCAACTGGAAGCTGCGTGAAATTTTGCCGACATAGCGCTCGCTTCGCAGCAGGCGTTCGCCTTCCCTGACATCCTTTTCATCGCGGCGTTCGGCGGAAATCGACACCACCGGCCCGTCTACCGCGACATGAATGTCTTCCTTCTTTACGCCGGGGATTTCGGCATGCACCAGGTAGCCGCTTTCCTGCTCCCGGACGTCGATCTTCATGGCCGGAGCCTCGGACTGTGTACCGTAGTCGACAGGGCGGACGAAGAAGCCGCGGAACAAATCATCAAGCGGGTCGCGTCGGATCAAGCTGTTCATTTCAGTCTCCTTTCATCAAGTATGTAAGCTCTCCCGGAGTGGAAGCCCCTCGGCTCGAATGTAGGTGCAGCGTCCTGCATTTCAAGCCCCACCGTAACCTGGCCAACACGGCTTCACTCTGTCGCCGCCGGCGGCAATTCGTTACCGGCTTTTGGCGATTCGTCGAATAGCGGCTGACTTGTGCCGGAACGGTTCCTAGCATGGCCGCATTCCCACACCACGGAGTCCCGCCATGAAGAGCCTGCTTGTTCGCTGCAAAGCCCTAATCCTTTCCTTCCTGCTGCTGGCGCCACTCGCGCTGGCACACGCCTCGACCGATGACGCCTTCGCGGTCGCGCTGAGTCAGTTCAACCGCGCCCGCCAGGGCGATACCAGCCAGATCGAGCCGGCGATTGCCGCTTTTCAGGCCCCGCCGGCGAATCCGCAGCACCAACCGCTCTTCGCCGCCTACCTGGGCAGTGCGCAGGCGCTGAAGGGCAAGGCGGCCTGGATGCCCTGGAACAAGATGAAATACACCGACCAGGGTCTGGATCACCTTGATCAGGCGCTGGCGTCGTTGCGCCCCGAGCATGATCGTATGCTGGTCCAGGGCGTGCCGGTGAGTATGACGGCCCGTCTGGTGGCGGCAGCCACGTTTGTTGCGGTGCCGGACGGACTATTCCACCGGCGCACGGCGGGCAAGGGCCTGCTTGCCGAACTGCGCCGCAGTCCCCTGTTGGCGACCACTCCGGAAGCCTTTCGCGCTGAGTTGGCTGCGGTCGAGGCGCAACTCAAGGAAGCCGGGAAATGAGCGCGGAAATGCCTACCGTGCGCCTCGGGGTGTTACGCAAGAGCTACCGTGTCGGCGAGTCCAGCATCGAGGCCTTGAAGGGCGTCAGCCTCGATGTCGGCGGCGGAGAAATGGTAGCGCTGACCGGGCCCTCCGGCAGCGGCAAGAGCACCCTGTTGAACCTGTGTGGCCTGATCGATACGCCCGATTCCGGTAGCCGCGAACTCTGCGGTACGGCCCTGGACAGCCTCGACGAACTCAGCCTTACCCGCCTGCGACGCGAAAAGGTCGGCTTCATCTTCCAGGGCTTCAATCTGGTGCCGGTGATGACGGTCTACGACAATGTCGAATACCCGTTGCTGTTGCTGGGCGTCGCCCCCGCCGAACGTCGGCGCCGCGTGTTGGAAGTCCTGGGGCGGGTCGGCCTGGAGCCCTTCGCGCTGCGCCTGCCGGATGCACTTTCCGGCGGCCAGCGCCAGCGCGTGGCCATCGCACGCGCGCTGATCAAGGCGCCGGCGCTGGTAATTGCCGACGAGCCGACAGCCAATCTCGACTCGGCCACGGCGCGGCAGATTGTCGACCTGCTGCATGAACTGGCCCACGAGCGCAATGCCTCGGTAGTGGTCGCCACCCATGACGAGCGGATGAGTTCGCACTGCGACCGCGTGGTGCACCTGATTGATGGAGAACTGCAATGAAATGGCTGGTGTTTGCCTGGAAGAATGTCATGCGCAATCGGCGGCGGTCGCTCACCGCGATGCTGATCACCGCCTTCGGCACTGCGGCCGTACTGGCGAGTGGCGGGTTTGCGCTATTCACCTATGAGTCGCTGGAAGAGATGACGGCGCGCGATTCGGGCCATGTCGTGGTCGCCCATGCCCGCGGCTTCGAGGGCGACGAAGATGTGCCGCTACAACATGGACTCGCCGATGCCACGGGCCTGGCGGCGAAGTTTGCCGCGCTGCCCGGCGTGCGGGCCGTGGCGCCGCGGGTACAGTTCTCCGGCCTCATCTCGAATGGCGACAAATCGGCCGTGTTCGTCGGCAGCGGAGTGGTACCGGAAATCGATTTCCGCCTGCGCGGGCCGCAGATGAACTTCAGCGCCGGACAATCGCCGGCAAGCAACGCGCCGGCCCCAGAGGTGGTGATCGGCGACGAACTGGCGCGGCTGATGAAAGCCAAAGTCGGCAGCTCGCTGACGCTGCTGGCGACCACCACCGAAGGCAACCTGAACGCGGTGGATGTCGTCGTCAGCGGCATCGCCGGTGTCGGCGTGCCGGAAATCGACAAGCGCCTGGTGCTTGCCGACCTGGCTTCGGTGCAGCGGCTGTTGCTCAGCGACAAGGTCGGCACGCTGTCGATCTACCTCAAGGAAACCGCCGATACCGAGGCCGTCGCTGCCCGGGTCAGGGAGTTGCAACCGGACCTGGCGGTGAAGACCTGGCGCGATCTCGCCGTGTTCTACCAAGCAGTGCGGGCGCTCTACAACCGCATCTTCGGCATCCTTGGCGTGATCATGATCTGCATCGTGCTGTTTGCCATGAGCAATACGCTGGGCATGGCCGTGGTCGAGCGTACCCGCGAGATCGGCACCTTGCGCGCCATCGGCACCTTGCCCTCCGAGGTCGTGCGCAATTTCGTCTTCGAGGGCATGGTCATCGGCGGTGCGGGCGCAGTCGCAGGCATGGTGTTGGCGGGTGGCGCCACGGTGGCGCTGCTCTTCGCCGGCATCGAAATGCCGCCGCCACCGGGGCGTTCGGTCGGTTATCCGCTGTTCCTCAGCTTTTCGCCGCTGCTCTATGGCGCCGTTACCCTGGTGGTGGTCACCTTGGCTGCCGCCGCCGCCTGGATGGTCAGCCGCCGCGCTGCCAACAAACCCGTTACGGAGGCTCTCGCTCATGTTTAAGTGCATCGCAATGCTGTTTCTTGCATCGATCAGCCTCGGCGCGCCGGCTGCCGACGACGCCAGGGTCAAGGCGCTGCTGAAGCAGGCCGACGATTACCGCCTGGCGATCAGTTCGGGCCGCGTCGAAACCGAGGTGCGCTCCTTCAAGGGCGGCACGTTGGACAAGACCCGTCTTTACGCGGTCTACCTTAAGCCCGGTCGCCGCTCGCTGGTGCTGTTCCGCACCGCCAGCGAGCGCGGACAGAAGATGTTGATGTTGGGCGACGACTACTGGCTGATGATGCCGGCCAGCCAGCGTCCGCTGCGCATCACCGCGATGCAGAAGCTGCTGGGCGAAGCCTCGACCGGCGACATCGCAACCATGACCTGGAGCGAGGACTACGAGGGCACGGTGAGCGGAGAAGAAACCATAGACGGCGAGACCTGCCTGAAGCTCGATCTGCTGGGGCAGCGCAAAGGCGTCAGCTATCCGCGCATCGTGCTCTACCTGGCGAAAAAAGATCGCCACCCGGTGCAGGCCGAGTTGTATGTGGCCTCGGACAAGCTGGCCAAATTGGCGCGCTTCCGCATGGGTGAGGTCGATGGCCGGCGCCAGGTGACGGTGATGACGCTTGTCGATCATCTGCAGAAGGAGCGTTCGACGGAAGTGCACTACCTGTCGCGCACCGACAAGACGCTGTCCGACGATTACTTCAATCCGGCCTTCCTGGTGCGGGCGGATCTGACGCAATGAAGCTTCCGGTGCCAGAATCGCCGTACCGTCAGCGCCGACTCCTGGGCTCCGTCGTGCTGCTGCTGATCGGCCTTGCCTCGGTGCAGGCCATGGCGGCGGAGGATGCGCCCGCCAGCTTCGGCTGGACCACCCGCGTGATCGCCGAGTCTCGCGATGCCAGGCCCGGCAGCGCCTTTGCCGCCGGCCTGCCACTGACCGGCTTCGGCCGCGACCGTTACCGGATCGAACAGGAATTGCGCGGCCGCGCCGGCCCGGTATCGCTGCTGCTGACCGCTACCGAGTCCGGCCAGGAAGGCAGCAAGCCTGCCGGTCGCTTCGTTGCGCACGAAGCGTTTGCCGACCTTGATATCGGCGGTGAGCGATTCTCCGTCGGCAAGAAAGTGCTTTCGGCCGACGTGGCCTATGGCTTCCGACCGATTGACGTGTTGCAGCGTGAGAGCCGCTTGCAACTCGCGCCGCCCCCGCTGGAGGGTATTCCGATGCTGAGTTGGGATAACTTCTCGACCGACGGTGCGTGGTCGCTGGTCATTGCCAATCCCGGCCACCAGCGACGGGGAGCGGCGCGTGAAGACGGCTCGGTGGCCTTGAAGCTCTATCGCCGCGAGGGCATGGCCGACATTCACGGGGTACTGCGTCACTCCCGGCGCTTCGGGGTCGAACTTGGAGGGGCGATTTCCGTCGTGCCCGGCGAGGCGCTGGAATTGCACGCCTCGCTGCTGCAGCAGCGCCGCGGCGAGCGCATGGTGCCCCAGCCGGATGCTGCGGGCGGCGCGCAACTGCTGAACGCGGATGCCGCGATTGTCCTCGAGGCCCTTGCCAATCCGCGCAGGGCACTGATCGGCGGCACCTGGACGACTGAAGCGGGCTACTCGTTGCTCGGTGAAGTGTGGTGGGACGGTACGGCACCCGATGCAGCTGACTGGCAGCGCCTGCGCCGGCAGTCAGTGCAGCGCGCAGCGATGCTGGGCCTTCCGGGTGTTCCTGCTGCAGCCGTGGCCGGTGCCAGCGCGGCCTCGCTGCGGCTGTTCGATCAGGGCAATCTGCTCCGGCGTGGCGCGCTGCTGCGTTTGGGCTGGAGCGCCCCGGCCAGCGGCTGGTCGGCCGCGCTCGACCTGCTGGGTTCGCTGAACGATGGCGGAAGGACGGTAACCGCGGCCGTGGCCTGGCAGGGTGAGCGCTTGCGTTTCGATGCCGGTTTGCGGCGCTATGGCGGCCCGGGCGATTCCGCCTTCGGACAGCTGCCGGATCGCGCGGCAGCCTTCGTCGGATTCAGCCTGGCCTATTGAGCCAGCCGTGAGTCGCGCGCCGGCAAGGCCAGGATGGCATCGCGATTGGTCCACGAGAAACAGGCCGTCGCGGCCTCGCGCCAGGCCAGCCAGCGATAGCCGCTGTGTTCGTCCGCGGCAACCGACACCGGGCTGGCATCGGCCACGCACAGGCTGAATACATGCTCCATGTTGTGCGTCACGCCGGGCGCGTAGCGGTAGCGCCATTCGGCGAATATTTCGTAGCGGTTGCTTTGCCGCCAGTCGAGGAATTCGGCGGCGGGGGCGATGATCCCGGTTTCTTCGCGAACTTCCCGGCACGCGGTTTCGAGCAGGCTTTCCCCGTCCTCTTGGCTGCCGGTCACCGATTGCCAGAAGCCCGGGTGGCGGGCACGTTCGAGCAGCAATACGTCGAGCGCCGGGGTATGGATCACCACCAGCACCGAGACCGGGGTTTTGTATGCCACGAGCCCTTAGCCGGGCTGGACCACGGTTGGCAGCCAGGCGATGCCATCCGCCTGCATGTCCACCAGGCACCAGAATGGAGTTCCGTCCTCGCGCCAGCTTTCGGCGGAATCCTGGAACACGCGCATCAGCTTGACGAAATCCTCCTCGGCGCGGCCGTGTATGCCGTCGCAATGGTCGAGGATGATCACGTAGCCCGGCGCCGGCAACCAGCCCATGTCGAGCAGGCAATCGGCCAGCGCGTCCCAGTTGTGGCCGAACCACTCGGGGAAACGCAGGGCCTTGCCGATGGCCGCAAGCATCTGGTCCTTGTCGCGGGCAAGGGCAAGGTCGACCCGCAACACCAGGCAGTCGGCTGCCCGCGCCCCCGCCAGCAGGTCGTCGATGGATCCATGCGGCAGGTGATGCACGCCGGCGGCGGCGGCGTCGGCAAACATGTTTTCGTAGTGGGCGATGCTCATCTCGAGATCAGGCGAAAACTCTTGTAGTGGTCGGCGGTGTAATAGAACGCCGATGGCGGCTTGGCGCCGGTGACGATGCGTCGCGCGCCGCGATCACGGCTGCCCGGTGTCGGCACGGTGTATTCGCGGTAGTAGCCGCGCGGCTGGTCGGGCAGGCGACCTTCGCGATTCTGGAAAGTGATGCCGTCGCGCCGGTAGGGAAAGGGTCCGCCGGCGTCGATCAGTTTGAGGGTCTCGCGAGCTTCGGCGGGCAACGCCGCCGCCGGCACCGTGCCGATGCGGTTGTCGCGCGCCAGGGCAGTGCCGAACAGCGCAACGCCGATCAGCGCGCAGAAAAGGTGGCGCATGTTCAGGCCTTGGTGACGTCGACCTGGGTTTCGACCTTCTGCCGCAGGCGGATGTGCAGTTCGCGCAACTGCTTCTCGTCTACGTCGGACGGCGCATCGGTCAGCAGGCACTGGGCGCGTTGCGTCTTGGGGAAGGCGATCACGTCGCGGATCGATTCGGCGCCGGCCATCATGGTGACGATGCGGTCGAGGCCGAAGGCCAGGCCGCCATGCGGCGGGGCGCCATACTTCAGCGCGTCGAGCAGGAAGCCGAACTTGAGCTGTTGCTCCTCGGGGCCGATGCCCAAGGCCTGGAACACCCGCTCCTGGACGTCGGAGCGGTGGATACGCACCGAGCCGCCGCCCATTTCCCAGCCGTTGAGTGCCAGGTCGTAGGCCTTGGCCAGGCACTTGCCCGGATCGGACTCCATCAACGCCTCGTGGCCGTCCTTGGGACTGGTGAATGGATGGTGGCAGGCCGACCAGCGCTTGTTTTCCTCGTCGTATTCGAACATCGGGAAATCTACCACCCACAGCGGCTCCCAAGCTTTGCCATTGAGGTAGCCCTTCTCGTGGCCGAGCTTGGTGCGCAGGGCACCGAGCGCGTCATTGACCACCTTGGTCTTGTCGGCGCCGAAGAAAATCAGGTCGCCCGACTGGGCGCCGGTGCGCTCGATGATGGTCTTCAGCGCGGCTTCGTGCAGGTTCTTGACGATGGGCGACTGCAGGCCTTCCTCGTTGAGCTTGGAGGCATCATTGACCTTGATGTAGGCCAGGCCGCGCGCGCCGTAGATCTTGACGAACTCGGTGTAGCCGTCGATCTCGCCGCGGGTGAGCGCAGTTGCCCCAAGTGCGCCGCCGGGGACGCGCAGTGCGGCAACGCGGCCGCCGGTGGTGGCCGGCCCGCTGAATACCTTGAAGGCGACGTCGGCCACCGCGTCGGTGACCTCCGTGAGTTCGAGCGTCACGCGCAGGTCGGGCTTGTCCGAACCGAAGCGGCCCATGGCTTCGGCATAGGTCATGCGCGGGAAGGGATTGGGCAACTCGACTGCCAGCGCGGTCTTGAACACGCTGCGGATCATTTCCTCCATCAGCGCAGTGATCTGCTCTTCGGTGAGGAAGGAGGTTTCGATATCGACCTGGGTGAATTCCGGCTGGCGGTCGGCGCGCAAGTCCTCGTCGCGGAAGCACTTGGTGATCTGGTAATAGCGGTCGAAGCCGGCCACCATCAGCAGTTGCTTGAACAGCTGCGGCGATTGCGGCAGGGCGAAGAACTGGCCGGGATGCACGCGGGAGGGCACCAGGTAGTCGCGTGCGCCTTCCGGCGTGCTCTTGGTCAGCATCGGTGTTTCGATGTCGATGAAGCCCTTTTCGTCGAGGAAGCGGCGGAAGGCCATCGCGACCTTGTAGCGCAGCTTAAGGTTCTTCTGCATCTGCGGCCGGCGCAGGTCGATCACGCGATGGGTCAGGCGCACGTTCTCGGAGAGGTTGTCCTCGTCGAGCTGGAACGGCGGCGTCACCGCCGCGTTGAGCACTTCCAGTTCGTGGCAGAGGATCTCGATTTCACCCGAGGCGAGGTTGGGGTTTTCGGTCCCTGCGGGACGGCGGCGCACCTTGCCGGTCACCTTCAGCACGAACTCGTTGCGCACGTCTTCGGCGATCTTGAACATCTCCGGACGATCCGGGTCGCAGACGATCTGGGCCAAACCTTCGCGGTCGCGCAGGTCGATGAAGATGACGCCGCCATGGTCGCGCCGGCGATGGTTCCAGCCGCAGAGGGTGACAAGCTGATCGACATGGGAGGCATTCACCTCGCCGCAATAGTGAGTACGCATAGGATTTCCGTTGTTGGTTTGCCCGCCGCGGGGCCTTACTGGTTTTGCGCGCGCCCTGCGGGATTTCTCATGGGCGGGGCGACGACGCCCATGGAAACGATGTACTTGAGGGCTTCATCGACGTTCATGTCGAGCTCGATGATGTCCTTGCGCTTGACGAAAAAGAAAAAGCCGTTGACCGGGCTGGGCGTGGTCGGGATGAATACGCCGACGTGCTCATCGGGCAGCATGTCGGCCACGTCGCGCGCCGGATGGCCGGTCTGGAAGGCCACGGACCAGGCTTCCGGGTGCGGGTAGCGCACCAGCAGCACCTTGCGAAAAGCCACGCCACTGCCCGAGAACAGAGTATCGCTGACCTGCTTGACGCTGTAATAGATCGACTTGACCACCGGGATGCGCGCCAGCACGGCTTCCCAGAAACGCACCAACTTCTGGCCGACGATATTGGTTGTCACCAGGCCGGTGAGAAATACCACCAGCAGGGTCAGTAGCGCACCGAGGCCGGGGATGTACATGCCCAGCAGGTGCTCCGGATGAATTGCCTGCGGCAGCAGCAGCAGGGACTGGTCCATGGAGCGGACAATCAGCGACAGCACCCATGCGGTGATCGCCAGCGGGACCCAGATCAGCAGCCCCGTAATGAAGTATTTTTTCAACGCGGCCAAGACTCAGGTGAAACAGGGTGTTCATGGCGGCGCATCATGGCCGAGCGAAGCGAGCCAATCAATAGCCTCCCCGCGAGGGGAGGATGGGAGGGGCGGGCCTTCCTGCCGCCTTTGTGCGATTTCATTGCCAGAGGGCCGCTCGCGATGTCAAAGGCTATGGGTTGGCGGCACAGCTGCCCGTTCCACCCTGGCAGGGTGGCGGGTTGTCGCTTTTGCTATCCGCCTTGCATCCGCCGCCGCCCTTGAAATCGGTGGCGTACCAGCCGCTGCCCTTGAGCTGGAAGCCGGGGGCGGTGAGCTGTTTGGTGAAGTTTTCGGTTTTGCACTCGGGGCAGGTAGTCAGCAGCGGGTCGCTGACCTTCCGCATGACATCTTTCTCAAAGCCGCAATCGGTGCAGCGATAAGCATAGATCGGCATGGCGTTCTCCGGAATTCTGGCAAAGGTTGAAATTATAGCCGAAGGGCACCCTGCGCTAGCCGGTGCGATTGCCTCGGACCCCAGTATTTGCGGCCTGCCTGCCGGTTTTCAAGATTCGGTCAAGCCGGGCTGGTTGCCGGGGATTTCCATTTTCGCACCCGGGTTATTGGCGGGGGCCGAGCAGCGGGCGGGCGGCAAGCTTACAGGCTGATGCCGACAAACGCCCGGGTAAGCGGCTTGCCCCAGTACAGTGCGATCAGTCCCGCCGCGGCAAGATACGGGCCGAAAGGTATCGGCACATTGCGCCCGTGACGCGCGAAAACCATCAGCGAGATCCCTACGACCGCACCGACCAGTGAGGACAAGAGAATGATCAGGGGCAGCATCTGCCAGCCGAACCAGGCACCGAGGGCAGCCAGCAGTTTGAAATCGCCATAGCCCATTCCCTCCTTGCCGGTTGTCAGCTTGAACGCCCAATAGACCGACCAGAGCACCAGATAGCCCAGCATTGCGCCAGCGATCGAGCTATGCAGGTCTGTGAAGCAGTTGAAATAATTGAAGGCGATCCCGGCCCAGAGCAAGGGCAGCGTGATGTCATCGGGAAGCAGTTGCGTATCGAAGTCGATGCCCGTCAGGGCGATCAGCGCCGCCGCGAGCAGCAAGGCGCCCAATGCTGCCGCACCGAACCCGAAATGCCAGGCCGAATAGGCAAACACCAGGCCGGTCAAGGCTTCAATCAACGGGTAGCGGATGGATATCGGTGCCGCGCAGCCTTTACATTTTCCGCGCAGGATCAGCCAGCTCAGGAGCGGAATGTTTTCCAGTGCTGAAATCGCATGGCCGCACTTGGGGCAGCGCGAACGCGGCCGGGCGAGCGATAGCGCCGGGCTGGCGATCCCGGCGGCTTCGCCGCGGAGCTCGGCGCACTGTGCTGCCCAGTCGCGTTCCAGCATGATCGGCAGGCGATGGATAACGACGTTGAGAAAACTCCCGACCATCAAGCCGAGGCATCCGGCGACCACGGCAAAGGCCGCCGGATCGGCAAGCAGGGCTAGCATGCGCGGACCTGGAGCGGCTTAGCCGACCACGGAACCGAGCTTGAAGATCGGCAGGTACATGGCCACGACAAGGCCGCCGATCAGGCCGCCGAGGAACACCATGATCAGGGGCTCCATCAGGCTGGACAGGGCTTCGACCGCGTCATCGACCTCCGCTTCGAAGAAGTCTGCGGTTTTGCCCAGCATGGTGTCAAGCTGACCGGATTCCTCGCCGATCGCAACCATCTGGGTCACCATGGGCGGGAAAACCCCCGAGGCTTCCATTGCGGCAGTGAGGCTGGAACCCGTGGAGACCTCAGCCTGGATCTGCATGGTTGCCTGGGTGTAGACATAGTTGCCGGCGGCCCCGCCGACCGAATCCAGCGCATCGACCAAGGGAACGCCGGCGGCGAACATGGTCGACAGGGTCCGGGTCCAGCGTGCGATGGAGGATTTCTTGATCAGATCGCCGAATACCGGCACTTTCAGTGCGTACTTGTCCACGGCAATCTGCAGGGCGCGGGAACGCTTGAAGGCCTGCGCGAAACCGTAGATGACGGCGTAGATTCCGCCAAATATGATGTGCCAGTTGGCGACGAAACCGTCCGATATGGCAATCACGATCTGGGTCGGCGCCGGCAGTTCGCCGCCAAAACTGGCGAACACATTCTTGAAGGCCGGCACCACGAAGATCATGATTACCGCGGTGATGATGAACGCGACCACGAGAATCGACACCGGGTAAAACAGGGCGCCCTTGATCTTGGCCTTGATGGCCTGGATCTTTTCCTTGTAGCTTGCCAGGCGATCCAGCAGGGTGTCGAGAATACCCGCCTGCTCGCCGGCCTCGACCAGGTTGCAGAACAGCGGATCGAAGTACATCGGGTACTTGCGGAACGCGCTCGCCAGGTTCGAGCCGGTTTCGACGTCGGACTTGATATCAAACAGCAGTTTGGCCAGGGCCGGGTTATTGGTGCCCTTGCCGACGATGTCGAAGGATTGCAGCAGGGGTACGCCCGACTTGACCATGGTCGCCAACTGCCGGGAGAAAAGGGTGATGTCCTTGTCGGAAACCTTGCCGCTGGAGCCCTTCTGCTTCTTCAGCTTGGTGACGTTGATGCCCTGGCGGCGCAATGCGGCATTGGCAACGGATTCGCTCGCGGCGCGAATGTCGCCGCGTACGACCTTGCCAGCCTTGTTTTTGCCTTCCCAGGAGAAGTTGATCTCCTTTGGGGCTTCTTTTGCGCCCGCCTTGCCTGCTGTGGCCATCCGCCTCTCCTGAGTGCACCAGTGCCGATTTTAGCCGTGGACTTGCCATTCAGCGTGTGAAAAAAGCCCGGATAGCAGGTGCAGAAGTCCTGATCGGGGCTTCCCGGGCACCGACTATGCCGAGAGTATCACTCTCCGTCGGGGCGGTGAAGCCGTACCATCTTGATTTTTCGGTCCTGTGTTTGCACGATCTCCATCGCTACTTCACCAATTCGCAGGCCAAGGCCAACCTCCGGAATGTCGCGCAAATGTTCCAGAATCAGGCCATTCAGGGTACGCGGCCCGTCGACCGGGAAATCGAGATGCAACATGCGATTGAGTTCCCGCAGTGTGACCACGCCGTCTACCAGCACCGTACCCGTCTCGCTCCAGGTGATGGAGTTGCCGACGTCGGACTGCCGAGTGGTGAATTTTCCCACCAGTTCCTCGATGATGTCCTCGAGGGTCACCAGACCGTCAATCTCGCCGTACTCGTCGACCACCAGGCCAAGCCGCTGCCGGTTTTCCCGGAAGAACTGCAACTGGGTGTAGATCGGTGTGGCGGCGGGGATGAAATAAGGCTCCACCATGCGTTCGCGCAGCAGATCGTGATTGATTTCGCCGGTAAAGGCTTCGGCCAGCAGACGGCGCTGGTGCAGGATGCCGATGATGTTGGCGGGGTCGTTTTCATACACCGCCACGCGCGTGTGAAAACTGGTGGCCAACTGCTGTTTGATGTCTTCCAGCGGTGCGCCGATGTCGATGGCTTCGATTTCGCCGCGCGGCGTCATGATGTCCGCGACCGTCAATTGTTCGAGTTCGAAGAGGTTCAGCACGATGTCGCGATGCTGCTGGGGAATGAAATTGCTGGATTCGAGCACCAGCGAACGTAGTTCCTCGACGCTGAGGCGGGAGTTTTCGTTGCCGGGATCCGGCTTGAGGCGCAGGATCCAGAGCAGGGCCTCGACGAAAAGGTTGATGAACCAGACCACCGGATAGGCGGCGCGCAGCAGCGGCCAGATCAGATAGGCCAGCAGTCGTGCCAGGCGATCGGCATGTGCGGCGCCAATTACCTTGGGGGTGATTTCGGCGAACACCAGGATGGCGAAAGTCACCAGCAGGGTGCCGAGGGAAAGCGCCCATTTTTCCTCGCCGAACAGTTCGATGGTGATCACCGAAACGAGGGTGGCGGCGGCGGCGTTGATCAGGTTGTTGCCAAGCAGGATCACGCCCAGCATCTTGTCCGTGCGCCCGAGCAGATCGAGCGCCAGTTGCGCGCCGCGGTCGCCCTGCCCGGCCATATGTCGCAGGCGGTGGCGATTGGACGCCATCATCGCCGTTTCGGTGATCGAGAAGAAGGCCGAACAGGCCAGCAGAACGGCCAGCGCGGCGAACTGCGCGCCGAGAGAAATTCCGTCCATCAGACGCTAGCGTCCGAGGATGACTTCGAGCACGAAGCGGCTGCCAACATAGGCAAGCAGCAGGGCGACGAATCCTGAAAGGGTCCAGCGCAGCGCGACCCGCCCGCGCCAGCCGCGCAGATGGCGACCCGCAAGCAGTGCGGCGAAGATCAGCCAGGATAGGAAGGCGAACAGCGTCTTGTGGTTGAAGCTCAGCGCCTTGCCGAAAAGCGTTTCCGAAAAGAACACGCCGGAAATGAGGGTCAGGGTGAGCAGGGCGAAGGCGACATGGATCAGGCGGAACAGGAGCGCCTCCATGGTCAGCAGTGGCGGCAGCCCGGCCAGCAGGGGCGAGATGCGGCCGCGATGCAGGCTTTTTTCCGCCGTCGCCATCAGCAGGGCGTGCAATGCGGCCAGCGTGAACAGGCTGTAGGCCAGCATGGCCATCAGGAAATGCAGGCGAAAGGCCGGCGAGCCCGCATTGGTCAGCAAATGGGCACCCGAGAATACGGCCGGGAGTAGCGCCGAAACGGCGGCGACCGGCAGGCCGATCACCTGCAGGCCGTCCATGCGGGCGTAGAAGCTTTCAATCCAGTAGAAGGCAATCGCCAGCCAGAGCATGACCGAGATGGCAATGGCGAAATTGAAGCGCATGCCGCTGCCGTCGAAAATCTCCATGCGCAGGCTGATGGCGTGCGCGATCAGCGCGACCAGCAGAAGACCGCGCTCGCCCAGCTTGAGGCCGCCGGCCGGCTGGTCGAGCACGGGCCCGCGCCAGCGTGTGCGCCAAAGGTGAACCGCCAGACCGGCGTAAAGGGCCGCGGCCAGCAGATGCATTAAGATTGCGGGCATCGGCCAAGTCTACACCAAGGCCTTCCACACTTTTTGCTTCGTCTTTCTCGCCCAACCATGCTCGACAACCTCACCCAGCGCCTCGGTCGCGTCGTCAAAAACCTGCGCGGACAGGCGCGCCTGACCGAAGACAACGTCGGCGAAATGCTGCGTGAAGTACGCATGGCCCTGCTCGAAGCCGACGTCGCCCTGCCGGTGGTCAAGGACTTCATCGCCAAGGTCAAGGAAAAGGCGTTGGGCCAGGAGGTGATCGGTTCGCTCACCCCGGGCCAGGCCCTGGTCGGGGTCGTGCACCGCGAACTGACCGAGCTCATGGGCGGTGCCAGCACGGGGCTGAACCTGGCGACGCAGCCGCCGGCGGTGATCCTGATGTCCGGCCTGCAGGGTGCGGGCAAGACCACCACCACCGCCAAGCTGGGCAAGTGGCTCAAGGAGCGGCAGAAGAAGAAGGTGCTGACGGTCAGTTGCGACGTCTACCGTCCCGCGGCCATTGAGCAGCTCAAGGCGGTTTCGGCCCAGGCCGGGATCGACTTCTTTCCTTCGGCGGTGGGGCAGAAGCCTGCCGACATCGCCGCCGCTGCCCTCGATTACGCCAAGCGGCACTATTACGACGTGATCTTTGTCGATACCGCCGGCCGCCTCGCCATCGACGAAGCGATGATGGCCGAGATCAAGGATCTTCACGCCCTGCTGAAGCCTATCGAAACCCTGTTCGTGGTCGATGCCATGCTGGGCCAGGACGCGGTGAATACGGCGAAGGCCTTCAACGAGGCGCTGCCGCTTTCGGGCGTGATCCTGACCAAGCTTGACGGCGATTCGCGCGGCGGCGCAGCGCTATCGGTGCGCCATGTCACCGGCAAGCCGATCAAGTTCGCCGGCGTCGGCGAAAAGCTGACCGGTCTGGAGGAGTTCCATCCCGAGCGCATGGCCTCGCGCATCCTCGGCATGGGCGACATCCTCGGTCTGGTCGAGGAAGCCCAGCGCGGTGTCGATCAGGACAAGGCGCAGGAATTCGTCAAGAAGATGAAGTCCGGCAAGGGCTTCGACCTCAACGACTTCAAGGACCAGATCGGCCAGATGAAAAAGATGGGAGGCCTCGGCGCCATGCTCGACAAGCTGCCGGCGCAGTTCGGCGCACTGGCCGAAAAGGCCGGCGGCGCGGTCGAGGACAAGTCCATTCGCCGCATCGAGGGCATCATCAATTCGATGACGCCGACCGAGCGCAGCAAGCCCGAATTGATCAAAGCCAGCCGCAAGCGTCGCATTGCCACCGGCGCCGGCGTGCCGGTGCAGGAAGTCAATCGCCTGCTCAATCAGTTCGAGCAGACGCAAAAGATGATGAAGCAGTTCTCCAAGGGCGGCATGGCGAAAATGATGCGCGGCATGAAGGGCATGATTCCGGGCATGCGCTGATCTTGCGAGCGCGCGCAGGGCTTACAGGGCGACCAATGGACTATTTCGACTGGTTTGTGCCGCCGGACTTGCGCGACGAGCCCCGGGTCCGCACTCGCCACCGCGGGATCACCAAAGCCCTGCTGACCATATCGCTGGTCGTAACGCTGATGCTGCTGGCGGTTGCGCTGCTGCGCGGACGCCTGTCGCCGGCGGAGTACACGCTGTTCGCCGTCTGCATTGTGACGCCGGTATTGGGTGCGCTGCTGATCCGGGCCACGGCGAGCATCACCTTGGGTCTGGTGGCGACCAATCTGGGCGGCATTCTGATTGTCGCGGTCTGGGCCTTTCTCAGTGGTGGCATCCTCTCCATTGCCCTGCCGGCGTTTCTCGCCAATATCGCGTTGCTGGGCACCTTCGGCAATGTGCCCATCCTGCTGGGCATGGGGGCCGTGCTGGCAGCGGCGCTGGTTTTCCTTTACCTGGCTACGACGCTGGGCTGGATGCCCGTGTCCATGGTCGCGGCATCCGACTTGCCGGGATTGATGCTGACCTCGATGCTGGGTTCGGCGGCGATCGTGGTGCTCGCGGGATACTTTCTGGCGCGCGACCGCGCATTGGTCAAGACGCGATTGCATGATGCGCGCCGGGAAGCCGAGCAATCCAGTCGCGCCAAGGCGGTGTTTCTGCGCTCCATGAGCCAGGAGTTCCGCGCCCCGCTCGACGCCATCCTGGGCTTGGCCGAAAGCCTCCGGACCGAGGGGCAACTTCCCGAACCGGACCGGCTGCAGGCCTTGCAGGACATCGTTACGTCGGGGCGGTACCTGGGCGATCTGCTCGGTCAACTGCTGGAAATGAGCCGCGTCGAGGCCGGTGATCTTTCGGTTCGGATCGAGTCGGTGTCGGTCGCCGAAGTGGTTGCGCCCTGCCTGGCGATCCTCGGCCCGGTTGCGCGCGGGCAGCGCGTCGTGTTGCGCGATGAAGCCGCGGCTTACGCCGAACATCTGATCTGGGCCGATCGGGTCCTGGTGCGCCAGGTCTTGCTGAATCTGCTGTCCAACGCGGTGAAGTTCAATCGACCCGACGGCGGGGTGACGGTTTCCTGCCAGCCCGTGACCGGACCTTGCCTGCGCATCCTGGTTGCAGACACGGGCAGTGGCATTCCGAAATCACGGCAGCGTGAGCTGTTCGAGCCCTTGTCCAGCTTCGGGCTGGAAAAGGGCGCCATTCACGGCGGCGGACTCGGCCTGGTCATGTCGAAGCGCTTGATCGAACGCATGCGTGGTCGCATCGGCTTCGACTCGATCGAAGGCCTGGGCAGCAACTTCTGGATTGAACTGCCTCTGGCCGAGACATCAGGGGCTTGAAAATGTTCCGGACGGCGCCAAGATCAGAGCGTGACGAATTACAATCCCGAGTAAATTACTCGGATATAATCACTCCCGCTCCCGGGCGATAATCCATCCAACGCCAATTCCTGACCTATCCACTCCTTGTCACCAGCAAAGGCTTTTCATGTCCATCAACGAACAAAGCATCCAGGCCGCCCTCTCGCAAGTCATCGACGCCAACACCGGCAAGGACCTGGTCAGCAGTCGCAGCGTCAAGAACATCAAGATCAACGGCAATGACGTCGCCCTCGACGTCGAACTCGGCTACCCGGCGAAAAGCCAGATCGAAGGCCTGCGTACCGCCGTCATCGGTGAGCTGAAGAAGTTGCCCGGCATCGGCAATGTGAGTGCCAATGTGTTTTCAAAGGTGGTCACCCACGCCGTCCAAAAGGGCGTCAAGCTGATCCCCGGGGTCAAGAACATCATCGCCGTGGCCAGCGGCAAGGGTGGCGTCGGCAAGTCGACCACCGCCGTGAACCTCGCCCTGGCACTGGCCGCCGAAGGAGCTTCCGTGGGCCTGCTCGACGCCGATATCTACGGCCCCTCGCTGCCGACCATGCTGGGCATTGCCACCGGCCGCCCGGAGTCGGCGGACGGCAAGAGCCTGGAGCCGATGGATGCGCATGGCATCCAGGCGATGTCGATCGGCTTCCTCATCGATCCCGAGCAGCCCATGGTCTGGCGCGGCCCGATGGTGACGCAGGCCCTGACCCAGTTGCTCAACGAAACCCGCTGGCGCGATGTCGACTATCTGGTGATCGATATGCCGCCTGGCACCGGCGACATCCAATTGACATTGGCGCAGCAGGTACCGGTGACGGGCGCGATCATCGTCACCACGCCGCAGGACATTGCCCTGCTGGATGCGCGCAAAGGCCTCAAGATGTTCGAGAAGGTCGGCATCCCGATCCTTGGCATTGTGGAGAACATGAGCATCCACATCTGCTCGAAGTGCGGCCATGCCGAACACATTTTCGGTTCCGGCGGCGGCGACAAGATGGCCAAGGACTACGAAGTCGAGATGCTCGGGGCGCTGCCGCTGGCAATGGCGATCCGTGAGCAGATGGACGGTGGCAAGCCCACCGTCGAGGCCGATCCCGACGGTACGGCGACGCAGATCTACAAGACCATTGCGCGCCGGATCGCGGTCAAGGTAGCCGAGAAGGCCAAGGACCACAGCAGCAAGTTCCCCAGCATCAAGGTGATGAACACTTGATCCTGGCGGCCCGGGAAAACCTCGGGCCAACACGATCAAGTGCGAAGTGTACGAACAAGGGGAGATTCCCCTTGTTTTATCCCCCATGAGTGTCAGCCTCGCGGCAGGCTTGCCGCCAGTGCGTCCAGCAGACGGTCGAAATCCGGGTTGGTGAGCGTGCTGTTCATCGCCAGGCGCAGCCGGCTGCTGCCGGTTGCCACGGTCGGCGGCCGGATCGCGACGGCGAGGAAACCTTCGGCATCGAGTCGTGCCGCGGCGGCCAGGGTGTCGCCCTCGGCGCCGATAACGGCGGGCACGATCTGCGTGCTTGAACGCAGTGTCGAAATGCCCCGGGCGGCCAGCATATCCCGCAGGTGCCGCGCATGCCCGGCGACGCGGGCGCGTTCGTCGTCCATTCCAGGTATCAGATCCAGCCCTGCGTCGACTGCGCCGAGCACAGCCGGAGGCAGCGCTGTGGTGAAGATGAAGCCGCTGCAACAATTCACCAGCCAGTCGATCAGGGCGCGAGAACCGGCGATATAGGCGCCGAAGGCACCGAAGGCCTTGCCCAGGGTGCCCATCACCACGTCGACGCCCTCGTGGCCAGCCGCGAGGCCGCGCCCCTGCGGGCCGAGGATGCCGGTGGCGTGGGCTTCATCGACGTAAAGCAGGGCACCATGGCGTTCGGCGACCTCGACCAGCGCCGCCAGATCGGCGCGATCGCCATCCATACTGAACACCGACTCGGTAACGATCAGCCTGCGGCCGGGGTGCTTGCCCAGGAGCGTGTCGAGATGGTCGAGATCGTTGTGGCGAAACACCTGCACACTGCAGCGCGCGGCGCGGGCGCCGTGGATGATGCTGGCGTGATTCAGCGCATCGCTGAATATCGCCGTCGCATTTGCCGTGTTGCCAGCGCCGACTCTCCCGGCCAGGCGCGTCAATGCCGGAATCACCGTGGCATTGG
>CAJBYR010000264.1 GCA_903959855.1 uncultured beta proteobacterium
CTCACCGGCGGCGCCCTGGTCGCCGCCCGCGTCGCCAAGACACCCTTCTACGACCCCGAAAATCTGCGCCAGAAGGAGCCGGCATGATTGCCTTCGACAATGTCTCGCGCACACCGCGTGCCGGCGTCAAGGGTCCCGGTGCGGCGGCCTGGCTGGCGGGCCTCGGGTTGCCCACGCCCGACGCGCCCAACCAATGGTTGCCGCTCGAAGGCGGCCTGATTGCACGCCTCGGCGTCACCGAGTTTTTGGTGGAAGGCCCGGCGTCGGCGAAGCTCGATGCACCGCTCAGTCATGGCGTCTATCCGGTCTTGCGCCAGGACACGGCGCTGGTGCTCAAGGGCGCACGGCTTAACGACTTGCTGCTGGAAACCTGCAGCGTGAATTTCCTTGCGCTCGATCTGAGCACGCGTCCAGTGGTGCTGACCTCAATAGTCGGCGTTGGCGCTACGGTGATTCCCGGCGAGGACGCCGGCATTCCTTGCTACCGACTGTGGTGCGACAGCACCTATGGCGACTGGTTTCTGCAAACCATGACCGGCGTTGCCGGCGAATTGACTTAACACTTTCTCCACTCTCTGGGAGCTCACGATGAATCTCGCCGAAGCCAGGAAATTCCTCGCCAAGAACAACGTCAAATCGGTGCTGGCGCAGTTCGTCGACATCCATGGCGCCGCCAAGGCCAAGTCGGTGCCGGCGGCGCACTTCGAGGACATCCTCAACGCCGGCGCCGGCTTCGCGGGCTTCGCCGTGTGGGGTCTCGGCATCGAGCCGCACGGTCCCGATTACATGGCCGTCGGTGATTTATCCACGCTTTCCCTGGTGCCGTGGCAACCGGGCTACGCGCGCATCGTCTGCGACGGCCATGTCAAGGGCAAGCCGTGGGACTACGACGCACGGGTCACGCTGAAAAAGCAGATCGCCCGGCTGGAAAAGCTCGGCATGACTTTCATGACCGGTCTCGAACCCGAGTTCTCGCTGCTCAAGCGCAGCGTCACCGGCAAGATCGTTCCCTGCGAAGACAGCGATACGCTGGCCAAGCCCTGCTACGACTACAAGGGTTTGTCGCGTTCGCGCGCCTTTCTCGACAAGCTGGTCGAGAGCCTGGTCGCCGTCGGCATCGACGTGTATCAGGTCGATCACGAAGATGCCAACGGACAGTTCGAGATCAACTACACCTTTGGCGACTGCCTCACCTCCTGCGACCACTACATCTTCTTCAAGATGGCGGCGGCCGAGATCGCCAACGAGATGGGCCTCATCTGCTCCTTCATGCCCAAGCCCTTCGCCAACCGCCCGGGCAACGGCATGCACATGCACATGAGCCTGTCGGACGGCAAGAAGAACCTGTTCCTCGACAAGAAGGACAAGCGCGGGCTGGACCTGTCGCCGCTGGCCTACCAGTTTGCCGCCGGCCTGCTCAAGCACGGTCCGGCACTGGCGGCGATCTGTGCGCCGACGGTGAATTCCTACAAGCGTCTGGTCGTTGGTCGCTCGTTGACAGGCGCCACCTGGGCCCCGGCCTACATCAGCTACGGCGACAACAACCGTTCGTCCATGGTGCGCATTCCCGGCGGGCGTCTCGAACTGCGTCTGCCCGACGGCGCCTGCAATCCCTACCTCGCCACCGCCGCCGTGATCGCTGCCGGCCTCGATGGCATCGAACACAAGCTCGATCCGGGCGAGCCGCACAACGTCAATTTGTATGAACTCTCCGCCGCCGAGTTGAAGAAGGAAAAGATCGGCATCCTGCCGCAGAACCTGCACGAAGCGCTGACCGCTTTGGAAAAAGACAAGGTGATCCGCGATGCACTCAATCCGGTGGCCGACGAATTCCTCAGGCTCAAGCACATGGAATGGGTCGAATACATGCGCCATGTCTCGGAGTGGGAAATCGAAAGCTATCTGGAGTTCTTCTGAAAGGACGCTGCAATGTGTGGAATTGTCGGACTGCTGGTGAAGACACCGGCGCTGAAGTCCAGATTGGGTGAGTTGATGGTGCCGATGCTGATCGGCATGACCGAACGTGGCCCCGACTCGGCTGGGCTGGCCGTGTTCACCGATCCGCTGGCAGAGGGCGAGCGCAAGATCAGTTTGTATTCCGGTCTCACCGAGGACGGTGATGACTTCAACTGGCTGGGCCTCACGCACGAACTGAAGCAGCACCTTGGCGTCGAGGTGAAGATCGCGCCGCAGGGCAACCATGCCATCCTTACCATCGGCATCGCGCCGGAACCGGCGAAGCGCTGGATCAAGGAACATCACCCGAAGCTGCACATCCTCTCCACCGGTCGCGCCATTGATCTCTACAAGGACATCGGCACGCCGACCGAGGTATCGAACCGCTACGACTTTAAGCACCTGACCGGCACGCACTTGGTCGGCCACACGCGCATGGCCACCGAGTCGGCGGTGACACCGGATCGCGCCCACCCCTTCACCGCCGGCGAGGATTTCTGTCTGGTGCATAACGGATCACTCTCCAATCCCTACGGTGTGCGCCGCATGCTGGAACCGCGCGGCATCAAGTTCGAGACCGACAACGACACCGAGGCCGCCTGTCGCTTCCTCGAATGGCGGCTGCGCGAAGGTGACGATCTGGAGACTGCACTGCAGAAAGGCTTCGAGGAGCTCGACGGCTTCTACACCTTCCTCATGGGTACGCCCGACAAGCTGGCGCTGATCCGCGATCCCTTCGCCTGCAAGCCCGCCGTGGTGGCCGAGACCGACGACTACGTGGCGATCGCTTCCGAGTTCCGCTCGCTGGCGCACCTGCCCGACATCAAGAACGCCAAGGTGTTCGAACCCGCGCCCGAGGAGATGTACGTATGGACGGCCTGAATTTTGACCTGACGGAAATCCCGCTGCGCACCGTCAACAACTTTCTGCACAAGGAAGCGCCGGGGCAGGGCGTGAAGAAAGTGACCATCGCCAATCCCGACGGCGCGCACAACATCGCCGTCGGCCTCGACTTTGCGGTCGAGATCGAAGTCGTCGGCCATGCCGGCTACTACGCCGGTGGCATGAACAAGCTGGCCAGCATCACCGTCACCGGAAGCGCCGGTACCGGCGTGGCGGAGAACATGATGTCGGGCCGCGTGCATGTGAAGGGCTTCGCCTCCAACGGCGCCGGCGCTTCGATGCACGGCGGCCTGCTGGTGATCGACGGCGATGCCGGCCTGCGCTGCGGCATCTCGCTCAAGGGCGGCGACATCGTGGTCGGCGGCTCGGTCGGCAGTTTCTCGGCCTTCATGGCCCAGGCCGGACGCATGGTGATCTGCGGCGACGCCGGCGATGCGCTGGGCGATTCGCTTTATGAAGCGGTGCTTTACGTCAAGGGCAAGATCAAGTCGCTGGGTGCGGATGCGCAGATCGAGCCGATGAGCGAGGTCGACCTCAAGACCGTAAAGGATCTGCTTGCCGCCGCCGGCACCGCGTTTACCGGGCACGACCCGAAGGACTTCAAGCGCGTGGCTTCGGCCCGCGGCCTTTATCACTGGAATGCCGACGCCAACCAGGAATATTGACCATGTCTGAACAACCCACCTCGCGCGCAGTGTCAAAAGAAGAATCTTTCGGCTACGACCGCAAGACCATCGACTACATCCGCAACGCCGCGGCTCACGGTCTCTACGAAATCCGTGGCATGGGTGCCAAGCGCCAGTTGCCCAGCTTCGACGATCTGGTGTTTCTCGGCGCCTCGCTGTCGCGCTATGCACTGGAGGGCTACCGCGAGAAATGCAGCACCAAAACCATCCTCGGCACGCGCTTCGCCAAAAAGCCGATCGAACTCGACATCCCGATCACCATCGCCGGCATGAGCTTCGGTTCGCTCTCGGCCAACGTCAAGGAAGCCTTGGGACGTGCTGCGACGGAAGTAGGCACCTCGACCACCACCGGTGACGGCGGCATGACGCCGGAAGAACGCCAGTCGTCGAAGACGCTGGTGTATCAGTGCCTGCCCTCGCGCTACGGCTTTAATCCGGACGATGTGCGCCGCGCCGATGCCATCGAAGTGGTGATCGGCCAGGGCGCCAAACCGGGCGGCGGCGGCATGCTGCTGGGGCAGAAGGTGTCGGCGCGCGTCGCCGGCATGCGCACTCTGCCCGAAGGCATCGACCAGCGCTCGGCCTGCCGGCATCCCGACTGGACCGGCCCCGACGATCTGGCAATCAAGATTCAGGAGCTGCGCGAGATGACCGACTGGGAGAAGCCGATCTACGTCAAGGTCGGCGCCACGCGCGTCTTCAACGACGTCAAGCTCGCCGTGCATTCCGGCGCCGACGTGGTGGTCGTAGACGGCATGCAGGGCGGCACGGCGGCGACGCAGACCTGCTTCATCGAGCACATCGGCATCCCAACGCTGGCGGCGGTGAGGCAGGCCGTGCATGCGCTGGAAGATCTCGACATGATCGGCAAGGTGCAGCTCATCGTCTCCGGCGGCATCCGCACCGGCCCCGACGTGGCCAAGGCGCTGGCCATGGGTGCCGATGCGGTGGCCATCGGTCAGGGCGTGCTGATTGCGCTCGGCTGCAACCACCACAGCTACTTTCAGGACGGCGAACACCGTATCGCTACCGCCGACTATTCGGCGCTGGGTACCGCGCCGGGCTTCTGCCACCACTGCCATACCGGCAAATGCCCGGTCGGCATCACCACGCAGGATGCGATGCTGGAGCAACGCCTGACGCCGGAAGTCGGCGCCCGGCATCTGAAGAATTACCTGAAGACGCTGAACATGGAACTCACCACCATCGCGCGCGCCTGCGGCAAGCAGAACGTGCATCACCTCGAGCGCGAGGATCTGGTGGCGCTGACCATCGAGGCCGCGGCAATGGCCCATGTGCCATTGGCGGGAACGAGCTGGATTCCGGGTGTGAGCGGCGGTATATAACCGGCCTACTTGCCGAAGGCCAGGCAGGGATCGGGTCGCTCGGCACGCGGCGTAAACCAGATCACATCGAAGGCCGGCGCCGGACCCACCCGTTCAGCCTCGTAGCGTGATGCGTCGGAATTGGCGGCGCTGACCTCTACCAGTCCAATGCTGAGCACGCGCGTCCCGGGGCGCCGTGTTTCAAGATACCGTGGCACACCGACGTCGCGGCGGGCATGACCGCGACCGAGTATGAAGATGACGCCCTGCCCGATGTTCGCCAGGGCCACGTCGGCTAGCGTGGCGTCGCGCAGGCGTTGCGCCCGCACCAGGCCGTCACGAAGCGATGGCGATACCTTTCCGCAATGGGATGCCTCGATAACCCTGGACATGTATTTGTCACGTGCATCGTCCCAGGCGGCATTGAGGGCGAGACGTTCGCTTTCCGCCGCAGGGATTGTCGAAAAGCCATCGCGCACGACCGGTCGCAGGCTCGTGCGCGGCAGGTTGGCGGCCCGCAGGGGCATCCCGGCCTGCATCGCCTCGGTCGCCAAGCCACGATACTGCGACCAGTCCCAGCCGCGCATCAGCGGCCCCAGGTCGCCACCCTTGAGCACCACCGCGTCGATGGCCGGCTGCTGGTCGATGTCGAACTGTTCCATCAACAATGCCGGCCGCGCCCCCGTCAGTTGGCGCGCAGCGAGGATCCGGCGCTGAAGGCGATGATGCTCGGGATTGTCATGGGTTTCACCGAGCAAAAGCACTTCGGCCCGGGCGGCGCGGCGCAAAAGCTCCACTTCGTCGATGAAGGTGGCGCTCGCCGGGTCCCAGATCTTTCCGGCCAGAGGATGGTCGCGTTCGCGCAGGACCAAGTCGGGAAGCAATGCACAGGCCGAGCACAGCAGGACCAGCGCGACGGCGAGCGATTTCCGCGTGGCGCCATCCTGCAGCATCAGTCCGGTTCCTGATTGAGCATGTCGAGTAGTTGGCGGGCCGGCAAAATTCCCGCCTTCTCGGCTTCGGCAAGCCAGCGGCGGGCTTCGTCCTTGTTGCGTTCGACTCCGCGTCCCGCTGCGTAGAGTCGGCCGGCGTTGAACTGGCCCGGCGGATAGCCGTTCCTTGCGGCGGCGAGATAGTTCTCGAAGGCCGCCTTCTCGTTCCTGGCAATGCCGCGGCCTTTTTCCTGGAGCTCGCCAAGATTGTTTTGCGCCGAGGGCTCACCCTTCTGTGCTGCCTCCGCATACAGCTTTGCGGCACGCGCCAGATCGGCTTTGCCGCCGACACCTTCCGCTTGCATCCAGGCCAGCAGCGCTGTGGCACTGGCGCGGCCGTCACGCGCGGCACGTTCGAGACGGGTCGTGGCACAGGCGACATCTGGCGGTTCGGCTTCAAGGCATATTCGTCCGAGGCGTTCTCCCGCGGCGACATGTCCGGCATCCGCGGCCTCCTTCAACAGCGTGAGCGCAGTTGCCGGGTCACTTTCTTCGATGCATTGAGCATGGCGAAACTTCGCGCCGCCAAAGCCCTTGCGTAGCGCTGCGGCAAACCGGGCGCAGGCCTGTTCCAGATTCCTGTCGGTGGAGAGCCCATGAAGCTCGATCGCGCCGAGGGCGTACTCCGCCGCGCCGACGCCGCGCCCGGCCATGTTCTCCAGGCCGGGACGCGTGCCGGCAAAACGACGGGGGAATTGGGCGAGGTAGGCCGCAAACATCGCGTCGTCGCCGCGGGATAGTGCCTTTTCGCCTGCCCGGGCTGCGCGCAGCGCGAGCTCGGAGAGCTTCTGATTGGCTTGTGCGTCATCCGGAGCGACGGCAAGCGCGTTGTTCAATGCAGCTGACTCTTCCTCTATGACTTCGAATTCCGTTCCAGGGTCAAGCTGAGCCGGAGCAACAGTGTTTTGCTTCGTCTTGCCGGAACGCTTGGCGATGGCCTGCGGTTTTTGCTTAAGCTTCTGATTCTTGACAGTGGGGGTTTTTAGATTCGTCTTGGCCCACGCCGAATCGCTGGGCAAAGCAGTTAACCCCAAGGCTAGTAACAAGCATGCGGCAATGCGGTAATATGTCTGCAAATCAGAAGGTAACGGCACATTGATGAAGTCGATTGTCAATCTTGGCACTGCGCTGCACAAGCTGATCTTGGCGACAGCGCTGACTTTCGCCCTGAGTCCTGCGGCTGCGCAAAGTGTTAACGAGGATGCGGCGATCGCCGTTGCCAAGGCGAGTGGCTGTTTTCGCTGTCACAACGTCGACAAGGCCAAAAAGGCGCCTTCGTACAAACGCATCGCTGCAAGATACAAGGGCAAGGACGGCGAAACCGTCCTGATGAAACATCTTTCCGGTGCTCAGAAAGTCAAGGTGGAAGACGGTGGCGACGAAGAGCATGAGCCGCCACAGACCAAGGACAAGGCGGAATTGCTCAATCTTGTGCGTTGGATACTTAGCCGCGAATAGGCTGGTAATCCGATGCCGCAAAAGAACAAAGGGGCCGTCATAGACGGCCCCTTTGTTTTGGGGCGTTCTTTTAGAAGTGCTTGACCACGGCAGATACGCCAAAGACATGATTGCTGTAGCGCGGTGCCTGCTGACCGGTGAACAGCACGGCTGTGTTGCTCGTTGCGCCGACATCGGTCAACGCCCAGTCATAGGACTTCAGGTTTTCGTAGAGATAGTTGAAGCGCCAGCTTATTTGCTTGCTGTAATCCCACTTGGCGAATAACTGCAGGGTATGTAATTTGTTCCAGGTGTCCGGGACAGGAGTCGAGGCGGCAATGACTGGCCCCGGAGCGCCGCTGGCCGCTTGGCTGATGCCGCTCTTTCCTACACTGTGGTTGAAGACGTACGTTCCGCCCAGATCCCATTTCTCTTCCGGCTGCCACTTAAGGCCGAAGCCAAGGGTTTGATCGCGATTCAGGATGTCGCCGTACCAGTTCTTCGTGTCGAGTCCGCCAGAAGCATTGGCGGCACTCCATGTCCTGCCGATCTGTTTTACGCCGGTCTGGGATACATTGGCGAAGGCGAAAGTCGTGAGGTTTTCCTCCGGCTGGTATTGCAGGTCGACACTCAGGCTGTTGCCATCGGCCGTGTCGCGACCAAGGCAGGTGCTGCTGGACATGGCCCCGCCGGTGACGGCGACCTGTTCCAGCGGATTGGCGAACTGGCCGCAGTTGGGGCCGCGCATTTTCTGCTTGTAGGTTTCGGCCACGCCCTGCAGGTTCAGCGTTTCGTTGATCGCCCAGCTGCCCGAGGCGCGAATCCGGTTTTCATCGAAATCCGCCCACATGAACTGGCGCATGCTCGGGTTGTTGGTCAGGCCTGTAGCGCCCTGAAACGCCGGGTCGGTATAGGTATTGCGGAAATAGACGTTCTTGTCGTAGCTGGATCCGCGCCGCTGGGTGTAGACGTAGCCGAGACTGCCAAGAAAATCGTCGGCGACAGGTTTGCGCAACTCGACCGTCAGCTTGTCGGTTTGGGTATCGGTCCGGTCGGCCAGCGTGTACTTCTTGTCACTGTGATCCAGAGATGCACGCAACAAGGTTTTCGGCGCAATCTCGTAGTCGCCGTCGACCACCAGCCGCTTTTCCGTGGTGCTTACCGGAGCGTTCGAGCGTATGCAACTTCCGGTGGCGGCGCCCGGGGCGCAGACGGTAGCCGAGTTCAAGTCCCGGCTGACATAGGCATACCGGGCGATCGGTGTCCGGTTATCGCTGTCGCGGTACTGGAAGCCGACCTTGAGGTTCATCTTGTCGAGCGGCTTTGAGGTCAGGGCAACGTCAAACAGGGTATTTACTACCTTGCCATCCAGCGAACTACGCGGCAATCCGGCGGTTGTGCTGGTGGCCGCCGTGGTGCCATTGACGGAGTAAGGCAGGAAGGCCTGATTCTGCCGCGCAATGCCGTAGCTGTAGGTCGCGTTCAAGCGTGTCGTTTTGCTGAAACGATAGACACCGGTGGCATTGACCTGGTGATAGTCGTTGTCCGGGGCCAGCGAGAGGCGTTGATTCAGGTTGCCGGCGGCGTTCGAATACGGATTCTGGACGTCAAATTTGTCCAGCGCATTTTCAAAACGCGAGTAGTGGTAGCCGATCTGGAACTGGGCGTCTGTAGCCGTGTAGGCGAGGACGGCCTCGATCTGCTGGGTCTTGTCATCGATCTGATAGGGAACGATCATGGCCTGGCCGCGGCCGGCAATGAAGGTCGTGGCGACTCCCGTCATCCGGGTGCCGTCACGCCGGTCCTCGCGGTAGTTGATCTTGAAATCCCATTCCTTGTTGACCAGCGCATTCAGGCCGATCCGGTAGATGTCGCGGCCATGCTGAATCTCGAAAGGTTGCAGCAGCGCGGTGTTTATTGCAGTCGGGTTGACGGCGGTGGCACCACGCAGAGTCAAATTGCTGGTGCCCAGCCCGTTGTGATAGAACTGCGCGGATTCGGTCTGCGATTTCTTCAGGCCTTCGAAGCTCAGCGACGCATTCCATTGGCCCTGGACACCGCCTTGCACCTGGATCTTGCGTGAGTCGAAGCCGAGATTGCTGCCATGGACCAGCCAATACTGGGCGTCATTGGCCTCATTGCGTGACAGCCAGTTGAACCCCGCCAGCGGAAAGCCACCCTTGTCGGTCAGACCCGTGAACTGGCCGAAGCGCAGCGAATTTTGCGAGTTGTAGCCGGCACCGAGTTCGACATAGTTTTCCGACCAGCGCGACATGTCGGAATCGCGGAACATCACGTCTGAATCGCGGAACAACTTGACGGTCAGCATGGGGTCGGCCAACACGGTAGTTGCCGTCAAGGCGCCCAGCGCGGCGATTACCGCGACGGTGACAGGACGACGGCGGACGGGTGTGCGAAGTATCTGTTTCATGACATCACCTTTGGGCAATGAAGTGTCGGCTTAGCGCTGCAGGCGGGCGCCGGACGGATGATTGCTGCCGTGCACCTTGCTGTGACAGTTCACACAGGAATTCCCGAGAACCCGCAGGGCGGTGGTGGAGGTCGGCGCGATCGAGGCTCCGCTGTAGGCCGTGTTGGAATGATTGGTGGTCTGGTGACATTGTTCGCAGAGGTAGGGTAGGCGGGCCTTGAGCATCGGTGCGACGTTGGTGCCGTGCGGGCTGTGGCAATTGGTGCAGTCGTCCTGGGCGGCTCGGTGTTCCCAGAGGAAGGGGCCGCGGAACTGGGCATGGCACTGGTAGCAGGTTTCGTTGACCGAGTTCTTTTGCAGCGACGCGCGCTGCGCCGTCGAGCCGTGCGAGGCATGGCACGACGAGCAGGCAAAGAACCCCGCGCGGGTCGGGTGGTTTGAAAGACGGTGCATCTCGGCACGCCGGTCTTTGTGGCAATCGAAGCAGACGCTGGCCTGGGTTTCGGCGATCAATACGGGATCCTTGGGGGCGTGAACCCGGTGGCAGCTGGCGCAGGACTGCTTGGTCTGCTCGTGCTTGCTGCCCTGCCAATGGATGCGGGCACCCGCCTGGTGGCAGGTTAGGCAAGACTCGTTTTGCGGCGCAGCCGGGGATTTCTTGCCGAAGGTGATGGGTACCAATCCCGGGACCCGCGGCCGCTTGTTGTGCTCCGTAAGGTCGCCGTGGCAGGTGCCGCACATCGCATCCTCGGGATCGCCGGTGATCGACTTGCCGGTGGCGGCCGGTGTCCGCGAATCGCCCTTGACGCCGTGCTTTGTCTTGGTGATGGCGTAGAAGCCCTCGTGGCATTCGATGCAGGGTTTGGTTTCGCCGCTTTCGGCACGGGAACGGGTTGGTGCGGCGTCGTCTTTTGCTACGGTCTGTGCCGTGGCGGAGATGGAGAGACCCATGGTCAGCATCATTGCCAACGTGGCAAGAAGAGTGCGACTTGTTTCAATGATCTTTTTCATAGGTCTCGATCCGACGATGCGTTCGAACATTTCGCGGCGATTGCGCGAGAATTTGTCATATGCATTGATGTCCGCCAGCTAAATCTTAAGTATTCACATTACTAAAGTGCTATTTGACTTTGATTCAAACAGACTTTTTCTGAATTTACAAGCGAAACTGTTAGTTCTTGTCGGATTTTGCCTGCTGGCACTGTCAGTTTTTTGCAACAGGTCGCCAGTGTGCGGGCGGTGGAAATTTAGTGTTACGAAATCGCTTCATGAACAATGAATTGCCTCCGCTTATCCCAGGTGTCGCATGAGATTAGTCGCACGTCATGGAAACGGAAAAGCCCCACACCCGGAGGTATGAGGCCTTGGTGACCGCTCGCGCGTAGCCGGGGCCTGCGCCCCGGGCGGCTTATTTGGCGCGGGTAGCGATGTAGTCGGCAACGATCTTGTATTCGTTGCCCTTCATGTCATCGGTGACGCCTTCTTCCTTGTGCGTCTTGTTCTTGGTCAGGCGTGACACCACGCATTCCCAGTCGCCCTTGTATTTTTCCTGGATGTTCTTCATC
>CAJBYR010000265.1 GCA_903959855.1 uncultured beta proteobacterium
GATCCACGAAACCATCGCCGGCCTGCGCGCGGCGCGTGCCAGGGCCGGGCGGGTGGCGCTGGTGCCGACCATGGGCAACCTGCATGAAGGCCACATCGCACTGATGACCCAGGCGCGGGCCCATGCCGACCAGGTCATCGCGACCATCTTCGTCAATCGCCTGCAGTTTCGTCCTGGCGAGGATTTCGAGAAGTATCCGCGCACTTTCGAGGCCGATTGCGCCAGGATGGAGGCGGCCGGCGTCGAGCATCTGTTCGCGCCGGGCGAAGCCGAAATGTATCCGCAGCCGCAGAGCTACCACGTTGAACCGCCACCCGATCAGGCCGGCGTGCTCGACGGCGAATTCCGCCCCGGGCATTTCCGTGGTGTTGCCACCGTGGTGATGAAGCTGTTCCAGATCGCCCAGGCAGACGTCGCTCTGTTCGGCAAAAAGGACTATCAACAACTGATGGTCATCCGCAACATGGTGCGCGAATTCGCGGTGCCGGTCGAGATCATTCCCGGCGAGACGGTGCGTGCCGCCGATGGTTTGGCACTGTCATCGCGGAATGGATATCTCTCGGCCCAGGAACGTGCGGAGGCGCCGCGCCTCTATCAGGTGATCACCGGGATTGCCGCTGCGGTAAGGGATGGCGCAAAAAACTACCCGGACATCGAAGCTAAGGCCATGAATACATTACGTGTGAATGGGTGGATACCGGACTATATTGCGCTACGCAAAAAACTTGATCTACAATCGCCGTCCGCTGGTGATTCCGGTTTGGTGGTGTTGGCGGCGGCACGTTTGGGAAGCACGCGTCTCATCGACAATCTGGAAGTCTAGGGCCCGGAGACGGGCTCATCCCGGTGGTGTACTTGTAGTGGAAGTGACGGGAAGCAATCCTCCTTTAATCGCTGCCTTTGCGTGAGACAGGTCTGCCAATGCAACGCACTATGCTGAAGTCGAAGCTTCACCGGGTCACGGTCACCCACGCCGAACTGCATTACGAGGGTTCCTGCGCGATTGACGAAGTACTGCTCGACGCTGCCGATATCAAGGAATACCAGCAGATCGATATCTATAACGTCAATAACGGCGAGCGTTTCACCACCTATGCGATTCGCGCCGAGCGCGGATCGGGAACGATTTCGGTGAACGGTGCTGCAGCGCGCAAAGCCGCCGCAGGTGACCTGCTGATCATCGCCACCTATGCGGTGATGAACGAGATCGAACTGCAGAACTTCGAGCCCGACCTGGTGTATGTCGATGCGCGCAATCGAATTTCCCACCACAGCAAGGCGATCCCCGCCCAGGCTGCCGCCTGACCAGGCCGACGTCTGACCGGGAGCCCACCCTTCCCGGTGGGCTTTTTTTATGTCCCAGCGCGAAGCGCCGGACGGTATCCAGAGGAATGTCCCAGCGCGAAGCGCCGGACGGTATCCAGAGGAATGTCCGCCCCTGATCCGCCGCGCTCTGGCCCGATGCAACGCGGCGGTGTATGCTGGTCGGCATAAGAAAAGGCAGGCACCGGAGGGGGAGCATGGCTACCAAGATTCTGATTGCGGACGACGAGCCGAACATCGTCATCTCGCTTGAGTTCCTGCTCAAGCGCGAAGGCTACGACGTCGTTGTTGCCCACGACGGCGTCCAGGCCCTTGAACGGGTGCGGGCGGAGCGTCCCGACCTGGCCATCCTCGATGTCATGATGCCCAACCGGAACGGATTCGAGGTCTGCCAGGATCTGCGCCAGGATCCCGAGTTCAAGACCCTGCGCATCATGATGCTGACGGCCAAGGGACGCGATACGGAGGTATCAAAGGGCCTTGCGCTCGGCGCGGATGTGTATATGACCAAGCCCTTCGCCACGCGTGACCTGCTGGCCAAGGTCAAGGCGCTTCTGGAACGGGCCTGAGCCCGGCGGATCTGATCCGAGACCCTGTCGTGAGTACCATGGGCAAACTGGTCGTCGCTGTCCTGATTGCCTGCAGCTATCTGCTGGCGGTGGTTGCTGCCGTGTTGTGGATCGGCGCTTCGAGCCTGGAGGCTCCGGAACAGGCGCTGCTGGACGCGCTGATCGAACGTCGCCTCGGTGCCGTGGTGATGGTCTTGCTGTTCGCCTGCGTGTTTTTCTTCCTGATCTTGCGCGCCGCTCACGGCTTCCTTGTCCAGCCGGTGGCACGTGCCGCCGAGGAGGCCCTGACGCTGATCGAGGACCCGGCAACGCGGCTCACGGCTCAGGGCAGCAGCGAGCTGCAAGCACTCGCCGCTGCCGTCAACCGGCTTGCCGAGCAGCGGCAGACCCACGATGCCGAGATCGAGGCGCGGGTGCGTGCCGCCAACGCCGCTGCCGATGCCGACCGCAATCGCTTCGCCGTGCTGATGTCGGAACTGGCGCAGGGTGTCATCGTCTGCAACATGGAAGGCCGCGTGCTGTTGTACAACCGGCGCGCGCGCGCCCTGTTTTCCGCGGCGTCCGGCCACGGGGTGGCGGCCCTGGGACTGGGGCGTTCGATCTATGGCCTGTTCGACCGACACCTCATCGCCTACGCCCTGGAACACATCGAGGCGCGGGGCGGAGGGCATCGTCACTTTGTTTCGGTCACCGAATCGGGGCGCTTGCTGCGCGTGCTGGTAGCGCCGATTCCCGAGGCGGCCGGCATGGATGCGACGGCCGCCGGCGCTGCTGGCGGTAGCGGATTTTCCGGCTACATGACCATGATCGACGACATGACCGAGGCGTTCGACAGCGAGTCGCAGCGCGACCAGTTGCTTCAGGACCTGACCGAAAGCAGCCGCGGTCCGGTGGGCAGCCTGCGCGCGGCGGCGGAAACACTGTACGACTATGGTGACATGAGCATCGAGGAACGGCAGCGCTTCCTGGCCGTGGTGCGCGATGAGGCCGAGGCCATCGCGTTGCGCGTGGAAGCCGCCGCGCGCAGCTATGCCGCCGTGCTCAAGGCGCGCTGGCCCCTGGAGGAAATGCTCGGCGCCGACCTGCTTACCGCGGCGCGGCGTCGCATCAGCGAGCGCTGCGGCATCCCCGTGAGCCTGGAAGACGTTGACGCCGAGCTGTGGATCAAGGTCGACGGCTTTTCGCTGCTCCAGGCGATGAGTTACTTCGCCGCGCGACTGCATGACGAATACCAGATCCGCGACCTGCGCCTGCGCCTCACGCGCGATGGCGCCATGGCGCATATCGACCTGATCTGGACCGGCGTATTCATGAGCACCGAGACGGTGATGAACTGGGAACTGGACCCGATGACCCTGGCCGGCGAATCCTCGCCGCTCACGGTGCGCGATATCGTCGAACGCAATGGCGGTGAGGTCTGGTTCCAGCGTGACCATGCCGCCTATCGCGCCTACTTCCGCTTCCTGCTACCCGCAGCCAGCGGCCAGGGACCGCACATCCCGATCGCGTCACAGCTTGACAGCCGGCCGGAGTTCTACGATTTCGACCTGTTCCGCAACGAGGACACCGATCTCGCCTTGGATGATCGTCTGCTGGCGCAGCTTTCCTACACGGTGTTCGATACCGAAACCACGGGCCTGGATCCCTCCCAGGGTGACGAAATCATCCAGATCGGCGCCGTGCGCATCGTCAATCGGCGCCTGCTGCGCCACGAGGCCTATGAGCAGCTGATTGATCCGCAGCGCAGCCTGCCGGCGCGGTCGGTGAGGATCCATGGCATCACCGCCGAGATGCTCGCCGGTCAGCCACCGATCGCACGCGTGCTGCCGATCTTCCGCGCCTTCGTTGCCGACACCGTGCTGGTGGCCCACAACGCCGCTTTCGACATGCGCTTCCTCGAGCTCAAGGAGGCCGGCACGGGAGTGCGCTTCGATCGCCCGGTGCTGGATACCTTCCTGCTCTCGGCGGCACTGTTCCCCAACCAGGAGACGCATCGCCTGGAAGCGATTGCCGAGCGTCTCGGGGTTTCGGTGATGGGACGCCACACTGCCGTCGGCGATGCCATTGTCACCGCCGAAGTCTTTCTCAAGATGCTGCCGCTGCTGGCCGAGAAAGGCATCCGTACCCTGGGCGAGGCCCGTGCCGCCAGCGAGAAGACCTTCCATGCCCGTATCAAGTATTGATTTTCCGGAGCTTGAGGCCGCGCCGGTGAACCTCAAGACCGCGCTGCGGCATTTGCCTTTGGCGCCGCCGGTGGTGGTCGATCCGGCCACCACGCTGCGCGATACGCTGCGCGCGATCGATGCCCATGCCTCGGAGGCGGCGGTGGTGGTCGATCCCGCCAGCGCCGTGCCGCTGGGCATCGTGACCTTGCGTGATGCGGTGCGCGCCATTGTCGACGAAGACTGCAGCCTGGATGTGCCGGCCGCGGTGGTCATGACCGGCGGCCTGGCCAGCCTGTCGGCGGACGCGACGGTACACCAGGCCACGGTGCTGATGTTCCGCCGCGGCATGCGTCACCTGATCCTCACCGGGGCCGATGGGCGACTGTTCAACATCGTTTCGCAGGGCGACCTGTATGGCATGCAGGCGGCGGATTCGGCCAGCCTCGCCGATGCCATCCTGGCCGCGCGCAGCATCGCCGAACTCGCCACCCAGACCGGCGCGGTGCGTCGCTTCTCGGCGCGACGCCTGGCGGAGGGGAGCGGTCCGGAGGCGCTTTGCGAATGGATCTCGGCGCTCAATGACCTGATCGCCCTGCAGGCCATCGACCTGGTCGAGGCCGGGTTCGAGCTTCCCTATGTGCCATGGTGCTGGATCGTCTTCGGTTCCGAAGGCCGGCTGGAGCAGACCCTGGTCACGGATCAGGACAACGGCATTGTGTTTCTCGCCGCGCCTGAACAGGCTGCCGAATTGCGAGAGCGCTTCCTGCCCTTTGCCGCGGCGGTAAATGACGCGCTGGATGCCTGCGGATTTCCGCGTTGTACCGGCAACATCATGGCCGGCAATCCCGAGTGGTGCCTGTCACTCGACGAATGGAAGCAGCGCTTCGGTGGCTGGATGGCCGTACCCGAACCCGAGGCCCTGCTCAAAGCCAGCATTTTTTTCGACTTTCGCCCGCTCTATGGACGGGAAGATCTGGTCGGCGACATGCAGCGCTGGCTGCTGCAGCGCGCGCGCGGCAACACGGCCTTCCTGCGCGCCATGGCAGTCAATGCCCTGGCGCAGGAGCCGCCGCTGAGCTGGTGGCGCGACTTCCGCCTTGGCGGCGGGCCGAAGTATCCGCATACCCTCGACCTCAAGGGGCAGGGCATACGCATCTTTGTCGATGTCCTGCGCATCCATGCCCTGGCCCATGGCATCGAGCACACGAATACCGTGGAGCGCCTGCGCAGCGTCCGTGCGGCCCTGGGCATGCCGCCGGCGGAAGCGGCCGCCGTCGGCGCGGCCTTCTACCAGCTGCAGCGCCTGAGGTTGCACAACCAGGTACATGGTGAATACCCCTCGGCCAGCAATCGGCTCAATCCGGACCGTCTGCACCGCCTCGACCGGCAGATTCTCAAGGAGGCATTCCTTCAGGCACGGGGGCTGCAGCAGCGGTTGCGCATGGACTATCTCGACTAGCCGCGCCGCTTTGCCGTTACAGCGCCATGCGGCCGGAATAGCCCGTCAGCTCCAGGTAGCCGCGTCCGCGCAGGGCACCGTCGAGCCTGACCAGTCCTTCCCAGTAGCTGACCGGCAACGGTCGGCGGGTGATGATTTCCTGGTCGTCGATTGCCGGCGTGGTACGTAGCGTATGCGGGCCGACGCGGATCTCCATGTGTACCGGGTAGCGCGCACCGTTGCGCGGTGACTGCCAGTGGCGCAGGGGAGTGAAGCCAACTTCCTGCGGCCCGAAACGGGTCACCTGCCCGGCGGCATCGCGCAGGCTGGCATGGGCATACACGGTGGCACCGGATGTGTCACGTATGCGAAAGGCCATCAAGGCGCCGCCGTCGTCGAGGTTGATGCCGACCCAGTCCCAGCCGACGCCGGCCTCGCCCAGGACCTCGCTTGACCATTCGTGGTCAAACCAGGCGCTGCCGTTGGCAGCCCGGTGGGTTTTGTCGAGGGTGAGTTGTCCTTCCACGCGCAGTTGCGGCCAGCTGACATAGTGGCTCGCCAGTTCCGGGCGTGCTCCCTTTTGCGACCAGCCGTTTTCGCCCTGCAGCAGCAAGGGCTGGGTGGGAGTCAGGTGCAGGTCGAAGGCGAAGCCGGGGTCGAGCGCGCGCAGCCGGATGTGCTCGTCGGCGCCGGTGCGCTGCATGCGCCAGGCGCCGATATGCACGTCGCAATCCGTCGCCGAGAATGCCGCACCCAGGTTGACCCGGGCGGCGCGCTCGGCGTGCAGCAGGCGGCCGCCTGGAAGCGTCACCGCGGCATGGGCGAAAAGGATCTGGGTCGGCGCGAAGGGTGAATCAAGGGTTTCGGCGCTGCCGCTGCGGATGCGGAAGAAGGTGAGCTGGAAGCCGATGTCGCGCTCCGGCAAATCCAGCGCACCGGTGACGTACCACCATTCGGTGCGGAACTCGGCATGGCCGCCGTGATCGCGCGGGAACACGAGTTGTGTGCCGCGCCTGGCCGACGCATACGGCGTAACTGCCTTCGCTGCGGCCAGGCCGGGAAGCAGCAGCGGAGCGAGCAGGAAGCTGCGGCGTCGCATATGGGGTGCTTCGCGGCTAGGCTATTGGGCCCCGGCCAGCACTTGCGCCGCCGGCAGGCGCGTGGCCTGGCGTGCGGCGAAGCGGCTGGCCAGCATGCCGGCGGCAAGCGTCGCCAGCGCGATCGGCAGCACCTGGTTCCAGGGCACATGGAGCGGCATGCGCCAATGGAAAGCCTGGGGATTGACGACGTGGGTGAGTATCGCGCCTACCGCGATGCCGGCGGCCAGGCCAAGGGCCAGGCCGACCAGGGCGATCAGGGCACCTTCGAAAACCACCGCGCGGGCCAGCATGGCGCGGTCGAAACCCAGTGCGGACAGGGTCGCCAACTCGCGCGCCCGCAGCCATACGCTGGCCGCCAGCGTCACCGCCAGGCCGAAGAGTCCGATCAGCATTGCCGCCGCCTCCAGTGCGTAGGTGACGGCGAAGCTCTTGTCGAAGATCGACAGGCTGATGCGGCGGATGTCGCCGCTCTCGGCCGATTCAATTCCATGGCGAGCGGCCTCGGTGGCGAGCCAGCGTCGCGCGGCATCCTCGCTTCCGGGGCGTGGCCACAGCGCCAGGTCGGTGACCTCGAAGCGGCCGCCGAGAGCGCGGTAGTCGCCAGTGCTCATCACCACCGCACCGAACTGGCGGGCGTAGTCGCGCCAGACACCGCCGATATGGACCTCGACATCGCGGCCGAGCAGCGGCAAATGCAACGCCTGCCCGGTGCGCAGGCCATGCACTTCCTGCAGCGCCTCGCTGACCCAGACGGTGATCCTGCCTTCCGGCGCAGCCTGCACCGCGCCGGTGAAGGGCAGGCGTGCCCCCGGGTCGGCGCGATCGATTTCGCGCACCAGCAGCGCAGCCGGCGGCCGGCGCGGATCGAGGCTCAAACTGCCGGTGGCCATGCGCTCGATGCGGGCGAAGGGGGCATCCGGCCGTTCGATTGCGGCCAGCAGTTCGGCCGGCAGGGGCAGGCCCTTGCTGCGCATGTAGTGCGGCGCCGGCAGCACGGCGTCGAGCCATTGGTCGAGCGCGGTACGAAAGCTTGCCACCATGGTCACCATGCTTACCGTCAGCGCGAAACTGACAATCAGTCCGCTGGCTGCAACCTGGGCCATCAGCGGCGCCTGCAGCACGTTTTGCACCGCGATGCGCAAGGGGGCCGGCAGGGCGGCACGCGCCATGGCACCGAAGGCCAGGTTAGTGGCGACGGGCGCCGCGGCGATGCCCAGCACCAGCACCAGGGCAATCGCCGCATAGCCCGCCAGCGGCAGGTCGTCGATCGCCGGCAAACTGATCAGCAAGGGGATGGCGGCGGCGACCGCCAGCAGCATCAAGCGCCTGCCGTGGATGGCTGGCGATGCTTGACCCGGCGGCCGTTGCGCGAAGCCGGTTTTCAACGCCTGCGCCAGCGGCTGGATGCGGTTGAGCCAGGCCGGATAGAGCGCCCCCATCAGGCTGGCGCCGCAACCGAGGATGAAGAAGCCAAGTCCCGGCAGCAACTCGGGCGCGATGGTCGGCGTGCTGGCGGCGAAGAAGCCGCCGCCAAGGTCGCCGCCCATCACGCGCGTAAATCCCACGGCCATGCCGTATCCCAGCAGCAGGCCGAGCGCCGACCCCGGCAGGCCGATCGCCAGCCCTTCGAACAGCACCTGCAGCAGGCGCATGCGCGGCGGCAGGCCGAGCACGCCAAGCAGGGCGAACTGGGTCGAGCGTTGTGCCACGGCAGTGAGCTGGGTGGCGAAAACGAGGAAGGCGCCCGTCAGCAAAGCGACCATCGCCAGCACGTTAAGGTTGACCCGGTAGGCGCGCGAGATGTTGGAGATGCGCGCGGCGTTGTCGGCTGCGGCGCGAATATCGAGTCCCGGCGGCAAGCGTTTGGCCCAGACGGCGCGCCAGGCCTCGGCGTGGCTGCCCGGCATCAGCCGCACGCGCAGCTCGCCGACGCCCTCGCGCGGGCCGAAGTGCGCTTGCACCCAGGCGATGTCGGCGACCAGCAGGGCTTCCCCCGCTGCCATGGCCGGCAGGTCACCCGCGATATGCGTTTCCCAGCGCGATTCGCCACGAATCACCGTGGCACCAGCGCCGACTCTCAAGCCCTGGTCGTCGAGCAGCGACGGCGAGGCATACAGCCCGCCGTCGAATATCCCCCCGCTCGTCGCCGCCCCCTCGCGCGGCAGCAGTGTGGGCATCAGCAGGGCGGCACTGAAGACGTCGATACCGATCAGCTTTACCGCCGTCGGAACGCGCCCGAGGCGCACGCGCGTCTCGATGACCGGCGCCACCAGCGCCACGGACTCGTCGCCGGCGATCTCGTCGATCAGTGCCAGCGGCACATGTCCGGCGCTGTCGCGCGGCACGATGATGGCGTCCGGCTCGCCCTGGACACTTTTCATGGCCCGCGAGAAATCGGCCAGCGCCGCGTCGTTGATCAGGTGGATGGCGTAGCCGAGCGATACGCCGAGGGCGATGGCCAGCATCGACAAGGCCGTGGCAGTGCGCCGGGAGAGGAACTGCGCACGGATCAGCCACCAGGCCAATGTCGTCATTGAACCACCATCCCCCCGGCCCCCTGCCCAAGGCAGGGGGTGACCTTGGTTCGCCGCTGCGCGGCTCCGGATGGTGACTGCGCGCCCCTTGGGACGGCCCGGCAGGGTGCGCTCATTCCAGTCCGTCCGGTGTCAGCGTTAGGATGCGATCGCAGCATTGCGCCACGTGCTGCGAATGGGTGACGATCAGCGCGCCGGCGTGCTGATCGCGCACGCGCTCGAGCAGCACTGTGAGCACCTCGTCGGCGGTGCGCGGATCGAGGTTGCCGGTGGGTTCGTCGGCGAGGATCAATGCGGGGCGGTGCACCAGGGCGCGGGCAATCGCCACGCGCTGCAATTCGCCGCCCGACAGCGTGGCCGGCCAGCGCGGTCCGAAGCCGGCCAGGCCGACCCGCAGCAACAGCGATTCGATGCGTGCGGGATGCTCGGCGGGCGTTACCCCACTGAGTAGAAGGGGTATGGCGATGTTCTGCGCCACGGTCAGGGTCGGCAGGACATGGAAGGCCTGGAAGACGAAGCCGATGCGCGTGGCTCGCAGCGCCGCCCGCGCGGTTTCGTCGAGGCGAAGCATGTCGAGGGCGTCAGGGCCGACGCGGATCTCTCCGGCATCGGCCAGTTCGAGCCCGGCGATGCAATTCAGCAGCGTGCTCTTGCCGACGCCGGATTCGCCGACCAAGGCGACCACTTCGCCGGTGCCGATGGCGAAGCGCAATTCGCTGAAAAGCGGGCGCAAGGCGCCGGGATGGCGTTTGGAGAGGCCGACGATGCTCAGCATGCGCGGCCCGGCTCCGCTTTCGGCAGCCTAATTTTTCTCTGCCGCCGGCTTGCGCTTGGGCCGCGCCTTCTTCGGCTTTTCATCGCGCAGGCACTTTTTCAGATCCTTTCCGGTCTTGGTCTTGCAGACTTCCCTGGCGTTCTGGACTTTCTCGCAGCGCTCCGGATTGCTGGCCTTGTTGCAATCGACGGGGGGTAGGGCGGCGTCAAGGCAGGCGCGCTTTTCCGGTCCGCGCATTTCGGCACAGGCCTTGAGTGCGGCACGCTGCGCCTCGCAGCGTCCGGGGTCGCGTGCGGTGGTGCAGTCTGCGCTTGCCGCTGCGGCGGACGCCGGCAGTGCGAGCAGCGCCGAAGTAGCAAAAATCAGCAGTGCTTTCATGTAGAGTCTCCTCGACAGGCGGCTTGGTGTTGCTGCGTTGCATAATACTCTCGCATTGAGGCCGGGCCGGGTTGTCGGCTATAGTTCGCCGTATTGTCCGCGCCGACTTTTCGGCCCCTGCCGCCGGAAACACTCATGAACCAAGTTGCCGTCAAGGATCATCGCATCACACTGCCGGAAGTGGTGGACGCCCTGCTTGCCGAGGGCCTGGTCGCCACGGAGGTTGCCGATCGCTTCAAGCAGGAACGGCGCTATTTCCGCGGCGACGCGCACCCTCTGGTCGTCATTGCCGAGCAGAAGTGGAAGTCGCTGTTGCCGCCGCACCGCATGCTTGACCTCGAAGGCCTGACGCAGTGGATGGCGCGCTGGTGCGGCCTGGAATACCTGCACATCGATCCGCTGAAGATCAACTTCTCGGCGGTCACCGAGGTGATGAGCAACACCTATGCGACGCGCTTTCGCATCCTGCCCGTCGAAGTCAAGCCGAACGAGGTGGTGATCGCCACCGCCGAGCCCTTCCAGCGTGGCTGGGAAGCAGAGATGAAGCCCATCCTGCGCAAGGAGATCCGCCGCGTGGTCGCCAACCCTGACGACATCACGCGCTACCAGGTGGAGTTCTACAATCTGGCGAAGTCGGTGAAGGGCGCCCTTAACAAGGGCGAGGTCTCCAGCGGTGCCTCGAATTTCGAGCAACTGGTCGAACTGGGCAAGACCAACAAGCAGTTCGATGCCAACGACCAGCACATCGTGCGCATTGTCGATTGGCTCTGGCAGTACGCCTTCGAGCAGCGCGCCTCGGACATCCATGTCGAGCCGCGGCGCGACCTGGGCATCGTGCGCTTCCGCATCGATGGCGTGCTGCATCAGGTGTATCAGATCCCCATGACCGTACTCATCGCCATGACCAGCCGCATCAAGGTGCTCGGTCGCATGGACATCATGGAGAAGCGCCGTCCCCAGGACGGTCGCATCAAGACGCGCATGCCCGATGGCCAGGAGGTGGAACTGCGCCTGGCCACGCTGCCGACGGCCTTCGGTGAAAAGCTGGTGATGCGGATCTTCGATCCCGAAGTGCTGGTGCGCGATTTTTCCGAACTCGGCTTCGCCCCGGAAGAAGCCGCGACCTGGCGCCAGATGTCGTCCCAGCCCAATGGCATCATCCTGGTCACCGGCCCCACCGGCAGCGGCAAGACGGTCACGCTCTATTCGACGCTGAAGAACCTGGCGACGCCGGAAGTAAATGTCTGCACGCTGGAAGATCCGATCGAAATGGTCGAGGGTGCTTTCAACCAGGTACAGATTCAGGCCGATATCGGCGTCGGTTTTGCGGAAGGCATCCGCGCCCTGATGCGCCAGGACCCGGACATCATCATGGTCGGCGAAATCCGCGACCTGGAAACCGCCGACATGGCGATCCAGGCGGCCCTGACCGGACACCTGGTGCTGTCCACGCTGCACACCAACGACGCGCCTTCCGCCATCACGCGCCTGGTCGAGCTCGGCGTGCCGCCCTATCTGCTGTCGGCGACCGTCCTCGGCGTCATGGCGCAGCGCCTGGTGCGCACCCTGTGCCCGCATTGCAAGCAGGCCGGCGGCATGCGCATCGAGGATGACGAGGCCTGGACCGCCCTGGTCGCGCCCTGGAAATCGACCAAGCCGACCCAGCTTTACCATCCCGCCGGCTGCCTGGAATGCCGCATGACCGGTTACAGGGGGCGGGTCGGTATCTATGAGATCATGCCCATGTCGCAGGAGCTGAAAAAGATCGTTGCCGCCGGTGCCGAACTTTCCAAGCTGCGCGACCTGGCAATGCGCGAAGGCATGAAGCCCCTTAGAATTGCCGGCGCCAAAAAAGTCGCCGCCGGCTTGACCACCATTCCCGAGATCATCAAGGTGGCGCCGCCGATGTTCGATGCGACCTGAACAGCTTCGCTACGTAGAAGCCGCAGTTTTAAGCGTTAATCACGGATAAACAGGAGTCAAGGCTTTGTTCATAATGTTCTCATGCGGGGTTCAGGCCGGTCTGGCTACTCTCCGGATGCGCACATCCCTCCGGCGCATTCGGAATTTGACCGGGCTGGGCTCCGCAGTTTCTTTGGAGGCCGTTGCGAACTGAGCGTCATGGCTAGCCTAGCGTCCAAATCGCCTCCCCATCTGTTTGTTTCCCCGTCCGGTCAAGCGCTGTCGCGTTGGCTCGAAGCTTTTCCGCGTTTGCAATGCCTCAAGATCGGCGCCGGGCTTCCCGCCCGCGACACCAAAACCTTGGTCTGGCTGCGTCTCGACCCCGATCAGGCGGCACCTGCCCAGGTCGGTGCCCTGATGGCCAAACTGCCGGGTGCATTGTTGATTGTCCTTGCTGACCAGCCCGACGATGAGCAAGCCCTGTCCCTCTTTTCGTCCGGAATCCGCGGCTATTGCAATGCCCACTCCACGTCTGCCAACCTGCGCCAGGTTGCCCAGGTAGTGCAGGCCGGCGGGCTGTGGATTGGTCCCGGCCTGATGAACCGTCTTCTGGTTGCCACGAGCAAGGCCCTTGCTGTCACGCCGCCGCCGGCCGCCGCCGGGCCGGACCCCCGGCTTGCGTCGCTGAGTCCGCGCGAACTGGAAGTCGCCAGGCTGATTGCGGGCGGCGCCAGCAACAAGGAGGTCGGCCGTTCCATGGATATTTCCGAGCGCACGGTAAAGGCCCATGCCGGCGCCATCTTCGAAAAGCTGGGTGCGCGCGATCGCCTGCATCTGGCCCTGATCATGAACGGGCGCGATCCTGCTCCGACGGCGCTATCCGGCTCGTCGCCCGGCCAAGGTGGCCGGCCTGCCAAAAAGTCTGCGCCGGCCAAGGCTTCGCGCAGCGGCGGCGGCCCGCCGCGCAAGATCGCTGCCGCGGGGTCCTGAACCGGTCCCCGTCCCAACCTCCTGATGATATCAACTGCGGTGGGGAGCGCCGCCTGCGCTGCTCAGCAGCAATGCCCCCGCCCATGCTCCTGGATCGGCGGGCAGGGCACCGTACCGTAGGAACAGAACACGCAGCAGTCGCCGGGTTTCGGCTTCAGCAGTTCATGGCAGCCCTCGCACTCGTAGAACCACTGGCAGGCATCGGTGGGCATGGTTTCGGTCTTGATGTGGCCGCAGAGCGGGCAGGTCAGGGTGGATTCCAGGATGAGGTCGGCAGGCATTGGAAAGTCGGCGGTGACGGTACGGCGCGATAGCTTACCTGCGGCGGCGTCTTGCACGCATTTGCGTGTCAGCGA
>CAJBYR010000266.1 GCA_903959855.1 uncultured beta proteobacterium
CCCTCCAGCCGCACTTCACGCTCGGGCAGGATCAGCCAGGCCGCGGCGCCGCCGTCGATCATGCGCAGATGGAAGCGCTTGCCGGCGGCACACTGGTACTCGGTGGCGTTGACCGGATCGCGCGAACGCTCACGCGGTGAGTTGTCACCGAAGGGCCAGACCTTCATTTTCATTTCGCCGCAGCCGGCGAGCAATGCAGCGGCGATCAGCAGAAATGATGCGTGGCGCGCGAATGTCCGATCCATGAGCAGGTAACCTTTGAGTAGTTGCAGACGCCCCGCGACGGGGCTTTCCCGGCCGGCATGTTGCCACAGTTCGATACGCCGGCGGCGCGACTAAAGCGTATGCACCTTGTCACCCCGGGCGAAGCCCAGCAGCGGCCCGTGAATTCCACGCCCGAGGGCGATCACCTTGAACAGTTCGCCCATCTCGTTGGGTGAGAGCAGCACGTTGACCGCGCCGCGGGCGCGCAAATTTGCCGTCTCGTCAGCGCCGACTTCCGGGCCGGACAATAGCTCACCGATACCGCAGTTGAGCAGGAAGTTGGCCTGACTGCTGTAGCCCATCACGTCCAGTCCGGCGTCGAAGCCGGCCTCGGCCACGGCGGTGAAATCGACGTGCGAGGTAATGTCCGAAAGTCCGGGGTACCAGAACGGATCCTGATGCACGCGATGCCGATAGTGGCAGCGCAGCGTGCCGCCGTTCCGCTGCGGGTGGTAGAGCTCGTGGCGCGGCAGGCCGTAGTCGATCAGCAGCAAGGCGCCGCACGAAAGACGCCGCGACAGCTCACCGACCCAGGCGCGCGTGGCGAGGCTGATCTCGCCGCGCCAATCGGCTGCGATGTCCAGCGCTTTTGCCGCCGCGAGCAGGGCGCCATGGGCCGGCCTCTCGGCTTCGACCAGCGTGCCTGCGTTGAGTCCGACCCCGATCTCGGCGACGGTGCCATCTTCGTTCCACTGCACGGCATGGCTGGGCATGGCGTCCAGCACTTCATTGCCGAGGAGGCAGCCGGAAAAGCTGTCGGGCAGGGTGTCCAGCCACTCGACGCGGTCGCGATAGCGCGGCGCCCGCTCGGCCAGCGTCGCCTGCTGGCGGGCGCGCAGCGCGCCGGAGAGTTCCAGGATCTGGTAGCGTTCGGGCAGGCAACCGAGTGCATCAAGAGCGGGCAGCAGGTCGGCGGCAAGTTGGCCGCTGCCGGCGCCGGCCTCAATGACAAGCGATTCGGAGGCGGCCAGTACCTGCGCCACTTGCCTTGCCAGCGCCTGGGCGAACAGTGGCGTGATCTCGGGTGCGGTGAGGAAATCGCCGCCCGCCGCATGGTCGCCGAACTTTTGCGCGCCGCCGGCGTAGTAGCCCAGGCCCGGCTCATACAGGGCCAGCTCCATGTAGCGGGCAAACGAGATCCAGCCGCCGCGCGCGGTGATCTCGGCGGCAATGATTCCGTGCAGCAATTCGCTCGCGGCACGCGCGTCGGCCGAGGGTTCCGGCAGCTCGGCCTGGCTCAGCTTCATGAGTTCGCGCTGCTATTGCGCAGGGTCGCAGCGACCAGTGCGGCCATGTCGTCGGCATGGTCGGTGCCGCGTTCACGCAGGCCGGCAACAACGCCGGCGCGATTGCCTTCCGGCTGGTTCTGGCTGATCTTCCATTTGCCGGCGAGTGAGGTGATGCCGATCTCGATGCCGACGATGGCGGAAAGCATCTTTTCAATGTAATCCGGGGGCGCATCGGATACCTGCCATGGCCGGTCGAGTTCGCCTTCATGCTGATCCACCAGATCGTCGAGCAGGGTGCGCAGGCGCTGCGGGTCATCGATCGTCGCGAGCCGACCACGGGCATGAACCACCACATAGTTCCAGGTCGGTACCGCCTTGCCGTGCTCGTGCTTGGTCGGGTACCAGGACGGGCTGACGTAAGCCTGGGGCCCCTGAAAAATCACCAGCACCTCCTGCTCCGCCGCCATTTTCCACAGCGGGTTGGCACGCGCGACATGGCCCAGCAAACGCGTGCCGTCAGCCGAAAGTTGCAGCGGTAAATGGTCGGCGACGAGGCCATCGCCGGCCATGCTCACCAGCGTCGCGAACGGATGCTCGCGTATCAGCGCCTGCAGAACCTCGACACGGTCCTCGGCGAAATGGGCGGGCCGGTACACGCGCGAATCTCAGAGAAGTACGCCGGCGTTTTCCCCGCGCTCGTAGACGATGTTGGCGCGGCCGACCAGCAGCGTGTCGAGGTTGCCGATCTGCGCCACGTCCTTGTTGGTATAGGGCAGCTTGTGCAGGATGTAGCGCAGGGCATTGAGGCGCGCGCGCTTTTTGCAGTCGGACTTGATCACGGTCCATGGCGCATCCGCCGTGTCGGTATGGAAGAACATCGCTTCCTTGGCCTTGGTGTAGTCCTCCCATTTGTCGAGCGAGGCGAGGTCGATCGGCGACAGCTTCCATTGCTTGAGGGGGTGGGATTCGCG
>CAJBYR010000267.1 GCA_903959855.1 uncultured beta proteobacterium
CTTGAGCACTTTGCCCAGGGCGTGCGTGGTCTGCCAGTTGGAGAAGGAAGTACGGAAGAAATTGGGGGCGCAGGCCGCGCCCGTCATGGCGCCGGCGCCGCCGTTCGGATTAATCCAGAGCGTGCCGGATTCCTTCAGCACCTTGGCCATGCCCATCACCACGCCGGAATGCACGGTGCCGATGACCACATCGACCTTGTCGCGCTGCACCAGCTTGTTGACGTTCTCGGGCGCCTTGGCCGGGTTGGATTCGTCATCCACGGTGATGAATTCGATTTCGCGCCCGGCGAGCTTGCCGCCACGCTCATCGACCGCCAGCTTGAAGCCGTTGGTGATGGCGACGCCAAGCTGGGCGAAGGTGCCGGTGTAGGGCAGCATCAGGCCGATCTTGAGCTTGCCCTGTTGCGCCAGGGCGCCGGTCGACGGCAACAGCGTGCCCACAGCGGTGGCACCCGCGATGGCTGCCGTTCCCTTGAGGAACCCGCGGCGGGCAATAACATCCTTGTCGTTCTGGCTCATAGTTTCTCCTCCATGGTTTATGTGTGCGGCCTTGACCGGCCATTCCGAAACGCGCCTGACTATAACAGCATCTCAATACTGCAGCGTCAAGCCGGGCGCGGGTGGAACGGGGCTTTTTGGGTACTTTTTCGCTTGTCGGATCAGTATAGGAAGCAAACATCAAATCGCCGTCAAGGGATTGTCAAATCTTCGTCAAATCAGCGCCAGTTTCACCCGCGTCCCCCCCTCCTCGCGCGCTTCGACCGAGATAGTCCATCCGGCCTGTTCGCAGATGCGCTTGACGATGGCCAGGCCGAGGCCGAAGCCATCGCCACCGCGCGCGTCGCCGCGATGGAAGCGGCGGAACAGCTCAGGAATGCGATCGGGCTTTACCCCCGGCCCTGTATCGCTGATCTCGACCACGCCCCCCTCGCTGCGCAAGCTCACCGAACCGCTCTCGGTATAGCTCACCGCGTTGGCCAGCAGGTTTGACAGCACCACATGCAGCGCCCGCCTCGGCGCCCGCAGCAGCACCGGCTCGCTTTGTTCCACCACCAGCATGAGCCCCTTGGCTTCGGCGCGGTCGCGTACGCTTTCCACCGCTTCGGCCACGCATTCGCGCAGATCAACCTCGCCGCTGATACCGTCGGTTTCCTCGCGCGCCATCAACAGAAACGCGTTGACCAGCTCCGTCAACCGCGTGGTGGCAGCGGAGATCTTGACCACACGACTGCGCGCCTTGGCCGAGAGATCCGTGTCATCCAGCATCAGTTCGCAGGTGGTCAGGATCGCCGTCAGCGGCGTGCGCAATTCGTGGCTGACATCTGCGGTGAACGCCCGCTCGCGTTCCAGCAGACGCACCGTCCGCTCGTGGTAGCCATCGAAGGCGGCAGCCAGTTCGGCCACCTCACGCTCGGGATAATGCTGTTCCAGCGTATCGCCGGCCTGTTTGCCGTCAAGTTGGCGCACGCGATGCGCCAGATCCACAATCTGGTGCGTGAGCCGCCCCGAGAGCCAGAGCCCTATCAACACGGTGACCAGGGTGGCGATTGCCGCGCTCAACACCAGCGCCTGCGTGAAATGCCGGCCGCGCTCCTGGTGCAGCGAAACCGAATAGGCAACATAGAACCGGACGTTGCCTATCTCGCGAACCTCGACCCGGTATAGGTCTTCGCCGTGTCCGACGTCGTGAAACCCCGGCCCCAGCAGGCGCAACTCTTCGGGCAACTGGCTGCGTTCGATGCCGTCAAGCGCGACAAAGCCCTGAATCAGCCAACTGGCCCGGAACCATTTGCGCAAAGACAGCGCCTCGGTATCCGGGCGCACCTGATAGCGATGCAGCGCCCGGTAGGGCGGGCCATCCATGCGTCCTTGCCGCTCGAACTGCTGCAGCAGCCCTTCCATTTCGTCGGAAACAATCTGATCGATGAGCTGGGATTCCTGCTGGCGGTTGAGCTGATGAATCGCAATCGCATGGATCAGCACCAGCACCACGCCAGCCAGCGCGAAGGTAGACGCGAACTTGAGGCGAAGGCTATGCCTGACGGCCATCGCCGACGGCGAACCGGTACCCGACGCCGTGTACGGTCTCGATCGGCGCGTGTCCCTTCGCATCAGTGAGCGCGCGGCGCAGCATGTGCATGTGGCTGCGCAGCGAATCGCTCTGCGGATGCTCCTCGCCCCACAGCTCGCGCTCCAGTTCGGTGCGGGTGAATACGCGATGCGGCGCGGATATCAGCATTTCAAGCAGCAGCAAACATTTGCGCGACAGGTGTACCGCCTTGCCTTCAACGGTCACCGAGAACTTGGCCGGATCGTATTCAATGGACTCGTAGCTCAGGCGCCGATCCACCACGCGGCCCCGCCGGCGTGCGGCCAAAGCGTTCAGCCGCGCCTCGACTTCACGCAAGGCAAAGGGTTTGACCAGGTAGTCGTCGGCCCCGCTGTCGAAGGCGGCCAGCTTGTCGTCTAGCATGTCGCGCGCGGTGAGGATCAGAATCGGCACGTCCTGTTTGGCCTCGCGCCGCAACTTGCTGCACAGGCAAAGCCCATCGACACCCGGCAAACCAAGATCGAGCACAATGGCATCGAACTCCCCGGTAACCGCCAGATGCATGCCGGTAACCCCGTCGCGCGCCAGATCCACGACATTGCCGCGCCCCTCGAGGAATTCATAGAGGTTGGTGGCGATATCGAGGTCATCCTCGATGATCAGGACGCGCATCGACGCTACCCCTATTACCGGAGCTTGAAGCGCTGGATCTTTCCGGTAGCGGTCTTGGGCAGTTCGGCTACGAACTCGACCCAACGCGGATACTTGTAGGGTGCCAGCTTTTCCTTGACGTGGATCTTGAGTGCTTCGCTCAACTGGTCCGTCACTTCGATTCCGGGTTTCAGCACGACATAGGCCTTGGGCTTGATCAGTTCGTCGGTATCGGCATGAGCGACCACTGCCGCTTCAAGTATGTCCGGATGGGTCATCAACGCCGCCTCGACCTCGAAGGGCGAGACGTAGATACCCGAGACCTTCAGCATGTCATCGGAACGGCCGCAATACTGGAAATAGCCGTCGGCTATCTCGATGTACTTGTCGCCGCTGCGCGTCCAGTCGCCCATGAAGGTGTGACGCGATTTTTCGCGGTTGTTCCAGTACAGCGCGGCAGCACTCGGGCCCTTGATCTGCAGTTCGCCGATCTCGCCCTGGGATACCGCATTGCCATCCTCGCCGATCAGGCGTATTTCATAGCCCGGCACCGGCTTGCCTGTCGTGCCGTAGCGCACTTCGCCGGCCCGGTTGGAAAGGAAGATATGCAGCATTTCGGTGGAACCGATGCCGTCGAGAATCTCGACACCGAGCGCTTCCGTCCAGCGCTTGCCGATGTCCGCCGGCAAGGCCTCGCCCGCCGAGGTGCAGACGCGCAGGGGCGCGATCTCGCCGCGCTTGAGCATGTCCGGGCTGGCGAGCAGGGCCGCGTAGAGCGTCGGCACCCCGTAAAAGATGGTCGGCTGGTGCTGGCGGATCCGCTGGAAAACCGCCTGCGGCGTCGGCCGCTCGCCCATCAGTACCGCCGTGGCGCCCACTGCCATGGGGAAGGTCAGGCCATTGCCCAGGCCATAGGCGAAGAACAGCTTGGCCGCGGAAAACACCAGATCGTTCTCGCGGATGCCGAGGATCGCGCGACCGTACAGTTCGGCGGTCTGGATCAAATGCGAATGCAGATGCACCGTGCCCTTGGGGGTGCCGGTAGAGCCCGAGGAATACAGCCAGAAGCAGAAATCATCGCAGGTGGTCTCCGCCGGTTCGAAATGCGTGCCGGCGTTTTGCATCAGTTCGCTGAACAGCGAATGACCCTTGCCGTCCTTGCCCGAGACGATGATGTTCTTCAGCGTCGCGTGCTTGCCGACGATGTTCGCAAACGCCGGCCACAGGGCCTCGGATACCACGAGCGTCCTGGCGCGCGAATCGCCCAGCATGAAATCGTAGTCGGCTGCCGTCAGCAGGGTGTTCGCGGCAATGGGAATAATGCCGGCCTGGATGCAACCGAGGAAAGCCGTCGGGAAATCGATGGTATCGAGCAGGCACAGCATCACGCGCTCTTCCTGCTGCATGCCCAACCCGGCCAGGACGTTGCCGAAGCGATTGACGCGCTCGGCAAGCTCGCCATAGGTATGGCTGCCCTGATCGTCGATAAAGGCCGCCTTGTTACCGCGCCCGGCTTGCAGGTTGCGCTGGATCAGATCCCAGGCGGCGTTGTAGTGGCGGGGAATGCGCACCCGTGGGGGCGATACGCCGTGGTCGGCGGTGCTCAGTTCCGGCATTGCTGTTTCCTCCTCCGCTTTGTAGCGAATTTTTGTGCGATTTTTTGTATTGTCCGGCCTGCGGGCCGGCGTCAGTATCTAGTTCATTGCTCTTTTGCAGGGCTTGCCAAGGAATTCACCGTACCACCCTGAAGCCAAGATTTTCGTGACGTTCATCCCGGGTATCGCGATCACGGTAAGCCGTGCGAACGGACGCCGGTTTACTGTTCCACGCCCCGCCACGAAACACCCTGACCTCGCAGGTCCCCGTCAAACGCGCCTCGGCCCCTTTCGGCGCCCCCGCATAGCCCTGGTTCCAGCAGTCTTCGACCCACTCCCAGACATTGCCCAGCATGTCGTGCAAGCCGAAGGCGTTGGCAGCGTAGCGCCCGACCGGCGCGGTGTAGGTGTATCCATCGCCACAGGGAAACGACTGCATGCCCCGCGCAACAGACTTGAAGGCGTTGTCGGCAACGCTGGCAAACCTGCATGCGGCGGCGGCGGAGTTGTCTGCCCAGTAGCGGCTTCCGGTGGTTCCGCCCCGCGCCGCGTATTCCCATTCCGCTTCGCTGGGCAAGCGATACGGCTTGCCGGTCTTCTTCGCCAGCCACGACACATAGGCCTGTGCATCATCCCAACTGACACAGACAACGGGTTCGCTGTCCTGCTGGGAAAAGCCCGGACTTTGCCAGTTCGCCCTGGGGTTGTTGAGAAAGCGTCCGCTTCGGGTCGAATTGCAGCCCAGCGGATGGGAACGGCCGCTATCCCTGACAAACGCTGCGTATTGACCACGGGTAACCTCGAATTTCCCGATCGCGAATGACGCGGCCACCTGAACCGGATGAGCGGGCTGTTCGTCGGCCTCCGCCATGAGGTCGTTCACACTGCTCCCCATCACAAAGCTTCCCGCCGGAAGCGTGACCATTGGCGGACATTCAGCACAGTCACGGAATTCGGCGCCAGGTGCGGACGGATCATCAGCGCCCGCCCTCGAACCGGGGACGCCGGCAGGCGGCATCAAGGGCGCCAGGTCCGCCTTTGGCGCCGCCACGACCGCCGGTTGGATGGCGATTGGATATCCCTGCGTTTCCCGGATCGCGACTTCGACGGCAGCACCCGAACCATACTTCAGCGTCATCCAGCGCGCATAGGCCGCACGGGGCCCGGAGGGAAACTTTTCGAGATAGGTTTTAAAGTCGGCGATGTTCCTGCCATCCTTGATCTTTTCCCAATAGGCCCGCTCCTCGCGCGGATCATATTTGACGATCGCGGCCGCCTGTTCCTGCTCCGGGTTCGGCGCCAGCTTGAGCGCCGGAGTGCGTTCGGCGATGCTGTCCTGTACCGGATCAAAATGGAAATGACCGACAATCGAACTGGAAATCCACGGCACCTGGTCGCCGGACGTCTCCTGAACCACGGCACTGCGCACCCGACCGAACACCTTGTCGATATCGCTGTCGCCGCCAGCCAGCGATTGCAGCAGATACTTCGTGTACAAACCGTTCCGCCCTTCGCCGTCGGCCGCGGTTGAACCTGGCGAGGTGGCGTAGGCGATGAAGGTTCCCCGTTCCGCCTTGCCCACGCTCATCACCCCCAGCCCGCGGGAAACGGAGCGACGTGCTTGCTGGAAGGGATTGTTGCGGCAGGCGTCAAGAATCACGATATTGACCCGATTCCCCGCCTCCGCCATGCGCGACAGCACATACTCCGCGCTCACCGATTTGAAGGAAATATCGGCCTCGTTATCGAACCCGAGATCGGTCGGCAGCAAATAGTTCTGATCCTTGAGCTGAATCCCGTGTCCGGCGAAGAAGAACAGGCCGACGCCGCCCTTTTTAAGGTGGCTGGCGAAGATCTCCACGGCCTCCTTCAGCCCGCGCTCGCTGACGTTCTCCCGCACCAGGACGGTGAATCCTTTCTGCTCCAGGGCATAGGCGAGGTCAGCGGCATCATTTGCGGGATTTGCCAAAGGCGCCGCCTTGTAGCTTGAGTTCCCGATGATCAATGCAACGCGCGTTTCGTCAGGCTTTGCCATCACGTGTGGGGAAAACAGCAAACAGAGGGCGGCCGCCACGCATGGCAGCAGGCCGCTCCTGCCTGCTTTCCGAGAAATCAAGAAATCGAATATCACCGCTGAATGGCCGAAACCGCAGGGTCCCCGTCAATGACTCATGGGAAAAGCCTACACACTTCCCGAACTGAAATCTACCAAACCTTGAGAGATTCGGCCCTTCCTGTTGGAATATTTCGGACTGCCGAAGATATGGATAATCGATAGCTAAAGAAAAATCCGGAAGAATCTCCCTGTACACCATTCAGGCCCGCGCGCATCGACTCATCAGGAGAACGCCTGGATTCCGGTCTGGGCACGGCCGAGGATCAATGCATGGACGTCATGCGTACCTTCATAGGTATTCACCACTTCCAGATTGACCACATGCCGGATCACGCCGAATTCGTCGGAAATGCCGTTGCCACCCAGCATGTCGCGCGCCACGCGGGCGATGTCGAGCGACTTGCCGCAGGAGTTGCGTTTCATGATCGAGGTGATCTCGACCGCCGCGGTGCCTTCGTCCTTCATGCGGCCCAGACGCAGGCAGCCTTGCAGCGCCATGGTGATCTCGGTCTGCATGTTGGCCAGCTTGAGTTGCACCAGCTGGTTGGCGGCCAGCGGGCGACCGAACTGCTTGCGGTCCATGGTGTATTGACGGGCGGTGTGCCAGCAGAATTCGGCGGCACCGAGCGCGCCCCAGGCGATTCCATAACGTGCGGAGTTTAGGCAGGTGAATGGACCCTTGAGGCCGCGCACATCCGGGAAGGCGTTTTCCTCGGGGCAGAACACCTCGTCCATGACGATCTCGCCGGTAATCGAGGCACGCAGGCCGACCTTGCCGTGGATCGCCGGGGCGGTAAGGCCCTTCCAGCCCTTCTCCAGCACGAAGCCGCGAATCTGGCCGCCGTCGTCCTTGGCCCAGACGACGAAGACGTCGGCGATCGGGCTGTTGGTGATCCACATCTTGGAACCGGAAATGCTGTAGCCGCCATCGACGGCGCGGGCGCGGGTGATCATGCTGCCGGGATCGGAGCCATGGTTGGGCTCGGTCAGGCCGAAGCAGCCGATCAGTTCGCCGGTGGCCAGCTTGGGCAGGTACTTGCGCTTGGTCGCCTCGCTGCCGAACTCGTAGATCGGCACCATGACCAGCGAGCTTTGCACGCTCATCATCGAGCGGTAGCCGGAATCGACGCGCTCGATTTCGCGCGCGGCGAGGCCGTAGCAGACGTAGTTCATGCCGGCGCCGCCGTATTCCTCGGGAATCGTGGTGCCGAGCAGGCCCATATCGCCCATTTCGCGGAAGATGGCCGGATCGGTCTTCTCGTGGCGGAAGGCTTCCAGCACGCGCGGCGCCAGCTTGCCCTGGGCGTAGGAGGCCGCCGTGTCGCGCACCATGCGCTCGTCTTCCGTCAGCTGCTGATCCAGCAACAGCGGGTCTTCCCAGTTGAATCTCGGTTGGCTGCTCATGTAAGTTCCTTCAGTGAATCGTCATGCCGCCGTCGGCAGCGAGAATTTGCCCGGTTACATACGCCGAGGCATCGGATGCAAAGAATACAAAAACCGGCGCGATCTCTTCCGGTTCGGCCCAGCGACCCAGGGGGATGCGGTCGAGGTACTTGTCCTTGAACTTCTCGTCGGTGCGGATCACCTCGGTCATCGGCGTTGCGGCACCCGGAGCGATGGCGTTGGCGGTGATGTTGTAGCGCGCCAGTTCCTTCGCCGTGCTCTTGGTCATGCCAAGAATACCGGCCTTTGCCGCGCTGTAGTTGATCTGGCCGATGGTGCCGAGCACGCCGGCCGCCGAGGTGACATAGATGATCCGCCCGTACTTGCGCTCGATCATGCCGCCGACCACGGCCTGCAGACAGTTGAAGGCGCCCGTCAGATGCACTGCGACCACCGAGTTCCACTGCTCCGGCGTCATCTTGTGCAGCATCGCGGTACGCGTGATGCCGGCGTTGTTTACCAGGATGTCGATGCGACCCCAGGCGGCATTCGCCTTCGCGGCGGCCGCCTCGACCTGCTCGCGGTTCGAGACGTCGCAGGCGACGCCGATCGCCGTACCGCCAGCGCCGACTATTGCCGCGGCGACCTTCTCCGCCGCCTCGCCGTTCATGTCGATGACCGCCACCCTGGCGCCCTCGCGGGCGTAGGCGGCGGCGACACATGCGCCGATACCCTGCCCGGCACCGGTGACAATGGCTACCCTGTCCTTGAGCTGCACGATCAGGACTTGGGTTTTGCCATCACCTGCTCGGCGAACTTGTCGTCGAACAGCGCACCTTCGGCCACCAGCTGGCGGAACTTGATGAAGTCGATGACGTCCTTGCCGGTCGGCTTCTTGGCGTCGAAGGCATTGAAGCCGAGCCAGGCCTCGTGGTTCATGTTGGCGGCCAGCCAGTGCCGGTTCGGCAGCTTCATCTGGTCCCAGAAGAACTTCTTCTTGCCGCGGATGCCGTCGATCGAATTGATCAGGCAGTTGGGGAACAGGTTGGCGAACTTCCACACCAGGCGATTGCACTCGGCGTCGAGCAGTTCGAAGTCGGTCTTGCATTCGGCGATCAGCGCCTTGGCAGCAGCGACCTTGTCGGCGGCGACGGGCTCGCCGTAGACGATCTCGCCGTCATCGACGTAGGTGTCGGTGCGCACCAACGGATTGCGTACCCACTGGCCGTCCTTCTTCAGCACCGGTACGGCCTTGGTGACGAGGCCCTTGGACTTCATCTTGTAGGCGCTCCACGTCTCGCAGGAGATGCAGTTGTACATCGCATCTTCCATCGAGAGGAACCAGGGCAGGAAGTCGGTCGAGCCGCCCACCGGCGCGGAGCCGTGCTTGGGACCGGCCTGGCCGAAGACGGCGAGGTCGGAAGTCACCGTGATGTCGGTGGCCATGCCGATTTCCTGGCCGCCGGCGACGCGCATGCCATTGACGCGGCAGATCACCGGCTTCTTGCAGTTGAGGATGCCGTCGACCATGGCGTTGAACAGGTCCATGTACTCGCCGTACTCGTTGGGGCGCTTGGAGTAGTAGGAGGCGTACTCAGCCGTGTTGCCGCCGGTACAGAAGGCCTTGTCGCCGACCGCGGTGAACACCACGGCGACGATCTTGCGGTCGCTGGACGCGCGCTGCATGCCGGCGATGACACCCTTCACCAAGTCGGTGGTGTAGGAGTTGTACTGGGTCGGATTGATGAGCCAGATCCAGGCCGAGTACAGGCCCGCAACGGCGGCGCCCTTGTCGTCCAGCACCGGACGCTCTTCGTAGATCACCGTCGGCGCGTCGCCACCGAAGTGGCTGTTGTCGATGAGCTGGTGATCCTTCAGATCGTTTTCCCTGCGTAGCCATTCCAATGCCATGCTATTTCTCCTTAATAAATTCGACAATACCAAAAGGCTCACCACAGAGACACAGAGGCACAGAGGAAAGCGAAACCTGAGCAAGACTCCCACTCCGACCTATCGGATTTCTCGTCTTTCTCTGTGTCTCTGTGTCTCTGTGGTTCATGGTCTGCGGTTTGCGGTTCAAAAATCCGGTGTAAGAATCACGCGCCGCTTGAGCTTGCCGTGGTGGGCCTCGTCGAACACCTGCTCGATCTGGCTCATGGGTCGCGTTTCGACGAAATTGGCGAGATCGATGCGCCCGTCGAGGCACATTTCGAGCACGTGGGGATAGAACTCCGGCGGGCAGCCCCAGGTGCCGATCAGTTCGGCATCGAAGGCCATCAGCTTGGACAGCATGTAACTGGTCTCGTCGGTACCATAGCCCACCACCATCAGCATGCCGGTGAAAGACAGCAGCGACAGGGCCAGTTCCTGGCCGGGCTTGGTGCCGGTCACTTCGAAAATCTTCCAGCCGTAATTCGAGGGGATGCCCTTTTCCTTGCAATAGGCCTTGAACACTTCCTTCACTTCCTTGGGCGTCTTGCCCTTCGGATTGATGGTGAAGTCGGCGCCGAAGCCCTTCATGAATTCCAGCTTTTCCTCATTGATGTCGATGCCGATCACCGTTCCGGCGCCCAGGCCCTTGGCCACCTGGGTCATGAAGCTGCCGACGCCGCCGGCCGCGCCGATGACGATGACACGATCACCGGCCGCCAGC
>CAJBYR010000268.1 GCA_903959855.1 uncultured beta proteobacterium
CTCCCAACCTCCCCCTTGAAGGGGGAGGAGTTGAGGTAGGCCTCCCCCTTGAAGGGGGAGGAGGTGACGTAGGCCTCCCCCTTGAAGGGGGAGGAGTTGATCAGGGGACGAGTTGCGGTAGAGTCTGCCGCTCGTGATTTCGAGCCCGCAGGGAATACACCATGAACGTCCGCACCGTCACCACCACCCCATTCAACGACCAGAAGCCCGGCACCTCGGGCCTGCGCAAAAAAGTCGCCGTGTTCCAGACGCCGAACTATCTGGAGAATTTCGTCCAGGCCGTGTTCGACACCATTGAAGTTCCCGCCGGCGCCACGCTGACCCTGGGCGGCGATGGTCGCTACCTGAATCGCGAGGCGATCCAGGTGATCCTGCGCATGGCCGCCGCCAACGGTTTCGCCAAGGTGCTGGTCGGGCAGGGCGGCATCCTGTCGACGCCCGCCGCCTCCTGTGTGATCCGCAAGTACCGCACCTTCGGTGGCCTGATCCTCTCCGCCAGCCACAATCCGGGCGGACCCGAGGGGGACTTCGGCATCAAGTACAACACCCCCAACGGCGGCCCGGCGCCGGAGAAGATCACCGACGCGATTTTCGCCCGCAGCAAGGTGCTGAGCAGTTATCGCACCATCGATGCGCCGCAGGTCGACCTGGATCGTCCCGGCAAGCAGGCCGTCGGCGCCATGGTCGTCGAAGTCATCGATCCGGTTGCGGACTACGCCGAACTGATGGATACGCTGTTCGACTTCGCCGCGATCCGCACGCTGTTTGCCGGCGGCTTTGCAATCTGCTTCGACGCCATGCACGCGGTGACCGGCCCCTATGCGAAGGAGATCATCGAGCGCCGCCTCGGTGCTCCGGCCGGCAGCGTGATCAACGGCGTGCCGCTGGAGGATTTCGGCGGCGGCCATCCCGATCCCAACCTGACCTACGCCCATGAGTTGGTGGAAATCATGTTCGACATCGGTGCGCCGGATCTCGGCGCGGCTTCCGACGGCGACGGCGATCGCAACATGATCCTCGGTCGCGGCTTCTTCGTCACGCCCTCGGACAGCCTGGCGGTGATTGCCGCCAATGCCACGCTGGCGCCCGGCTACGCCAGTGGCATTGCCGGCATCGCGCGCTCAATGCCGACCAGCGCGGCGGCCGATCGCGTCGCGAAAAGGCTTGGCGTGCCGTGTTTTGAAACACCCACCGGATGGAAATTCTTCGGCAACCTGATGGATGCAGGGCAGGTCACGCTCTGCGGCGAAGAGAGCTTCGGCACCGGCTCCAGCCACGTGCGCGAGAAGGACGGCCTCTGGGCCGTGCTGTTCTGGCTCAACATCCTGGCCAAGCGTCGGCAGTCGGTGGAGCAGATCCTTGAAGACCACTGGGCCGTATTCGGCCGCAACGTCTATTCGCGGCACGACCACGAGGCGCTGCCCACCGAGATTGCCAACGGCATCATGGACCAGGTGCGCGGCGCCTTCGCTGCGCTGCCGGGCAAGGCCTTCGGCAATTATTCGGTGAAGGTCTGCGACGATTTCAGTTATACCGATCCGATCGACGGCAGCTTGTCGACCGGGCAGGGGCTGCGCATCATTTTCGACGACGGCTCGCGCATTGTGTTCCGCCTTTCGGGCACCGGTACGGAAGGCGCAACCTTGCGCCTTTACCTCGAAGCCTTCGAGGGCGACCCGTCACGCCAGCGCGGCGACGCGCAACTGCTGCTGGCTGACCTGATAGCCATCGCCGACGAGATCTCCGGACTCAAGGCGCGCAGCGGGCGCGAGCGGCCGACGGTGATTACCTGAACGGGAACGGTGGGCTACCCCATCCCCTCCCCAGCCCTCCCCGTGAAGGGGAGGGGGCACAACTTCTCCCCCTTGAAGGGGAGGGTGCATAACTCCTCCCCCTTCAAGGGGGAGGCCGGGAGGGGGATGGGAAGAACGCCTACTCAAACATGAAAGGCCAAACAAACCGCTCGATCATCCACAACCATGTCCAGCGCAAGCTGCGTAACAACATGACCGATGCCGAAATCCATTTGTGGCAGCGATTGCGAGGCCGCCAATTGGCAGGATGCAAATTCCGCCGACAGCATCCATTTCTGAACTATGTGTTGGATTTCGTCTGCCTGGAAATGCGTTTGGTTGTGGAAGTGGATGGTGGGCAACATCTGGACGATGAGGGAGACAAGGAGCGTGACAAATGCTTGCAGGAGGCGGGATTCCTTGTCCTGCGGTTTTGGAACAATGAGGTCTTGCGAGATATCGACACGGTGGCCGCGGTGATTTGGTCTGCGTTGCAGCGAGATTCACAGATGGCGACCCCATCCCCACCCCAACCCTCCCCTTGACGGGGAGGGAGCTGAACTCCTCCCCCTTTGAAGGGGCTGGGAGGGGGATGGGGTGACCCAAATCTCTCCCAATCCCCTACACCGCCGCCAGCGCCTGCTCCAGATCAGCCTTGATGTCGTCGATGTGCTCGATGCCGATCGATAGGCGCACCATGTCTTCCGAGACGCCGGCCTTCTTCATTTCCTCGGGGCCGAGCTGGCGGTGCGTGGTGCTGGCCGGATGGCAGGCCAGGCTCTTGGCGTCGCCGATGTTCACCAGTCGCGTCACCAGCTTGAGTGCGTCCTGGAAACGTCCGCCGCCGGCCATGCCGCCTTCGACGCCGAAAGACAGGATGCCGGAGGCGCGGCCACCGCAGTACTTCTGGATCAGCGCATGGTCGGTATGGTCGGGCAGGCCGGCGTAATTGACCCACTTGACCTTGGCGTGGCCTTTGAGGAAGTTCGCCACGGCCAGCGTGTTCTTGCAGATGCGGTCCATGCGCAGCGCCAGGGTTTCGATGCCCTGCAGGATCAGGAAGGAATTGAAGGGCGAGATCGCCGCGCCGGTGTTGCGCAGCGGCACCACACGGCAGCGGCCGATGTAGGCCGCCGGGCCGAGGGCCTCGGTGTACACCACGCCGTGGTAGGAAACGTCCGGCGTGTTGAGGCGCTTGAAGCGCTCCTTGTGTTCCGCCCAGGGGAACTTGCCGGAATCGACGATCACGCCGCCGATGCTGTTGCCATGGCCGCCGAGATACTTGGTCAGCGCGTGCACCACGATGTCGGCGCCGTGCTCGAAGGGGCGGCACAGGTAGGGCGTGGGCACCGTGTTGTCGACGATCAGCGGCACGCCGCCTTCATGCGCGACTTTCGCCAGCGCCGCGAGGTCAACCACGTTGCCCAGTGGGTTGCCGATCGATTCGCAGAACACCGCCTTGGTGCGGCCGTCGATCAGGGCGCGGAAGCTTTCCGGATTGCGGTAGTCGGCGAAGCGGACTTCGATGCCGTATTGCGGCAGGGTGTGGGCGAACAGGTTGTAGGTGCCGCCGTAGAGCGTACCCACCGAAACGATGTTGTCGCCGGCTTCGGCGATGGTCTGGATCGCGTAGGTAATCGCCGCCATGCCCGAGGCCACACCCAGGCTGGCGATGCCGCCTTCGAGTTCCGCCATGCGCTTTTCCAGCACATCGGTGGTGGGGTTCATGATCCGCGTGTAGATGTTGCCGGCGACCTTGAGGTCGAACAGGTCGGCGCCGTGCTGGGTATTGTCGAAAGCGTAGGATGTGGTCTGGTAGATCGGTACCGCGACGGCCTTGGTGGTCGGGTCGGGACTGTAGCCGCCATGCACGGCGATGGTTTCGATTTTCATGTTCGGGCTTCCTCCGGTCGATGGAAGGCGGGAGTATAGAGTCAGGGGCGAGACATATGAAACGACTCTTTTTTGCTTTGTATTTGCTGAGTTCGCTGACCTGGGGCCAGGGGCTGGAGATCATCAGCCTGCGCCACCGCAGCGCCGAGCAGCTGGTGCCGCAGCTGCTGCCCTTTATCGAACCGGGGGGCGCGCTGAACGGCATGAACGACAAGCTTTTCGTCCGTGCGTCGGCGCGCAATGTCGCTGAAATCCGCCAGCTCATTGCGGCACTGGATACGCCGCAGCGGCGCCTGATGATCAGCCTGCGCCAGGACGGCGCCGACAGCAGCTCGGATCGCGGCGCCGGCGTCACGGGGCGGGTGGAAGTCGGCGCCGGCGGTACGGCGATTTCGGGCCGCGGCCACCTCTACCAGTCGGACAGTCGCAGCCGGCGCGACGTCGCGCAGCAGGTGCAGACCATCGACGGCGGGCGGGCGGCGATCATGGTCGGGCAGAGCTATTTCCTGCCCATGCGCCAACTGGTGCTGACGCCGGCCGGCGCCGTGGTTTCGGAAACCCTGGTGCAGCGCGACCTGGGCACCGGCTTTGTTGCCATGCCGCGCCTGGCGGGCGATCGCGTCACCCTGGAGATCAGCCCGCGCGAGGATACCGCCGGACCGGTGCCGGGATCGGTGAATAGCACGCGCCTGCTGACCACCGTCAGCGGCCGGCTCGGCGAATGGATGGAGCTCGGCGCTTCGGTCGGCGACCAGTCCGGCGGAACGACGGGAATTACGCGCTATGGCACCCAATCGGCGTCCCGCCAGCGCCGACTTTTGCTCAAGGTCGAGGAGCTGCCGTAGCGGCTCGCGGTTCGCGCGGTTTGCGCCCGATGCTGAAGGTCCGGCGGCAGGAAGCGAGTTGTGGAACATATATTGCATAGCCTGAAAAACTCGCGGCAATTGTGCCTTTCGCCCGGTCACTCTGTGGTCACCTATGACCATGAATGGCTTGAGTATCAGTGCCTTGCAGAGCCTGCAGCAAATTGAGTCCGGAAGTTGTTTCCCAAAAACAAGAAATAGCGGTTCCGAGAAACGGTAACTGCTTTAAATCAATAAGAATAAGGGGTGAGCGGGAGTGTTCTTGCGTCGAGTCCTTGCAGCGGGGGCCTTCA
>CAJBYR010000269.1 GCA_903959855.1 uncultured beta proteobacterium
CGCCATGGGCATCATGAAGCTGAAGGACAAATAGAAGTCACCGGCGCAGGTTCCGGCGCTTTTGCGGTGATCTTCGGGCATGGCCTCGGCAACGGGCCGGGGCTCGCCCGGGTTCTCAGAGCGCCCGGATCTGCACCTTGCGCCACTTGATCGGGCCGCCGGTGACGCCCTTGACGCCGGGGCCGAACTGCAGCGCGAACGGTCCGCTGGCGAACTTGCCGTTTTCGATGGCGGCGGTGGTTGCGCCGTTGAACTTGACGGTCAGGCTCGGACCCTTCGCCGTGATCTCGAAAGTGTTCCACTTGCCGCCGGCCTTGTGGATGACCGGCACCGGTACCGGCGCGTGATTGACGATGGCGCCCGTGGCATAGATCGGGTCGGGACGGATATCCCAGATGTTGGCTTCATAGGCATTGTCGGCCGTGATCTTGGCGGTGTCCGAGAGGCGCAGGAAGATGCCGCTGTTGGTGTCGGTTTCGGCCCAGAACTCGGCCTGGATCACGAAGTCCTTGTAGCTTTCCTTCGAAACCAGGAAGCCGGCCTTGCCTTTGTCGGCGACGATCGCGCCGCCCTCGGCCCTCCAGTTGGCGTCACCAACGGTATTCCAGTTTTCCAGTCCCTTGTCGCCGTCGATCAGAGTGACCCAGGCGGAGCCCTGGGGTGTGGATGCGCAGCCGAAAAGCGTGATCAGAAGCAGGAGTCCGGCAGTGAAGACAGACAAGCGTTTCATGGTGGTTTCCTTCGCCGTTGGTCAGGGGTCGTTGCCGTATTGATGCCGCTGCCCCGGCCAGCCTTGCCGAGTCGAAGGCAATTGTGCACCATGCCGGAATGAAAATGGTTTTTACCGCCTTACTGCTGTGCCTCAACCGTTTGTTGGGGATGGGTAGCGCCTTCCATCCAGGTTTCCGGTTCGGGTACTCCGCTGCTCAACTGCGCGTGGCGTAGACCAGTTCATCATTGGTGACCGAGAGCCGCGCCGACAGTTGCCGCGCGATGTTGTACATCAGTTTTCCGGCAACCTCGGGGTACTCGGCTTTGAGTTGGTTCAGTGACTCTGAAGACAGTTGCCACAGTGAGGTCTCACCGACGGCGATGGCATCGGCACTGCGCGGAGAGCCGTTGAACATCGCCATCTCGCCGAAGATCACGCCCGGGGGAAAGGCCGCGATTCGTCGCATGGTGCCCTGGCGGTCGGCCATGGGCAGACGTATCTCAACTTGCCCGATGGCGACGATGTAGAAGCGGTCACCGGCCGCGCCGTGCGAAAACACCTTGCCGCCGGCGGGGTAGCAGTCGGCGTGAAGGTGCCGGTGCAGGATGGTGAGTTCTGCTTCATCGAGACCGGCAGTGATGTCGAGGTGGTGCAGGTCCATGCTTTCCCGGTCGGGGAAGTTGGCTTCTGCGATCAGCGTCTCCTCCACGGCCTCCAGCGCCTGATCGGTATCTGCATGCCAATGCCGCAGCGGCAATGACTGCAGCAACCCGGCATCCTTGAGCGTGCTGCCGCGCGGGCCGTCGGGCTGCATGAAGGAAAGGTGAAGCTCAACCCCTAGCTCCTTGAGTTGCCGTGCAATGCGGACAAAGATCCGTGCACCCTTGTCGTCGATTTCGCGCACCCGCTGACAGTCAAGAATCAGGAAGCGGATTTGTGACGAGAGTCCGGTCAGATGGTTCAGCAGGCGGTCGGCGGTACCGAACACGATAGGGGCATTGAGTTCGATGACATGTATGCAGTGGCCGGCGGACTCAAGGTGGCGGGCTTTCTGCTCGGTTCGCATCACGACCGAATGGCGGTGGGAGCCGGCAAACGAGCGGCCTATCACCGAGCGGCTGTAATCGCGGACAAAGAGAAACATGGCCAGCAGGGCGCCGGCAAACATGGCAGCGATCAGGTGCCCGGAAAAGGCGACGGCGATCACGGCCAGCATGATCGTGATGTTGGTCTGAACCTGCCGGCGCAGGCTGTCTTCGAGCTTGTGGCGCTCACACAGTTTGCGGATCTGGCCCTGGCTCCATGCATCGATCATGGTCCAGGCCAGAAAGACCATCACGGCACCGACCACCAGTTTGGGAACCCAGTGGATCAGGGGGCCGCCGAAGGCCATGATGGCCGCGGCGGTCGCGGCGGCAGTTCCGAGCGAATGGAAGCGGCGTCCGCCCAGATCCCATCCGATATTGACCCGCGAGATTGACGGCGCAATCGGCAGTGCCCCGATCAACCCGCCGAGCATGTTGGTTACGCCCTGATCGATCAGTACCTGATTGGCGTCACAGCGGCGTCCCGAAATTTCCTCGGCACGCGCCGCTGCCAGCAGGGTTTCGATGGCGTTCAGCATGGCGATGGCCATTGCATAAGGCAGGACCGTTCTGGCCAGGTCGCCCACCGGCAGCGGCAGGTTGCCGGCAAGGAACTGCCGCAGACTGTCCCATGGCGGGGTGATGGCCGCAACGGCGGGCAGGTTGTCGCCGAAGCGTTCGCCGTGCAGGGCGGAGAACAGGTAGTACAGGGCGATGCCGCCGAACAGGCCGGCTACCGACCAATGGATTTTCTTGTAGTGCGTATTGACCCAGGCCATCAGCGCCAGCAGGACGAGGCCCATGCCCGCGCTCCAGAGCGTCTTTGAGGAAAAGCCGGTCCACATGTCGGCCAGCGTGATGCTGCGCGGAAAGCCGAGGATCATGGTGGCAGCCGAAAGAATGATCAGCAGCGCCACGGCGTTGATGTAGCCGGCCAGCACCGGGACCGGCAGATACTTGACCACGCTGCCGGCACGCAGCAGGCCGAGCGCCATCTGCAGACTGCCGGCAAGGATGGTGCAGATTGCAAGGTAGGCAAACAGTACGGAGAAGTCGGGTGTTGCGTCGGCATTGCGGGCAACCTGGGCTAGCAGCTCGGCGATCAGCAGGGTCTGCGCCGGCCGGGCTCCGGCAAACAACTGCCCCGAGCGTCCGATCACTGCCGGGACCAGATTGCCGACGATGACCGCGAGAAAGGCTGCAGCTATCCCTTCCCCGGCATAAAGCAGGCCGAAGGCCGAGACCATCATCAGGCCGTAGCCGACGTCAATCGGGCTGAGGTTGACGGCGGTGAGTATCCCGGCCCGGGCTTCTGCTGCCAACGTACTTGCTTGCCGCACTAAGCCCCCTGCCCGTTGGCCTGTCTGTTAATGAGTCTCTCGAGGCAGGTTGTCCGCCACTTTCTGCAAATCCATATCTATCAGGTATTTGAATCGATTTCCCTTGCTTCAGCCTTACGTGCGTATGGGCACGCCGAGCACCCATTGGGCGCAGTCAGCGTGAGGCAGGTTCTGGCGAAGCGAGCAGACGCGGCAGCGCAGTGCCGTAGCAATAGCGCCGACTCTTGCCGGCGCTACTGCTGCGACTGTATCGGCTCGGTGGCGATCGAAGGCGCGCCTTCCATCCAGGCCTCGGGCGCACGCCGCAGGTCGAGCGTCAGCGGGTAGTCCGGGTTGCGGCCTTCGCGCCGCACATGCATCGGGCCGGGCGTGTGGCCGTGGTTCCAGAAGCGCGCGACGCGACGCGATTCGGCCGCGTTGGCATTGACCGGGAAGGTGTCCTCGCTGCGTCCGCCGGGATGGGCGACGTGATAGGTGCAGCCGCCGATGGAACGTCCGCTCCAGCTGTCGACCAGGTCGAACACCAGCGGTGCCTGCACGCCTATGGTCGGGTGCAGGCCCGAAGGCGGGCTCCAGGCGCGGTAGCGCACGCCGGCGACATACTCGCCGCGCGTGCCGGTGCCGGTCAGCGGCAGTGGGCGGCCGTTGCAGGTGATGTGGTGGCGGTTGTCGTTCATGTGGCGCACCTTGACTTGCATGCGCTCGACCGAAGAATCGACATAGCGCGCCGTGCCGCCGGCGGCGACTTCTTCGCCCAG
>CAJBYR010000270.1 GCA_903959855.1 uncultured beta proteobacterium
AACCATCCGCTGTGGAAGGTGCTGCCCGAGTTCGTCGCCAAGCATCCGCGCTACGAGCGGGTCGGCCTCAAGGACTTGTGCACCCAGATCCACGAGGTGTACAAGGCGCGCGACATCGCCCGCCTGACGACCCGCATGTACCTGTCCGACATGGTGCCGGTGATGCGCCCGGCCGACGCCTTCGCCAAGATGGCGCACCGCGAAATCGACCGCGTGTCCATCGACGAACTGGAAGGGCGTGTCACGGCAGTGCTGCTGACGCCCTATCCGCCCGGCATTCCGCTGCTGATCCCGGGCGAACAGTTCAATGCCACCATCGTCCGCTACCTGAAGTTCGCCCGCGAGTTCAACGAGAAATTCCCCGGCTTCGAAACCGACATCCACGGCCTGGTCAAGGACGGCAGCAACGGCACGGTGCGCTATTACGTGGACTGCGTGGCGAACTGAAGGATACGGCCCGCACATTGTTGCGGGCGATGCTCCCGGCGACTCCGCCTCCTTTCAGGCCGGGAAGAGACACTCAGGTACCGACGCTGTCCGACAGGTCAGTGCCCTAAACCGACGGTGGCAAAAACCGGGAGCGGTCATTCGCGGGAAACGCGGGAAACGCGGAAGCTGCCGTTCGACATGCGTCGGTGATATTTCGACCCAGAAGGCGGCAGTTGAGCGGTTCCGGTCATTGACGATGCCAGCGGCATTATATTTGGGGGGCCGGCGTTAGAGTCTAACGGACATTCCAAAGACTAGTGTTCGGCTCACAGGACAGACGATTGGGGAAAGTGCTGCGGTCAATCAATGAAACCCCATGACCTTGTCTGAAACGAATAGACCCTCCTGTAGTACGGTGGCATGGCCAGGTACATAAGGGTAGGACGTCCTTCGCTTCCAGCGTGATAGCGAAACCCGATATCCGCGAAAGAGATCCTGGCTCTGGTAGGTATCTCTGCGATGAATTGAGGTGCAAGTTGATCGAGACGATCAGGATACTTGCCGTTGGCAGCCTTGTAGTTTTCAACCGCCGCTATGATTCTTTCTGCGCGTTCTTCGGCGATTTGCTTATTGATTGGAATCAGGCCCAAAATCACAACAACGGCCGACAGATAGATTGCAAACCGTATCATCCGCTCCTTTCGGCAGGCCGCATATTTCTTTGCCAGAAAGCTTCTTGGCAAATAGACCAGGATCAGAATGGCGCCAATTAGAAAAGCAAAGACGCCCAAGCCGTCCAAGAAGATCAGCAGAAGTGAAAGGCCTATGGGTCTGATCCATCTCGTCCATCTAGAGCCGTAAGGTGTGACAGCAACTTCGTCTTCATGAGTGGCTGAAGTGGAATTCATTGATTGGTTAATCCAAAGAAAGAGAAGTAACTTGAGTATGCCGGTCACGATACCGGATGCACCAGATTTTGAGGGGGCGCTGTAGGGTCAGCCAGTCAAGCGTGACTCCGTTGATACCCTATTTGGCAGATTGGCTATAGCTATTTCCTCGACGCGGATTATCTCCGGTTTGTGGCGGGAACCGACATAGGCCATGACGTTGTCAGCAGGCAGCTTGCATTCTGGAACCGCCGTTGCCGAAGGTTTTCACGGTTTGCTTGGGTCGATGACTCTTCAAGACTGAGGCTGTGTGGAAACGCAATCTTGGCCGCGCAATTTTCGGTAGTGCGTCGCAGCAAAGGGTTTTTCTGAAGTCGGATCACCGGATGGATCGCTGTCATCTGAAGGGACAACTGGGTGACGCTGCACGCGGTGCTGTGTGCGGCGGGCTACAGCTTGCGCTGGTTGAGGCGGACGATGGTCCGATTGGGGCTCAGGGCAGATTTCTTGCGCCTGTATTTCGCTGTCTTGATCGCGTCGATGTTTGGCTCGACGACTCCGAGTGCGCATCATGAGGCACGTCTCACGGCATTACGGCCCATCCCCAGCTGGGCAGGTGTGGCGTCAGATAAATCTTGCAGGGACGACGACGTACTCTACTTTCGACAACTGACGGCAAACCCGTGCCAGACCTTGTCCAGTTGCTCGCGCGTCCAGGATTGCCGCCCGGACAGAGGATCAATAACAACATAACGATTGTCACCGCTCCGTCGAAGTAGAGCGATGGCGTGCCCATTGCGGCCAACGGATGGATGGTCAATAAACAGGAAAGCCGGGGTTTCAATGCGGATTGGATCAGCGGGTGCAGACAGCGGCGTGCAGGAGATCCCGAGGGCCTTCATGCCGACTACTGCCTGCGGCATTGTGGTGCCCAGTTGGGTTGTCCCCATCGCACGTGCCGTGGCAGCTTCGCTCACATCAATCAATCCAAGCGTTCGGGCAATATTGGCGCCCGACGCAGCAGCACAGCTGACGCCACTGGTTTGGTAAACGGCACCATCCCGGTCGACGTCGTGCGTCAGTTTGTCGGCCACCGGGCGGGTGAAGGTCCACTGTGGGACGAGCACCGCGACTAACAGAAGGCTACATGCCAGCACAACTTGATTGCGCTGGACGTGCTGCGCGCGGTGAGCGAGCATGACAACAAATGCTCCCAGGAAGGCGGTGACGGCCGCAAAGTAGTCCCAGGCAAGTCCGATGGCCCAGTAACCCAGCGTCACTGGAAGCTTGAAGAGCGCGGCAAGAAGCACGTCGTTCTGGAGGTATAGCGCCAAAAATAGCGCGGCAGGCATTGCTGCCAAAGCAAACGGAAGCGGCATTCGCTTCAGCGCATTGTCGATAGTGAGGTCTGGCTGTCGGTGGAATGCCCATTTCGCAAGCATGCCGCCGATCAGCATGCCTGCGGCAAGGGCAATGAGCGTAACCCAGACTGGCAAAGCAACCATCGATCAGCCTTTCACGGTGAGTCTCAAGGGATGGAGGCAGTCGGCTACCACCGATAGATCTTACGGTGGCGGGCCATGTAGCCGCGTATCCAGTACCGACTCCGTCGGCTTGAATTCACCAGACAATCTCCCAGGTATATGGCGTGTTGTCCGCGGCCGGCAGCAGCACCAGGTCGCTGCGCATTTGCTGCTCGTCGAGCTTTCCGTAGAAGCGCGTCAGAAAGCCTTCCTTGAGCGTGGCCCGATCCAGCGCATGCTTCGGTTCGACCCGGTCTGCCAGGAGAAGAAGCGGGTCCTGCCGGTCGGCGGCGGCATAGCTCATCTGCATTCGCCCGCCCGCGTCCATCTTGCTCTGGCTGAAAACATACAGATCGATCCGGGTCTGCAATTCCCTGGCGGCAGTGGCGGTCAGGGCGAGCGGATAGATCGCCTGCTTGGTCGGAAACACCAGCACTAGCGGCGCCAGCATGCCGCGCTGACCGATAACCTCCGCGCGTTGCGCCCCCGCCACCGGGCGCGCGGTGACAAAAACCCAGCCCTGCGCCACATAGCTCGCGAAGGCCGCGACATCCTCCTGATCGAAGCCGAAGCGCTGTGCCTGCAGCCAGTCGGTGAGCTCGCTCGCCGTGCGTGCGCGTATCACCTTGATTTCCAGTTTGCCGACGACGTCTTTCTTGATCACCTCTACGCCGTCCTTTCCGGTGTGTTCGGCGAACTGCGGGCTCATCTCGATCACCAGAAACAGCAGGCCGCCCAGGATCAGGGTGGCCTGATTCCAGCCGCCATAGCTGGCACGTCGCTTCCAGGCGCCGCCGCGGATGAACTCGAACAGAGCAACGGAGCTGAACACTACGGAAATTGCGAGCAACCCAACAAAGAAGAACGGGGCCAGCGGCTGCCTCACTGCCGGTAGCAGGCCTAACAGGGTCACCAATGCCAGGCTCAGCCAGGCCATCGTGCCGTTGCGGGTACCGCTGAAGAGCAGCCGGATCAGCGCCATCAGCGAGTGGGCCAGCGCCAGCGCACCTAACAGGATCAGCACGCCGCGCAGCCAGTCACCGACGCTAACCGTCTCGATCCGGGTCGCGCGCTGCAATTTCGTGAACAGCGCATCGGCATCCGCCGGACTCAGGGTGCCCACCTGCGGCAGCGCCGGAACCGGCACCACCCAGCCGATGTCGCCCAGCGGCTCATTGCCCGCCCCCTGGAACTTGCTTTGCACCACCAGGATCTCGCGCTCGCCGTCGAAAGCGATCAGCGCGCGCTGGTAGGGCAGATACGGCGGAATGCGGTCGGACGCGGCATAGTATTTGCCGTCGGCGCTGGCCGGCAGAGCCGTCAGGCCCAGATGCAGCAGCAGGGCCAACAGCAGTCCGCGCAGCATGGCTGTTAGCCAGTCGCGGTGAAACAAGGGAATCGTCAAGGGATAGGCAATCCAATGGGCATTCGGGGAGTATGGTTGACGCCGGGCGTAGCCGTCAATCGTCGCTTTCGGGCCGGCATGCATCACGATTCGCAGAAAAGCCTCCCCCACCCCACCTACCGGCGATGCGCTGATCGAACTCAATTTCCGGTATGGGCTGGGCTGACGAATCCCAGTGAGGATCGTTCTCCGCCTGTTCCGCAGCCGCTGCTGCTTCCCACAGCGGTGGCCTGCGCGCCGGGGTAATGCGCGGTACTGCAATGGCGGCAATGGTTAGAGGAGCGGCCTTTCAGAGTGCCGTTTTCGCGAGTCTCGCTCCACGAATCATATTTCTTAGTCATTGTTTCTGACGGGCCGGTTAGGTTAAGGTTTGTTCGATGTCTGCCCTGGACGTGATGACGCGGGGATGATGCACAGGGATCAGCGGGCAGACGTTGAATAAACCTCGAAGGAGGAAACCGCGGGATGCAGCGGGGGCGGTCAGGACGAGAGACCCGCTATG
>CAJBYR010000271.1 GCA_903959855.1 uncultured beta proteobacterium
CATAGCGGGTCTCTCGTCCTGACCGCCCCCGCTGCATCCCGCGGTTTCCTCCTTCGAGGTTTATTCAACGTCTGCCCGCTGATCCCTGTGCATCATCCCCGCGTCATCACGTCCAGGGCAGACATCGAACAAACCTTAACCCCAGCTGAACTAACTCCAGCAATAGCCATCGGCCGCTTCCACTGCTTTGCTGCCGATGACAAGTAAAAAGTCGGCGCTGACGGGACGGCGAGTCAGGTCCGCTCGTAACTCACGAAGGCGTAGCCGAGCCCTGCTTCGTCGCGCTGCGCATCGCGCGCCGTTTCGCGCCACGCTTGCGGGTCGCGCGGCGGAAACCAGGTGTCGCCGGCGAAGTCGGCGTCGATCTCGGTCAGTTGCAGGCGGGCGGCCAGCGGCAGCGCGGCCTTGTAAAGTTCGGCGCCGCCGATGACAAAGGCTTCGTCACCTGCGGCGGCAGCCAGGGCGGCGGGCAGCGAGGTGACCACCACGGCGCCGTCGGCGCGGTAAGCCGCGTTGCGCGTGAGGACGATGTTCTGCCGGCCAGGCAGGGGGCGGAATTTTTCCGGCAGCGATTCCCAGGTCTTGCGGCCCATGATCACGGCGTGTCCCGTGGTCAGCGCCTTAAAGTGCCGGAGGTCCGCCGGCAGGCGCCAGGGCAGGCGGTTGTCCTGGCCGATCACGCCATTCCTGGCGACGGCGGCGATCAGGGTGAGGGTGGTTTTTTGCATGGTCCGCCGCTCAGCCGGCGAGCCTCTTGTAAAGCGCGGCGTAGTGGCCGGCGGCTTCGGCCCAGCTCGAATCGCGCGCCATGCCGTGCTTTTGCAGCCGGCGCCAGATGTCGGGGTCGCGCCATGCGGCGGCGGCGCGCTGCAGCGCGGCGTACAGGGCGGTGGCGGTGGCCGGGCCGAAGACAAAGCCGTTGCCGTGCTTTTCGTCGGCGGCGTCGATCACGGTGTCGGCCAGTCCGCCCGTGGCGCGCACCACGGGGGGGGTGCCGTAGCGCAGGCTGTACAACTGGTTGAGGCCGCAGGGCTCGAAGCGCGAGGGCATGACGAAGATGTCGGCGCCGGCCTCGATGCGATGGGCGAAGCCTTCGTCGAAGCCGATGCGCACCGCGCAACGGCCGGGATGGCGTTGGGCGAAGCTGTTCCAGCCGTGCTCCAGCGCGTGCGCGCCGCTGCCCAGGACCACGATCTGTGCCGGCAGGTCGATGGTCTTGGCGGCGACATCGAGGAACAGGTCCAGCCCTTTCTGCTCGGTGAGCCGGCTCACCACTGCGAACAGCGGCAGGTCGGCGCGCACCTCCAGCCCGACCTCCTCCTGCAGTTTGGCCTTGTTGATTGCCTTGTCCTCGATCCGGCGCGGGCCATAGTGCTTCGCCAGATGGCGATCGCGCGTCGGATCCCAGTCCCGCGTGTCGATGCCGTTGAGGATGCCGGTGAGATCGTCGGCGCGATGTCGCAGCAGGCCGGCCATGCCCATGCCTTCGGCGTCGGTCTGGATCTCGCGGGCGTAGCTGGGGCTGACCGTGCTGATGGCGCTTGCATGCTGCAGGCCGGCCTTGAGGAATGACAGGTGCCCGTAGAACTCGACGCCATGCATGCTCCAGGCCGCATCCGGCAGGCCAAGCTCGAACAGCGACGCGTGGTCGAAGAGCCCCTGGAAGGCCAGGTTGTGCAAAGTGAACAGGGACTTCGCCGGACGTTCCGCGCGGTAGGCGAGGTAGGCCGGTGCCAGCCCGGTCTGCCAGTCGTTGCAATGGACCACGTCGGGCACCCAGTCGAGCGAACTGGCCTCAGAGCCCAGCCAGGCGGCGACGCGCGACAGCAGCCCGAAGCGAAGGTGGTTGTCGAGCCAGTCGCGTCCTTCGGGACCGAGATAGGGATTGCCGGGGCGGTCGAAGTAATGGCGATAGTCGAGCAGCAGCAGTGGCGTGCCGTCAGGCGCCACGGCCTGGCGCAGGCCGGGTGTCGGCAACAGGCCGCCCAGCCAGTGCGGGCGCGCGATCTCCGGGGCATCGGGAAAGGCCTGCAACAGCGCCGGGTAGGCCGGCACCAGCACGCGCACGTCATGGCCCAGGGCACGCAGCGCGGCGGGCAGTGCGCCAGCAACGTCGCCAAGGCCGCCGGTCTTGACCCAGGGGGCGATCTCGGAGGTGGCAAAAAGAATCTTCACCTGGCGCTGCAGTAAGCGATCAGTCCCGCGGTCGAGCTATCGAGTCCGGCGGCGGGCGCCTTGCCCTCGATGACGGGCAGCAGGCGGCTGGCGAGCTGCTTGCCATACTCGACGCCCCACTGGTCGAAAGGATTGATGTCCCAGATCACACTCTCGGCGAAGACCTTGTGCTCGTAAAGCGCGAGCAGCGCGCCGAGGTTGAAGGGATCAATGCGCGGCAGCAGCAGGGTGGTCGAAGGCTGGTTGCCGGGAAAGCTGCGGAAGGGCGCGAGGCGGGCCGCCTCGTCCGCCGCCATGCCGCCGGCCAGCAGTTCGGCCGTGGCTTCGTTCAGGGTTTTGCCGCGCATCAGTGCTTCGCTTTGGGCGAAGCAGTTCGCCAACAGCTTGGGGTGGTGGCCGGGCAGGTCGAAATCCGCGTTGCGGCAGGCGATGAACTCGCAGGGAATCAGGCGGTGGCCTTGATGGATCAGCTGATAGAAGGCGTGCTGGCCGTTGGTGCCGGGCTCGCCCCAGAGGATGGGCGCCACGGCGCATTCGAGCGGCGCGCCCTGTCGATCTACCGGCTTGCCGTTGGACTCCATTTCCAGTTGCTGCAGGTAACGCGGCAGCAGGCCCAGCGATTGGCTGTATGGCAGCAGGGCACGGTTGTCGGCGCCGAGGCAGTTGGTGTTCCAGATTTCGAGCAGCGCCAGCAGGCCGGGCAGGTTCGCCTGCGGCGGCGCGGTGAAGAAGTGCTGGTCCATGGCATGTGCGCCGGCCAGAAGCTTTTCGAAGTTGTCGAAGCCGACGGCCAGCGCCAGCGGCAGGCCGATTACCGACCACAGCGAGTAACGCCCGCCCACCCAGTCCCAGAAGGCGAAGGCATTGGCCGGGTCGATGCCGAAGCGGGCGACTTCGCCGAGGTTGGTCGACACGGCGACGAAATGGCGGGCCACGGCGGCCTCGCCCAGCGCTGCAACCAGCCAGGCACGGGCCGAGGCTGCGTTCTGCATGGTCTCCTGGGTGGTAAAGGTCTTGCTGGCGATGACGAACAGCGTGGTGCGCGGCTGCAGCGTCGCCAGCGTCGTAGCAAGGTCGGCGCCGTCCAGGTTGGCGACGAAATGCACGCGCAGCTCGGGATGGCGGAAGGCCATCAGCGCCTGGGTCGCCATGCGCGGGCCGAGGTCGGAGCCGCCAATGCCGATGTTGACTACGTCGCTGATCGGCTCGCCGGTGGCGCCGCGCCAGTGGCGGCCGTGGATCTCGCCACAAAAGCGGCGCATCTTTTCCAGCTCGGCATGAACCGCCGGCATCACATCATGGCCGCCACACATGATGGGCCCCTTGCCGGCAGGATGGCGCAGCGCGATGTGCAGCGCGGCACGGCGCTCGGTGTGGTTGATCAGTTCGCCTCCGCGCATGCGCGCGATCCAGCCGGGCAGGTCGGCGGCCTGCCACAGGCCGCAAAGCAGCGACAGGGCGTTCACATCGATACGCTGCTTCGAATAGTCGAGCAACCAGCCCTCCCAGCCGGTCGAGAAGTTGGCGAAGCGTTGGCCGTCAGCGGCAAAGAGTTCCCGCAGGTGGATTTCGCGCAGGGATCCGGCGGCAGCGGCAAGCGGCTGCCAAGCCGCGGCAATGTCGGGTTTCATTACAGCCAGATCATCATTCCCATCTCGAAGGGATGGGTCAGCAACTCGTGGGTCGGGTAGACGCGGATGCGGTATTCCATCTTGCCGCACTGGTCCGGCGTCAGTTCGCGGGAGTACAGGTGTTCGCCGTTGTCCAGTGCGCGTTCGTGCTTCAGCGCATAGCGCCGGGCTCGCGCCGTGGTCGGCTCGCCGGGGCGCGTGAATACCATTTCCACGGCCAGATCGCCGGGTGTCAGACCATCGAGCTGGACGGCAACCTCGAAGCGCATTGCTTCGCCGTAACGGATGCGTGGCGCGGCGTCGCCGATGCGGCGGATCGCAATGCGCGGCCAGGCGGCGCGGATGCGTGCCTTCCAGATGGCAACGTTGCGCGCCCCGGCAAAGTCGGCGCTGGCGTAGCGGCGCCATTGCTCTGCCGCGGGCGAATAAAACTTCTCGGAATATTCCGTCAGCATGCGTTGCATGTTGAAGCGCGGCATGATCGAGGCGATCGAGGCTTTGGCCATCGCCACCCATTCCGGCGAATAGCCGAGCGAAGTGCTGCGGTAGTACATGGGGATCACGCTGTCCTGCAGCAGTTCATAGAGCGTGCGCGCTTCGTCGGCATCGCGCTCGGAAGGGTCGAGGCCCTCGGCCGCCGGCTTGATCGCCCAGCCGTTCTTGCCGTCGTAACCTTCACCCCACCAGCCGTCGAGTACCGAGAGGTTGATCGCGCCGTTGATCGCAGCCTTCATGCCGGAGGTGCCTGAAGCTTCCAGCGGGTAGATCGGGTTATTGAGCCAGACGTCGACGCCGGCCACCATGCGCCGCGCCAGGTGCAGGTCGTAGCCTTCGACCAGCAGGATGCGGCCTTCGAACTCGCGTTTGCGCGAGAGGTCGGCGATCTGGCGGATCAACTCGCGTCCCGGTTCGTCGGCCGGATGGGCCTTGCCGGCGAAAATGAACAGCACCGGGCGCTGTGCGTCGGAAATGATCTCGCGCAGCCAGTCTAGGTTGTTGAACAGCAGTGTGGCGCGCTTGTAGGTGGCGAAGCGGCGGGCGAAACCGATGGTCAGCACCGTCGGGTTGTTTGGATCGGCGCAGCGCAACACGCGATCGAGGTGGGCTTCCGAGCCCTGATTGCGCAGATGCTGCTGGCGCACGCGGCTGTGCACCAGATGCAGCAACTGGGCCTTGAGCGACTGACGGATGCTCCAGAAGATCTGGTCCGGGATGCGGTGCACGGCATTCCAGCAGGACTGCTCGGTGAGGCGGTGCTGCCAGCCGAGGCCAAGGTGGCGATCGAAGGTTTCGTACCAGTCGGTGGCGAGGAAGGTGGGAACGTGCACCGCGTTGGTGACGTAGTCCATGGGGTTTTCGGGCGGCGTTACCTGCGGCCACATGCCGGAACAGATGCTTGCCGAAACATCGCCATGGATGCGCGAGACGCCGTTGTGGAAACGCGAGCCGCGCAGGGCCAGGGCGGTCATGTTGAATTCGCCGCCGTGGTTGCCGACGCGGCCCATGCCGAGCAGTCCGTCGCGGTCGAGTCCGGCCGCGGCGCAAAACTCGCCGAAGTAGTGCATCACCATGTCGTCTGCAAAATGGTCGTGGCCGGCAGGTACCGGCGTATGCGTGGTAAACACGGTGTTGGCCGCGGCCGCTTCGAGTGCTGCGGCGAAGGGCATGCCGAGTCCGGTGACCAGCCCGCGAATGCGTTCCAGCACCAGGAAGGCGGCATGACCTTCGTTGATGTGCCAGACCGTGGGCTTGAGGCCGAGCGCGGCGACGGCGCGTACGCCACCGACGCCGAGCAGGATCTCCTGCTCGATGCGGGTGCGGCGGTCGCCACCGTAAAGCTGATAAGCGATGCCGCGGTCGGCATCGCTGTTCTCGGGCAGTTGGGTATCGAGCAGGTAGAGCCTGTTGTTGCCGACATGGGCGCGCCAGATGCGGGCCCAGACCGTGCGCCCGGGGAAATCGACGCCGATGCGCAGCTCCTGCCCGTCGTCGCCGCTCACCAGTTCGATCGGCATGTCTTCGAAATCGTTGTCGCCGTAGTGCGCGGTCTGCCGGCCCTCGCGGTCGATGGTCTGGCGGAAGTAACCCTGGCGGTAGAGCAGGCCGACGGCGACGAAGGGCAGGCGCATGTCGGAGGCGCCCTTGCAATGGTCGCCGGCGAGGATGCCGAGGCCGCCGGAATAGATCGGCAGGCTCTCGTGGAAGCCGAACTCGGCGCAGAAGTAGGCGATCAGGTCGTTGGACTGCAGCGGCGGTTTGCCGGGCAGTTCCTGCTTGTGTACGGCATGGTAGGAATCGTAGGCCGAGAGCACGCGATTCATGGTGCCGAGGAAGACCGGGTCATCGGCGGCCTCGTTGATGCGCTTCTGGTCGATACGTTTCAGGAATGCCTTGGGGCTGTGGTGTACGGCGCGCCAGAGGCCGGCCGAAAGTCGGGCGAACAGGGATCGCGTGGGGCGGTCCCAGCTGTACCAGAGGTTGTTGGCTATTTCGTCAAGGCGCGCAAGACGCGCGGGGACCTCGGGATTGACTTCGAGCTGGTAGCGGGTGCCGGGCATGATGGGCTTCTTATGGAAGTGCTGTGGGAATTCTACGTTGTGGCGGGGATCACCCGCAGTGTGATGCGCTGTTCGCCGGCCGCAGGTGACCAGGCGAGGGTGATGCAGACGGCCTGCATGATTTTCTCAAAGCCGGCCTCCGATTGCGAGACAGTCCGATGCGCGGCGGCCTCAATGCGCACCGGCCGGCTGGCCTCGATGCGCAGGGCGCCGTGGAGTTCGCTGTCGTCGAGCGTCAGCTGCGATGCCGAGGCGAGCTTCAGGTCATCGCCGAAGCCACCGGGAACGCTGCCGTCGGCAAGCACATAGCGACCGCCGAAACCGTCGCAACTGGGCATGGCAAGATTGATCTCGGTTTCGAGCGATGCCGGCGGGTTCCTGCCCTCGACGCGAAAGACCACGCTGAGCGCGTCCTCCTCCAGCGTATAGCGCTTCTCGATGCGCCAGCCTTCGCCGACGGCGATCCAGCTGCCCGGCCTTTCGCCGGACTGGTAGCCGTCCAGCGGGCACAACATGTCGTTGGCGTCGATCCGGCTATCGACAAAGATGCCGCGTGGCCGCTCGTCCGGGTCGGCATCGCCGGGCAGGATGGTGTGCAGAAAAGCGACCCGGTCATGGGCCGAAGTAATGCCCTCGCCGGTTGCGGCAACGGTATTGTTTGCGTCGGCGAGGTGGATTTTCGAGTGATACGCCTCGGCGTAGGCGCGCAAGGTGTCGCCGAAGTTGTGCGCCAAGGCCAGACTGGACAACTCAACCAGTGAGGCGTTGCCGTCATCGCGCACATAGGTGTGGAGCCGCGGGTTGCGCAAGGCGGTTTCGACATGGCCGTCGTGATCGAGGTCACCCTGCTGTTCGCGAGGCCAGGGCGCCAGGCCTTCCAGCGCCGACTCAAGCTTCAGCAGGTTGTTCCAGATGGCGCGGCGCAGGTGGGGCAAGTAGAGGCCGCCGAACAGGCCGTGCCAGTAGGCATCGTTGGCCTGGGCGCGGTGCAGGTACTCCTGCAGTTCGGCAGTGCGCTGTTCGGGCGGTAGCGCGGCGAGGCGCCGCGAGGCGCCGAGCATGCGCTTGTGCATCCAGTTGGCCTCGGGGTAGCGGGACATGAAGTTGCGCCAGATGCCGCCGCGCAGGAAAGGCTTGTGCGCTTCGAAGCGGCCTGCGGCCTTTTCCTGCTCAAGCAGGGCATGGTAGGTCGCGGCGCGCGGGGCCGGCAGCGTCCATTCGTTCATTTCAATGTAGGAGGTGGTCGGCAGGTAGACGATGCCACGCGTCTTTTCGCGCGCATGGTAGTCGGCATAGGTCTCGGTGCGGATCAGGGGCGAGGCCAGCACGCCCTCGACGAATTGCGTCAGCCAGCCTTTCTCGAAAACCCATTCGTAGGTCTCGGGCCAGATGCCGAATTTCTCGATGTCGTCGAAGTAGATCGCCGCGCGGCGTCCTTGCCGGGCCAGGTCCTCGAGCCAGGCGACGGTCTCGCCCGCCGGGGAAAACGGCAGGCGGTAGCGCGCGGCTTCGGAGATCGGGAACAGGTCGAGCCGGCGGCCGTCCTCGTCGGTGGAGAAGAAGCTGTCAAGGCGATCCTGGCTTTCACCGGCGCACAGGAAGTGGTAGTCGTCCACCGCCACGTAGCGGATGCCGGTGGCGACCAGCGAGGTCACTACCGAGGACTCCCAGACCCGTTCGGTGAGCCAGGCGCCCGAGGGGCGCATGCCGAAGCGGCGCTCGATTTTGTCGGAGAGCGCGGTGATCTGGCTGACGCGGTCGCGGTGCGGAATGGCCGCCAGCACGGGTTCGCAGTCGCCCGAGCCGAACCATTCGACCTGGCCGCGGCGCGTCATCGCCGCCAGGCGCGCCATGTCGTCGGGAAAGCGCTCGTAGAGCACATCCAGCAACCAGCCGGAAAAATGCACGCTGAAGCGGAACTCGGGATAGCGCTCCATGACGCGCAGGAACATGCCGTAGCTGCGGACATGGGCATCATCGATGACTGCGGGAAAGTTGCCGACCGGTTGGTGGGCGTGAACTCCGAACAAAAGGCTGATGGTCATTGAAAAGGATTCAGGATTGGGAAGCGGTGACGCGTCGCATCGAGCCGCCGCTGGCGGTCTCGGATCCGGCGCAAATGGGATGGGCCAGGTTGGCAGGCGGTTCGAGTTGCAGCAGGCGATACAGTCGCTCGAGGTTGCGCCGGTAAAGGCTGTCGAAGCTGGCAACCGCGGCGGCGGGGTTGTAATCGCCGAACCACCAGAACCAGTCGGAACTTTCGCAGATCGCCAACTGCGCTTCCGCCTCCGCGACCTGTGTCGCTGTCAGACGTCCGCTGGCCAGCACGCGGTCGCAGCTTTGCTTGGCCTCGCACAACAGGTCCCAGCCACGGTTCTTGGCATCGTCGCCGATCCAGGTCGACAGCGTGCCGTAGACCCAGCTGCCCGCGGTCAGCCGCGGCAGCACGGCGGGCTTTGGCGGTTCGGGGTGCGCCAAGAGCTCGGCATAAGTGGTGGTGCGGATGTCCGGGTGGGCGGCGAGCAGGCCGTAGAGGTCGTCGAAAAAATAGTAGCCGTTGTACGGAAAATGCTCCCAGGCGTTCTCGCCGTCGAGGATGATGCTGACCACCGGGTGTTCGTCAGGTTTGGCCGCTTCGAGTATCGCTTCGAGTTGCCTGACCAGGTGCTGGGCGGCGTCGCGTCCGTGCCATTTGGCATAGTCGAAGCCGATCAGGTCGGAGAGTCGCTCGTCGCGGAAGAACAGCGTCAGCCCCGGCGCCTGCTCCAGTCGCCAGGGATGGTAGGCGGCATGCGGGTCAATGATGCCGCTGGCTTCCAGACTGTTCCTCAGCACCCCTTCACCACTGGCGATCCAGCGGCAATCGGCGGCTGCCAGATGCTGGACGAATTCCTCGGATACCGCGCCTTCGGCGGGCCACATGCCGACCGGCGGCGCGCCGAAGTTCCGGGCGTGGCTGGCTTTTGCCGCATCGATATGCGCCTGAACGCGGGTGCGGCCGCCGGGGTAGGCGGCGGTGAACGGCAGCGGCGCGTCGGGCACGGACTCGCGGGCGACGCGGAAATCCAGCAGCAGCGGGGCCAGAGGATGGGTTTGCGGCGTCGAGGAAAGCTCAACCTGGCCGCGGTCCGCCAGGGCCTTCCAGCGCGGGATCAGGCCGCTGATCAGCTCACCGATGCCGGCGAGCAGCTGGCGCCGGTCGTCGTACAGATAGCCTTCGCCCTGGCTCATCAGGCTCGCGATCTGGGGATTGCGCCGCCGTTCGGTTTCCCCGGTCCAGGCCAGGTGATACCAGGTCACGAGATCGGAGAAGTAGTCACCGGAAAGGTAGCGGCAGGCGTTCTCGCCTTGCGCAGTCAGCATCTGGTAGAGGTCGTGCAGGCGCTGGTAATGAGGAAACGGCGCCAGCATCGTGACGTGGTTGCTGCGAAAGCAGGTGCCCAGCAGCAGGCGCCTTTCGGAATCGGAAATGGCGTTGAGGTCCGGCGTCGCCAGCATGCGTAGCAGCGGATCGCGAAAATTTCCGCTGGCGAATTGCCGCGCATAATCGTCGATCTGGTCCAGCAGCACCGGCACCAGATTGACCACGCAACGGATCTGCGGGTGACGCTCCAGGTGCGCCGCCATGTCCACGTAGTCCTTCATGGCGTGCAGGTAAACCCAGGGCAACATGATATCGCCCTCGCCAGCCCCGCCGCCGTGGTCGCGGTAGTCCGGCTGGTGCATGTGCCAGAGGAAGACGAGGTCGAGTTGTTTCATGCTTGTGGGCGACGAGGGCCGAGGCCGTTATTCAGGATTTCGAGCGTAGCGAGCAAATATCGGCCCCCGCCCCGGGGCGGGGGATGGGGGTGGGGGGCCATGATGACCTTGGTGACTTTCATATTGAAAGTCACCTTATGTGGTGGGCTTGCTGCCCAAGCATTTCCGGCGTCACCAGGGTGATGCCGTTCTCGCTGACATGGAAGCGCCGGCGGTCGGCTTCGACGTCGAAACCTATGCTCATGCCCTCCGGGACGCGGCAGTGCTTGTCCATTACCACGCGGCGCAGGCGGGCGCGGCGGCCGATGTCGACATCGGGCAGGATCACCGAATCCTCGATCGATGCGTAACTATGCACATGGACGCGCGAGAACAGCAGCGAATTGCGGACGCTGGCGCCGCTGATGATGTCGCCGCCGGAAACCAGCGAATCGACTGCCATGCCGCGGCGGCCCTCGTCGTCAAAGACGAACTTGGCCGGCGGCAGTTGCTCCTGGTGGGTCCAGATCGGCCAGTCATCGTCGTAGAGATTGAGCTCCGGCGTGACCTTGGTCAGTTCCATGTTGGCCTCCCAGTAGGCATCGATGGTGCCGGCGTCGCGCCAGTAGGGTAAGGCGGTGTCGTCCATGCCGACGCAGGAATCGGCAAAATCGTGGGCAAACAGGCGGTAGCGCGAGACGCAATGCGGGATCACGTCCTTGCCGAAGTCATGCGAGGACTTGGGGTCGTCGTGGTCGCGGATCAGCTGCTCGTAGAGGAACTCGGCGTTGAATACATATACGCCCATGCTGGCAAGCGCGCGGTCCGGCCGACCGGGGATGGCCGGCGGATTTTTGGGCTTTTCGACGAAATTTACGATACGCCGTTGTTCGTCGGTGTGCATCACGCCGAAGCCGCTGGCCTCGGCGAGCGGTACATCGATGCAGGCGACGCTGAGGTCGGCCGAGTTCCTGGCATGCTGCTCCAGCATGCGCCCGTAGTCCATTTTGTAGACATGGTCGCCGGAAAGCACCAGCACGTGCTTGGGCCGGTTGCGCCGGATCAGATCCAGGTTCTGGAACACGGCGTCGGCCGTGCCCTGATACCAGTCCTCGCTGACCTGTTGCTGTGCCGGCAGGATGTCGATGAATTCGTGGAAGCGTCCGTCAAGGAAGCTCCAGCCGCGCTGCAGGTGCTGGATCAGGCTTTGCGCCTTGTACTGTGTGGCGACACCGATGCGCCGGATGCCGGAGTTCACGCAATTCGAGAGCGTGAAGTCGACGATGCGGAACTTGCCGCCGAAGGGCACCGCCGGCTTCGAGCGCCAGTCGGTGAGTTGCATCAGCCTGCTGCCGCGGCCGCCGGCCAGGACGATGGCGAAGGAATTGTGGGTCAGTACGTCCTTGCTCATGCCCCGTTCCCCTTCGGATGTGTACGACTGGATCGGCGGGCGCCGCCTGATCTTCTGCCTGAAACCATGGTCATTCCTCCCTTGCGGCTACAATCAGCACGATAGCAAACCTTTTAACACGAATCCATGACCGACTCCGCCTGCGCCGCGCTGCTTGAAGCGCGCGAACATGATCCCTTCGCAATACTTGGGCTGCATGCCGAGGGCGGTGGCTGGCGCCTGCGCGTACTCCGTCCCGGCGTGAAATCCGTTGCTGTGCAGCTGGCCGACGGCAGCTGGAGCATGTTCCAGCGGAGCAAAGGGACGGATCTTTTTACCTGGACCGGCACCAATCCCCCGCCGCGCCCCTGGCGCCTGCGTTGCGATGGCGCGGAGGCCTACGACGCCTACGCTTTCCCGCCGCAACCGCCGGCGGATGATCTCTACCTGTTCAATGCCGGGCGCCTGCGTCAGGCCTGGCGCACGCTGGGCGCTGTGCCGGAGACGCGCGAAGGCATTGCCGGCGTCTGCTTTCGGGTCTGGGCACCGAACACGGAACGCGTTTCGGTGGTGGGCGGCTTCAACGGCTGGGACGGCCGCGTGCACCCGATGGCGACACTGGGCGGGTCGGGCGTCTGGGAGTTGTTCATCCCGGAACTGCAGCCGGGTGCGCTGTATCGTTTCGAACTGCGTTTGCGTGGCAGCGGCGCCATCAAGCTGAAGAGCGACCCCTATGCACGCGCCTTCGAACGTCGTCCCGCCACGGCGTGCTGCGTGACGGCCGCCGCTGCACACGCCTGGTGTGACGGCGCGTGGATGCAGGCGCGCGCCAGGCAGGACTGGTTGTCGGCACCGATGAGCATCTACGAGATGCACCCCGGCAGCTGGATGCGCCATGCCGACCGGAGTTTTTACAGCTACCGCGAGCTTGCCGAGCGTCTGGTGCACTATCTGGTCGACCTGGGCTACACGCATGTCGAGTTCATGCCGCTGATGGAGCATCCGCTCGATGAATCCTGGGGCTACCAATGTACGGGTTTTTTCGCCCCCAGCTCGCGTTTCGGCAGTGCCGACGATTTGCGCTTCCTGATCGACGCGCTGCATCAGGCTGGCATTGGCGTGATCCTCGACTGGGTACCGGGGCATTTCCCGGCCGATGACTGGGCCCTGGCCCATTTCGACGGCACGGCGCTCTATGAGCACGAAGACCCGAAACAGAAGATGCATCCCGACTGGGGCACGCACGTCTTCAACTACGGGCGCAACGAAGTCAGGAGCTTCCTGCTGTCTTCTGCCGCCTACTGGCTGGGTGAGTTCCATGTCGATGCGCTGCGCGTGGATGCGGTCGCCTCGATGATCTACCTCGATTACTCGCGCAAACCCGGCGCATGGACGCCGAACGTCCACGGCGGGCGCGAAAACCTCGAAGCCATCGCCTTCCTGCGCGAGCTGAACGAGATGGTGCACGCGGATTACCCCGGTGCGCTGACCATCGCCGAGGAATCCACCGCCTGGCCGATGGTGTCGCGCCCGACCTGGCTTGGCGGCCTGGGTTTTTCGATGAAGTGGAACATGGGCTGGATGAACGACACGCTGGACTACATGGCCCACGATCCCGTCTATCGGCGCTACAACCACGAGCGGCTTACCTTCGGCCAGCTCTATGCCTACAGCGAGAATTTCGTCCTGCCCCTGTCGCACGACGAAGTGGTGCACGGCAAGCGCTCCTTGCTGGGCAAGATGCCCGGCGACGAATGGCAACGCTTCGCCAACCTGCGCCTGCTCCTGGCCTACCAGTTCATGGCGCCGGGCAAGAAGCTGCAGTTCATGGGTGCGGAAATCGGCCAGCCATGGGAATGGCGACCGGCCGAAGAAATCCCCTGGCATTTGCTGCAATTCGGACTTCACGCCGGCGTGCAGAATCTGATGCGCGAACTGAACCGCCTGTATGTCGGTGAACCCGCTCTGCATCAACTCGATTTCTCTCCCGAAGGCTTTCAATGGATCGACTGCCACGACGCCGACCAGTCGGTGGTGAGCTGGTTGCGTCGCTCGCGTGACGGACAGCACGCCGTGGTGGTGCTGAACTTCACGCCCGTGCCACGCCATGGCTACCGTGTCGGCGTGCCGCAAACAGGGGACTACGTCGAACGCCTCAACACCGACTCGACGCACTACGGCGGCGGCAACCTCGGCAACGGCGGCGGCGTCAGCGCACAGGCCCACGCATGGATGGGCTTCCCGGCCTCGGTGTCGCTGACCCTGCCACCCCTTGCGGCGCTGGTGCTGATGCCCGCCTGATCAGGGCGTCAGCACGCCGAGGCGGCCTTCCTTCAACAGGCGGTCAATCTCTGTCTCGGCCTGAATCCAGTCCTGCAACGGATCACCAGGCGTAAAACCGCGCGCCGCGGCAATGTAATAGGCCGCCACTTCGACGTAATTCCGGCGCTGTTCCAGCGGTATGACGGCGGGCTTCGTCGCCTTTGCCCGCACCGGCTTGGCCGCGGCAGGCGCTTTGGCCTTGCTTGTCGCGGCCGGTTTTGCCGGCGGCGCTTTCTTCGCCGGAGCAGCTTTGCCTGCGGCTGTGGTCGCCGTGACGGCTGGACGTTTGCTACCGGATGTTTTGCTTACCTTCTTTGCTTCTGCCATGGGCCCTCCTTGTCGTTTCTGCAATCCCTCCACCGACATGATGCTCTCGCGGCGTGACAGATTATTGACAAGCGTCAATAACTTTTCCGGGCGAGCATCATTGCACCGTGCAGCCCCAGCAAGGGGTCGGTGGCGACGTGCACCGGCATGCGGGCGGCAATTGCCGCGTGTTCCGCCTTGGCATTGAAGGCGACCAGAAAGCCGCTATCCGGCAGCCGGTCGAGTAGCTTGCCGGCAATGCCGCCGGCAAGAAATACACCGCCGCGCGCCAGGCAGGCCAAGGCCATGTCGCCGGCGAAGGCGCCATAGGTCGCAAGGAAGATCGCCAGCGCCTTGGCGGCGTCGCCATCCACTTCCGTCTGCGCCAGGTCCGTGATTTGCTCCGGCATCAGGGTGTCGCCGGAAATGAATTCATGGATCGCCGCCAGTCCGGGGCCGGAGACCACGCGTTCCCAGGTGACACGACCATGGCGTTGCCTGAGAAAGGCCCACAGTGCCGCCTGCTGTTCGTCGGCAGGCGCGAAGGCGACATGGCCACCTTCGCCGGCAATGCAACGCCAGCCGCCGTGGTCGGGCAGAACCATGGCCATGCCCAATCCGGTGCCGGCGCCGACAACAAGCCTGGGCGCATCGGGGATGTGTTCGCCGGCCTGCAAGGTGATGAGCCGGGAGGCCGGTGCGGCAACTGCGCCTACCGCTGCGGCGGCGAAGTCATTGACCAGGCGCGGCGGCGGCATGCCGAAACGGCGCGCGAGATCCGCTGCATCGATGATCCATGGCAAGTTGGTCAGGCGCGCTGATGTGCCGCTATCGGCGATGGGTCCGGCCAGCGCCAGGCAGCCGTCGGCAAGGTTGGCGGGTCGGGTGTGCGTGTCAGCGAAAAAGGCCGACAGCAGCGCAGGGAAATCCGGAAAGTCGGCGTTGGTGTAACGGCGATCGGCGATCAGTTTCCCCTGCTCGGCCACACCCAGCAGGGTCTTGGTGCCGCCGATGTCTGCGCAAAGGATCACACCGCCACCGGCGCGGCGATGTGCGGGTGCGGATCATAGGCGTCGAGCGTGAAATCCTCGTAGCGAAAGCCGAAGATGTCCTTCACCGCCGGATTCAGGCGCATTACCGGCCGCGGGCGCGGATCGCGCGAAAGCTGCAGTTGCGCCTGGTCGAGGTGATTGGAATACAGATGGCAATCGCCGCCCGTCCAGACGAATTCGCCGGGCTGCAGATCGCAGACCTGCGCCACCATCAGGGTGAAAAGCGCATACGAGGCGATGTTGAAAGGCACGCCGAGGAAGATGTCCGCGCTGCGCTGGTAGAGCTGACAGGAGAGTTTGCCGTCGGCGACATAGAACTGGAACAGCGCATGGCAGGGTGGCAGCTTCATCTGCGGGATGTCGGTCGGGTTCCAGGCCGAAACGATGTGCCGGCGCGAATCCGGGTTTCTTTTCAGGCCGGCAATGAGTTCGGAGATCTGGTCTATTTCTCCGCCGCCCTGCGCCGGCCAGTGCCGCCATTGGTGTCCATACACCGGGCCGAGTTCACCGTCGGCATCCGCCCAGTCGTCCCAGATCGAAACGCCGTTGTCTTTCAGGTAGCGGATGTTGGTATCGCCTTGCAGGAACCACAGCAGCTCATGGATGATGGACCGCAGGTGCAGCTTCTTGGTGGTCAGCAGCGGGAATCCGTCGGCCAGGTCAAACCGCATCTGCCAGCCGAACACCGAGCGCGTGCCGGTGCCGGTGCGATCGGATTTGGCGTGACCGTGCTCGAGCACGTGGCGCATCAGGTCGAGGTAAGGGCGCATGGCGGATCGTTGCCGGGCTTATAATCAGGAGCCTCGTATTTTACTGAACCTGCAATGCCTTCTCTCGGGCCGGGATTGCGGCGTCGAGGTCAAAATGACAAGGACGGCGTGACCCGCTATCCTGTGAATGAAGCTAACGGTGTAGCCCTGACGGTATAGACATGCTTGGATTCTTCTCCAGCAAGACCGAACATCCCCTGGCCGATGCCAAGGAAGCGAAGCGCATCCTTGCCGAGATCGCAACCCGCGAACCTGTTGGCGCGGCCGAAGAGGCCAGCGGCTGGCTGGAGTCGATTCCCGCGGAGCAGGGCTTCAAGCCGGTCCAGCGGCTTGACCTGATTCTCAGGCTGGACGAGGCGACCGCCGCCCAGTCGCGACGCCTCGCGCGCGACTACCAGCCGCTGGTCAATGCCTCGCGCGCCCAGGAATCCAGGCATTGGGATCTGAGTCACGGCTACTGGACGCTACTGCTCAAGGCCTATCTCGACTGCTTTGTCAGGCTGCGCTCCGGGGACAGGGATGCCGAGGCGATGCGTCCTCAGCAGCACATGCTCTTCAGTCGCCTGATCAATGCGGCGGTGGCAGAACTGAAATGGCGCCAGTTTCACTACGGACCGGTCGATGGCGAAACCTGGCGCACCCTTGGCAGCGTCTACCTTGCGGCGGTCGAGGCCAAGCTGGACCAGCGTCCCTTGGTGATCTACCCCGGCGGCGGCGAGACCACGGTCGAGGCGGAGTACCTCAAGGCCCTGATCTTTCACGCCACTGCGATGGACAATCTGAAACCCTTGCAGATCGAGATCGCCGAGCGGTTCATCGGCTATTTCCTGCCCTTTTTCGCTTTGGCGCGGGAACTTCAGGCCGACAGCGTGTACTGGGTGGATGCTGCCAAGGCACTGCCGCCGACCCGCCTGGCCAAGAAGCCCGATGTGACGTCGACCTTGCGGTTTTTCAGCGGCACCCGCGCAGTCAATGCGGTGAACAAGACCATCGAGCAGATTCAGTCAGAGCATCGCGTGCCGCCCGCCATCAATCTCGGCGCTCAATACGAACCCAACGCGGTGATCCCCGTGCTGGAACACCTGGCCCTGAACTGGGCGCCGAAACCGCCGTTGCGCAACACGGCCCGCCGTCGCATCAATTCGCCGCTCAAACTGGTCAGCGGCATGAATTCCGTGCACCAGCGGCTTTCCGGTCGTTCGCTGAACGGCGAAGGCCTTGAGTCCTGGATCATCGACGACGTCAGCCTTGGCGGCATGGGCGCGCATGCCGCGCAGGCCCGCCGCGACTGGATACGCATCGGCGTGATGGTGGCCGTGCAGCCCGACGGCGGTGACAATTGGCTGCTCGGGGTGGTGCGGCGCTATGTGCGCACGGGGCCGAACGAGGATTCGATCGGCATCGAGACAATTTCCAAGACCCCGCGTGCGGTGCTTGCCGACGCCGGCGGCATCTACACCGAAGCCCTGCTGCTGGATGTGCCCGAGGTCGGCGAATATGCGCGCATGGCGCTGCCGGCCAACGCCCTGGAGGACAAGGTGGCACTGGTATTCAAGATCGACGACAAAAATGCCCGCCTGCACCCGCGCGAAGTGCTGACCACCGGGCCGGACTTCGTGGTCGCCAACTTCTTCGTGCAATCCTACAGTTAGGATTTCGGCCGGATCGCCGACTTGGGCCGGAAGGCCTTGATCACGGCCTCGTCGGTTTCGACATAGGGACCGCCAATCAAGTCGAGGCAATACGGCACGGCGGCGAAGATCCCCGCCACCAGCGATTTTCCCTCCGCATCCTTGGCGCCTTCCAGGGTTTCCTTGATCGCCTTGGGCTGGCCTGGCAGGTTGAGGATCAACGATTTTCCCCGGATCGCGCCGACCTGGCGCGAGAGGATGGCCGTTGGCACGAAGGCCAGCGAAATCTGCCGCATCTGCTCGCCGAAGCCCGGCATCACTTTGTGCGCTACGGCCAGCGTAGCCTCGGGCGTCACGTCGCGCGGTGCCGGGCCGGTGCCGCCGGTGGTCAGCACCAGGTGGCACCCGATGCTGTCGCAAAGCTCGATCAGGGTTTGTTCGATCACGGGCTGTTCGTCGGGGATCAACCGGGTTTCCATGCGCCAGGGCGAGGCCAGCGCGGCGCCGAACCATTCCCTCAGCGCCGGGATGCCCTTGTCCTCGTAGATGCCGCTGGAGGCGCGGTCGGAAATGGAGACGAGGCCGATCAGCAGTTCATCGTTCATTGGAGTTTTTCCTTGAGTCGGTAGTAGGCCAAGCCGAGGTATTCGTTGAGCGCCTGCCGTGCCCTTTTTAGGTTTCCAGGCAGCAGGTCCTGCAGCAGGGATGGCGACGCCGTGCTGAACATCGTCGGTGCCGGAGCCACCTCGATGCCCTGACGCTGGAACAGGGGTACTGCGCGCCGCAGGTGCCAAGCATGGCTGACCAGCGCGATCCGGCTTATCCCGGCGGCTTTAAGCATCGGTGTCGAGAGGCTGGCGTTCTCCTCGGTGTCGCGCGAGTCGGTTTCGACCCAGCGCACCTTAATGCCGAATTCCTTCTCCAGCACGTCGCGCATCGCCTCGCCCTCCGGCTTGCCACCGAAGGGGGCGCCGCTGGTGACCAGCAGCGGCAGCCTTGATTCGCGCGCCAACCGCGCTGCATAGCGCACCCGCTCGAGGCTGGCCTCGCTCACCGTGTCACCAGCGTACTCGGGCGCCCCATGGTACATGCCGCCCCCGAGGACGACGATGGCCTGCGCGCGCTGGATCTGCTCTCGGCTGATCGGCGGATGTACCTCGAGCGACGACATCAGTGCATCGCCAACCACGGGCAGCGAGAGCGCCAGCAGCGAGGCCAGCGACAGGACCGTCAATGCAATCCCGGCGTGTTGCCAGCGCCGACTCTTGCGCCGCGACAGCCAGAGCCCGAACAGCGCCAGCAGCACCGGGCCGGCCGGCGGCAGGATCAGGGCGGTGAGGATTTTCTTGAGCAGGAACATGGGGCGGGAGCTGGACTGATCGCGTATCATCTTGGAATCGCGGGCCGCTATTATCGACGCAATCAGCCCCCCGCCACAGCACCGACATGACGGATCATATCTACGGCATCGAAACCCTCTGCCTGCATGCCGGCGCCCAGCCGGACGCAGCCACCGGCGCACGCGCGTTGCCGATCCACCAGACCAGTTCCTTCGTCTTCGATTCCGCCGAGCATGCGGCCAGCCTGTTCAACCTGCAGACCTTCGGCAATGTCTATTCGCGCATCGGCAATCCGACCGTCGCCGCCTTCGAGGAGCGCGTCGCTGCCCTGGAAGGCGGACGCGCCGCGGTGGCCGCGGCCACCGGACTCGCGGCACAGACTCTGGCCCTGCTGACGCTGTGCCAGGCCGGCGACCGCATCGTCGCCGTGCGTTCGCTCTACGGTGGCACTTTCTCGCAGCTTGACGTCAGCTTTCGCAAGCTCGGTATCGAAACCGTGTTCGTCGATTCCGATGACCCGGAAAACTTTCGCGCCGCGCTGTCCGACAACACGCGCTGCATCTTCGCCGAAACCGTGGCCAATCCGCGCCTCAACGTGCTCGACATCGCCGCGGTGGCCAAAGTGGCGCACGACCACCGCGTGCCGCTGATCATCGACAACACCGTGCCTTCGCCGTATCTGTGCCGGCCATTCGAGCATGGCGCCGACATCGTGGTGCATTCGGCGACCAAGTTCCTCGGCGGCCACGGCACCACCCTGGGCGGCGTGGTGGTCGAATCGGGCAAATTCGACTGGGGCAACGGCAAGTTTCCCGGCATGACCGAGCCCTCGGCCGGCTACCACGGCGTCAAGTTCTACGAGACCTTCGGCGACTTCGGCTTCACCATGAAGGCGCGCATGGAAACCCTGCGCACCTTCGGCCCGGCGCTGTCGCCGTTCTCGGCCTGGCAGTTGATGCAGGGCATCGAGACCCTGCATCTGCGCATGCAGCGCCACTGCGAGAATGCCCTGGCCGTGGCGCGGCATCTGGAAGCGCATCCGCGCGTGGCCTGGGTGAATTACCCGGGCCTGCCGTCCAGTCCCGGTTACGCCCTGGCGCAGCGCTACCTCGGTTCGGCCCGCCATCCCGGCGCCGGCGCCTTGCTGGCCTTCGGCGTACACGGTGGCCAAGGCGGCGGCCAGGCCGCCGGCGAACGCTTCATCGACGCCCTCCAGTTCTGCTCTCATCTGGCCAACATCGGCGACGCCAAGACCCTGGTGATCCATCCGGCATCGACCACGCACCGGCAGATGAATGAGGCTGACCAGCGCGCCTCCGGCGTGACGCCGGACATGGTGCGGCTGTCGGTCGGCATCGAGACCCTCGACGACATTCTCTGGGACATCGACCAGGCACTGGAGCGCAGCGCATCATGAGTGAGGCAACGAAGGACGGCGACAACAGTCGCTCCGGTGGCTTCAACGGCATCGTCGTGGCGTTGTTGGTGCTCGTCGGTGTGGCCGGTGCTGGCTTCATGATCAGCGCGCTGTATTCCTCGCCGTCGGCACCACTTGCTCCCGTCAAGGTGACCGAGGCACCGAAAGAGACTCCCCTGGCGGCCTCCGCCAATGCTGTTCCGGAATCGAGCCTGCGCCCCGGCAGTACGCGCTATTCCCTGCAACTCAGTCCGTACAGCGAAGTCGCCATCGCCGAGGATGTGCGCGCGAAGCTCGATAAACTCGGCATGTCCTCCAGCCTGCGCATCGAGGCGCACGTCCAGGTCGGCCCCTTCCGCAGCGCGGAGGAAGCCGAGGCGGCTCGCGCCAAACTCAAGGAACTGGGCGTCTATGGCGGCCAGGTCACCACCCTCAAACCGTGAGAGCACACCCATGAGCCGAAAGATCATTACCACCACCGCCGCACCCGCCGCCATCGGCACCTACTCGCAGGCCGTGCAGGTCGGCGACACTGTCTATATGTCGGGCCAGATCGGCCTCGATCCGGCGACCATGACCATGGTCGAGGGTATCGACGCCCAGATCGTGCGTGTCTTCGAGAATCTCAAGGCGGTGGCCGAGGCCGCCGGCGCCTCCTTGAACGATGCGGTGAAGCTCAACATCTACCTTACCGACCTGGCCAACTTCGCCAAGGTCAATGAAGCCATGGCCAGGTATTTCAGCCAGCCCTTCCCCGCGCGCGCCGCCGTCGGCGTCAAGGAGTTGCCGCGCGGCGCCCTGGTCGAGGCGGACGCCGTTCTCGTCCTTGGCTGAAAAGAAGACGCCGCAGGGAAGCAATACCCTCGCCGGCCGCCTGGCCCGGCTCGGCCTCAAGCGCGACGCCGACTTCGCGCTCCACCTGCCGCTGCGTTACGAGGACGAAACCCGCATCACCGCGCTAGCCGATGCGCGTCCCGGCATCGCCGCGCAGTTCGAAGTCGAGGTGGTGGACAGCGAGATCGCCTACCGGCCGCGCCGGCAACTGATGGCGCGGGTGCGCGATGCCAGCGGGGCGCTCTCATTGCGCTTCCTGAACTTTTATCCCAGTCAGCAGAAGGTGCTGCAACCCGGCGTGCGCCTGCGGGTTTTCGGCGAGGTGCACGAGGGCTACCTCGGGCCCGAGATCATCCATCCGCGCTTCCATCCGGTGGCCGCCGCGGAATCCCTGCCCGAAGGGCTGACGCCTGTGTATCCGACCACCGCCGGCCTGGGGCAAGGCACGCTGCGCCGGCTGATCGAAAAGGCGCTGGCGCGGATCGACCTTGCCGACACGCTGCCGCCGGAACTGTTGCAGCGACTGGATCTTCCCGGCATCGCCGAGTCGATCCGGTTCTTGCATAACCCGCCGCCGGAAATGGCACAGGCCGTACTTGAGTCGCGCGATTTTCCGGCCTGGCGGCGGGTGCAATTCGACGAACTGCTGGCCCAGCAACTAAGCCTGCGTCGCGCCTACCTGGCGCGGCGTGCGCGCGGCGCACCGACCCTGCTGCCCACGGCCAGGCTGACCGACGCCCTGCAAAAGGCACTGCCATTCACGCTTACCGGCGCGCAGCAGCGCGCCTGGCGCGAGATAGCCACCGACCTTGCCCAGCCGCATCCGATGCAGCGCCTGCTGCAGGGCGATGTCGGCAGCGGCAAGACCGTGGTCGCCGCGCTGGCCATGCTGCACGCGGTCGAGGCCGGCCACCAGGCGGCGCTGATGGCGCCCACCGAGATCCTCGCCGAGCAGCACTACCGCAAGCTCGCCGCCTGGCTCGAACCCCTGGGCATCGAAGTCGCCTGGCTTACCGGCAGCCTGAAAAAGCGCGACAAGGATGCCGCAATCGCAAGAGTCGGCGCTGGCGAGACGCCGATTGCGATCGGTACCCACGCCCTGATCGAGGACAAGGTCGAATTCGCGCGACTGGGGTTGGCGATCGTAGACGAGCAGCACCGCTTCGGCGTGCGCCAGCGCCTCGCGCTGAAGGACAAGGGTGCGTTCGCCCACCAGTTGGCGATGTCGGCCACCCCAATACCGCGGACGCTGGCGATGAGCTATTACGCCGACCTCGATGTCTCGGTACTCGACGAACTGCCGCCGGGGCGCACGCCGGTGACCACGAAACTCGTTGCTGAGGGACGCCGCGGCGAGGTGCTGAAACGCGTGCACGACGCCTGCCGCGCCGGGCGCCAGGCCTACTGGGTGTGTCCGCTCATCGAAGAAAACGAAGTTTCGGTGGAGGCTAACGTGAGCGTAGCGAACGTTAAGCGCAGCGGCCGGAACCAGAACGCCGTTTTGCAACTGAAGACCGCCGAAGAAACCTACGCGCGGCTGGTCGCCGACTTGCCCGACCTGAGCGTCGGCCTGGTGCATGGCCGGCTCAAGGCGGCGGAAAAGGCCGCCGTGATGGCCGCCTTCGTGCGCAACGAGATCCAGGTGCTGGTGGCGACCACGGTGATCGAGGTCGGCGTAGACGTGCCCAATGCCAGCCTGATGGTGATCGAGCATGCCGAGCGTTTCGGCCTGGCGCAACTGCACCAGTTGCGCGGCCGCGTCGGGCGCGGTGCGGAAGCCTCGGCTTGCATCCTGATCTACGCCCAGCCGCTGGGCGAGACGGCGCGCGCCAGGCTCAAGGTGATCTACGAGACCACTGACGGCTTCGAGATTGCACGCGAAGACCTGCGCCTGCGCGGCCCCGGCGAATTCATCGGCGCGCGGCAAAGCGGCATGCCGCTGCTGCGCTATGCCGACCTTGAAGATACGGTTCTGGTAGACAAGGCCCGCGCCATCGCCGAGGACATGCTGCGCGAGGCGCCGCAGCGGGCCGAGGCGCACCTGCAGCGCTGGCTGGGCGGGCGCGAGGAATTGCTTAAGGCGTAAGTCCGCGATCCGTCCCGCCGCTGCCATGCAGGATGCCAGTATCACCGAGTTGGGAATTGGCTCAGCAAAATAGGGCTGGCCGATACATGGAGAACCTGCTCCGAGTGTGGCCAACTGGCGATGAGATGGATTCGTATCGCAGCCATTCACAGCGATGCTCGCAGATATTCCACCAACTCGACCTGGCGTGTGGGCCCGCTTAAGTGAACCATCGGGTTTGGATTCTTCGCTGGAAGTAGTAGATTCCAATCCAGGTTTGAGTCTGAGCGATCGGTTTTGACCTTGAATCGGAAATCAAAAAAGGTTTAGCTTTTGGAGGGGCTGTGGGTATGTGGAAAGGTCGCCGTCAGGCGAGCTATCCACATATCCACAGCCCGTTGGCTTTACGCTTTTTCTCGGGTCAGGCCGCCGTTTTCGATCGGTTAAAAATGGTCTTGAAGAGGACTGAACGCGCCGCGTTCATTTGCTCCGCCGCCTCATTGTCGCTCATCGCCTTGGCCTGCGCGTCGAGTTGGTTGAAATCGACGCCAAGTTTCAGGAATGTCTCGGCCTGCGGCAAGGACTTGAGCTTCTCGTAGGGGGTCATCATCAGCTTGTACGGGTAGCGCTTGCGCTGCTTTCCCTTGGCGTCCGTGATGGTTTCGGCGAACAGGCAGGGGCGGTGGAAATTGACATAGGGGTTGAGATGATCGCGACAGAAGTCATTGACCGGCGCGGCAAAGCGTTGCGGGATGTGGGCGTAGCCCAAATGCTTGCGCACGATGGCACCGTTCTTGGATTCCGCCTGGGCGTTGTCATTGCTATGGCGTGATCGCGACTTGGTCTGCTCTTCGATCAACAGCTTGTTGAGCAGCTTCGCGACGTCGCGGTTGATGTACTCGGAACCGTTGTCGGTGTGGAAGCCGAGAATCACAAACGGGAAGCTCTGCAACAGGGCTTCCAGCACAGGAATGAGAAAGGCTTCACTGATGCGCTCGCAGGTGGCAACGCCCTCGTACTGGGTCACGCAGTCGACGGCGTTGATGTGATAGACGCCTTTGACCCCATCCTGATCGCCCTGATGAACGCTATCGACGCGCAGATAGCCGGGACGGTTGTTGGGCGCCGGAGCGCGGCGCTCGCCGATGGGGACACCGCTGGGACGAGTCTTGGTCCAGACCTGCCGTTTATGCAGATAGCTTGGCCGTTGCCGCAGGTTGTAAAGGTGCGCCACCGAGATGATCGCTAGTCGCTGATAGCGGAGATCGCCAAAGATGCTGTAGGCCCGCTCCATGAGTTTCTTGGTCGCCAGGCCGGACAATGTGCCGTGTAGCGTGTCGGTCTGGGCCAGCAAGAGTATGTCCGTCCCCGTGTAGGTGCGCGCAAAGCTGGTACGTGAGCCGCAGTAACGCTTGACCATCGCCCGTCGCTCGCTGCCGCGTTTCACCAGGCGCGCAATCTGCTGGCGCGAATAGCCGCTGACCCGTTCCAGAAAGCGCAACACAATGGCCTTGCCGGATCGCTTCAGCCGGCCATAGCCGAAGCGTTTCACGGTGCGCGCAATGAACCCGTAGCGCTCGTCTCCCGCCACCGCGAAATCCATCGTCACAGTGCCTTCCAGAAATCCTTGCAAATCCGCCAAGGTCTTCAATTGTTCGTCGTTCATATCGATCACCATGCTCCGCATATTGATCGATCCCGGCTACCTGCTCAGACTCAAACCCCGTTGGATTCACACCCCTCGCTCAGACTCAAACCCCATTGGACAATGCTGAAGTTTGACTTGCCGCGAGGGAATGGGCAGAGTGTTGAATCGAAATGACCTCGACCTCGAAAGGATAAGCCCAATGTCATCCAAAATTTTCGCGCTGTTTCTTTTCGCGGCCGTGTGGTGTTCGTCGGCTCAGGCGCAAGTTGTCAAAGCGACTTGCCCCCCCGGTAGTGCAGTAGCC
>CAJBYR010000272.1 GCA_903959855.1 uncultured beta proteobacterium
CCCGCTGCAAGATGCATGGCGCCACCGTCGGCACAGATTACGGCCTGACACTCTCCAAGCGCTTCGATCAGATCGTGTAGCGACTGCGTCGGCCGCGCAATCACCGTAACGCCGGCGCCGACTTTCTGTATTACGTCGGACGCTTTTGCATCGTCTCCTGGATGAAGCGGGTTGTCGTTGTCTCCCGGCGACCAGAGCAGCAGGAAGCGAACCGCGCTCCGAGCAGCTATCACCGACATCATTTCGGCGAAGCGTTCTGCCGCCCAGCGCTGCGATGCCTTGCGCGCGCTGATATGAACGCCGATGGTGAATATTCCCGCAGGGACGCAGAGTGCTGGCGCTGGCGAGACGGTGCGTAGGATGACGCGACACGGCGGGGGTACGTCCTCGATACCGTAAAGCCGGGCAAGGCGAAAGACGTCTTCCACCTCATGTAGTGATTCGGTATCGAGGGGAAGTGCGATGTCCAGCTCGGCCAAGTCGCCGAAGCCGATGATGCGCTTCGGACGCAGCCATTTCGCCAACTTGACCACGCGCGGCTGCGGGGATGTGGTGGCGATGATCACGTCGTCAATCGCCATGCCGCGCAATCGCTGCATCATCTTCAGCCGTCGCCACAGGATCCCGGCCAGTGATTCACCTTTGGCACGATGCTTGGCCTTGGTATAAACGAATACCTCATCGAGGTCCGGATTTCCGTCCAGTACCGGCGCGTTGTAGCTATTTACCAGCGCGCCGAGCCATGCCTTTGGAAAGCGCTGGCGCAACGCGGTGATCAGCGGCGTGGTGCACACCAGGTCGCCGATGTTGTCGCGGCGGATGATCAATATCTTGGGGGCGGGATCGGGGCTCAAGGTAAACTCGGCGTCCATGGCTACATACGCAATTGGCGATCTGCAGGGTTGTTTCGAGCCGCTGCAACGCCTGCTCGACTATATCAGCTTCGATCCTGCCGCCGACCGCGTCTGGTTCGTCGGCGACCTCGTCAATCGTGGCCCCGCCTCGCTGGAGGTACTGCGTTTCGTGCGGTCTCTTGGCGCGGCGGCAACGGTGGTTCTGGGCAACCACGATCTGCATCTTGTCATGCAGTCCGAGGGCTACGGCAAAGGCAACAGGGAAGATACGCTTGAGGCGGTATTGAAGGCTTCCGACCGGGCTGAGTTGCTCGCCTGGCTGCGGGCGCAACCCTTGTTCCATGTTGAAGGCGACTGGACGATGGTGCATGCCGGGCTGTTGCCGGGGTGGACCGTGGCCCAGGCGAAGGCACTGTCGGATGAGGCGGCCGTCGCCTTGTCGGGCCCTGGATACCGGGACTTTCTTGCCAACATGTGGGGCTCGGAGCCGGCATCCTGGCGAGACGATCTTGTGGGCTGGGATCGATTACGCGTTGTGGTGAACGCGATGACACGCATGCGCTATGTCACGGCGGCAGGCGCCATGGAATTTCGCGCCGAGGGTTCCAAAGCACCGCCCGACAAAGGCCCGGCCGGATGCCTGCCCTGGTTTGAGGTTCCTGGCCGCGCCAGCGCGGGCCACACGATCGTCTGCGGGCATTGGTCGGCGCTGGGCTTTCGCGATGCTCCTAACCTCCTGGCCCTGGATACGGGCTGCTTGTGGGGAGGTTGCCTGACGGCGGTACGACTGGAAGATCGGCGCGTGTTTCGTCAGCCGTGCCCGGAGCAGGCCAAGCCTTCCGGATGGGACTGAGTACCTAAAGACTTTCACCGAATATCGTGCTAAAGCGCGCGGCAATTTCATCTCGGGTCAGCTTGTGATTCTGGCCGCCACGGTGCGCAATCTTGATCGAACCCATCAGCGAGGCGAGCCGTCCGGTCTTGCCCCATTCCCAACCCTGGCTGATGCCGTAGAGCAGGCCGGACCGGTAGGCATCGCCGCAACCCGTCGGATCGATAAGGCTTTCGGGCGGGGCCACCGGGATATCCATGCGTTGCCCTGCGGTATAGATCTGCGAACCACTGCCGCCCAAGGTAACGATCAAGGCCTGCACCTCTTCCGCCAGGCGCTCCAACGGTAATCCGGTACGCTCGGTCAACAGCTTGGCTTCGTAATCGTTGACCGTGCAATAGTCGGCAAGTTTCAGGAAAGCCATCAGCTCGGGTCCGTCGAACATCGGCAGGCCCTGGCCGGGATCGAAGACGAAGGGAATGCCGGCGGCCTTGAATTCACGCGCATGCTGCAACATGCCGTCGCGCCCGTCGGGCGAGATGATGCCGAGACCTACGGTTTTGGCGTCGCCCACCTTGTTGTTATGCGAATGGGTCATCGCACCCGGGTGGAAGGCGGTAATCTGGTTGTCGTCGAGGTCGGTGGTGATGAAGGCCTGGGCGGTGAAGCTGCCCGGTACCTCGCGCACATGGGTGGCATCCAGCCCGAGCTGCTTGAGGCGATGCATGTAGGG
>CAJBYR010000273.1 GCA_903959855.1 uncultured beta proteobacterium
CGGGATCGCGGCATGCAGGCTGCTGCCCTGAACCTTGGCGGCGTCCTGCAGATTTTCCAGGCTGCGTGCGCCGATGCCGCGGGTGGGGAAATTCACCACGCGCGAAAAGGCGGTGTCGTCGTTCGCATTGGCGATCAGGCGCAGGTAGGCCAGCGCGTGCTTGATCTCGGCGCGTTCGAAGAAGCGCAGTCCGCCATATACCCGGTAGGGCAGACCGGCGCTGAACAGCGCGTGTTCGAGGGCGCGGCTTTGCGCGTTGCTGCGGTAGAGCAGGGCGATCTCGGCGCGGGCGTGGCCGTCGCGCGACAGCGCCTTGACTTCCTCGACGATGAAGCGCGCCTCGTCACCCTCGCCGTAGGATTCGTGTATCCGGATGGGTTCGCCGGCGCCGGCCTCGGTCCACAGGTTCTTGCCCAGGCGCTGCGGATTGTTCTTGATGATGGCGTTGGCGGCGTCGAGGATGTTGCCATGCGAGCGGTAGTTCTGCTCCAGGCGGATCAGGTTGGCGACCTTGTACTCGCGTTCGAAGTCGCGCATGTTGCCGACGTCGGCGCCGCGGAAGGCGTAGATGGATTGGTCGTCATCCCCGACGCAAAACATGCTGGCGCCCTTCGGCGCCTCCGAATAGTCGCCCCCTTCCGCGGGAAGGGGGTTGGGGGGAAGGCCCGCTCTATTTGAACTGCCTGCAAGAAGCTTGAGCCAAGCGTATTGCAGGCGGTTGGTGTCCTGGAATTCATCCACCAGCACATGGCGGAAGCGCTCCTGGTAGTGCCGCCGCAGTGGTTCATTGCGCTCCAGCAGTTCGTAACAGCGCAGCATCAGCTCGGCAAAGTCGACCACGCCTTCGCGCTGGCACTGCGCCTCGTAGGCTTCATAAAGCTCGACGCGCTTCCTTGCCCAGTCGTCCCAGGCTTCGACGGCGGCGGGACGCAGGCCCTGTTCCTTCTGTGCGTTGATAAAGTGGCAAAGTTCGCGCGGCGGATATTTTTCGTCGTCGACGTTGAGGGCTTTCAGCAGGCGCTTGACGGCCGCCTGCTGGTCGCCGGAATCCAGGATCTGGAACAGTTGCGGCAGGCCGGCATCGCGATGGTGGGCGCGCAGCAGGCGGTTGCACAGGCCGTGAAAGGTGCCTATCCACATGCCCTTGACGTTGATCGGCAGCATCGCGGCCAGCCGGGTCAGCATCTCCTTGGCCGCCTTGTTGGTGAAGGTCACGGCGAGGATGCCCGGCGGTGCCACCTGGCCGGTTGAAATCAGCCAGGCGATGCGCGTGGTCAGCACCCGCGTCTTGCCCGAGCCGGCGCCGGCGAGGATCAGGGCATGCTGCGGCGGCAAGGTAACGGCGGCCAGCTGCGGTTCGTTAAGGTGCTCGAGAAGGGGATTCATGGTTCCGGCTGGCAGGCAGAGCGTCGATTATATCGGCGGGGTAGGGAAGCTCGTCCGCAGTAAGCACTAACCACGCAGGCAAATCGGTGGTTTGCAGGAAAGCGACACAATATTGCGACGCAGCAAAAAACTTGAACTTAGAGTGTTCCGCCCATATCAAATCGGTAGAATCGGTCATGCTGCAATGCAACACATTGTGTGCAAGTCAGGCTTCCCCGGTTCACAAGACCGGGAAGGCCTGACCCCATGGAGAACATCATGAAAACAACACCCAAGACCCCCAAAGTACTGCCTTGGCTGGCGCGAAAGGCTGGCATTAGCGATGCCCGGGCCGAGACGCTATGGCACGAAGCCGAACACTGGGCCGCAAGGCAGGCCAAGCCGGGCTCGTCCGCCTATTTCAAGCTGGCCGTCGACCGCCTGCTGCATCTGGCCGCGGCGGAATCGCTGCGCGCCGATGCGGCCTCGTTCGGCTGGCGGCCGTGGGCACGTACCCAGGCAAAATTCTGGGCCGTTTCAATGCAGGTGATGCACGAAGCCTCGGCGCTTAACGCGCGCGGCTGGCGGTTGGTCGATACCGTGACCCGCCGGGGCCAGCAACTGCTGGGCTGAGAAAGCGCCCTAACGCGTCACCAAGGGCTTGAGTTCGGTCGCCGCCTTCAGGCGAGCGGCGGCAACATCTGCTTCCGCGGCGCTGGCATAGCGGCCGACCACGACCTGATAGCGCCAGCCGCCGTCTTCGGCGGCGCGCGGGCGGATGCGCGCAGCAAAGCCGGCGTCGCGCGCCTGATCGTAGATTTCCAGCGCGGTCTCCTCGCTCGCTGCCGAGCCGGCAACGAGTGTCCAGCCACCTTTGGCATTGGCGGCACCGTCACCGGCGATGATGTCGGTCTGGCGCGCCAGTCTGGCAAACGCCTCCGGGTCCAGAGCCTTCACTGCGGTGTCCTTGCCGCGCGGCGCATCGAAGTAGGTCATGGCTTGCGACATCTCCGTGCTTTGACCCGCACGCGTGATCTCGATCCTGCCTTCGAGCAGGGCGATCAGATCGCCGTCTTTGTCGGTCTTGCCCCAGACATCGGTGCCGCGGATGCCGATGGTCGCGGTGCCAACGCGGATTGCCATATCGCGCGGCACGGCCTTCTTCAATTTGGCGGTGGTGAAGCGGAAGGCGCCGGCGATGACGTCGAGCGCGCCACGGAAGGACTTTTGCGGCTGCATGCTGCGCGTGTGCAGGCTGAAGCGCGCCGCTTCCCCGAGCTTGACGCGGCTGCCTTCGGCCAGCATCAGGTAGGCCCGTGCACCATTCCCGGTGCGTACCAGGTCGCCGCTTTTAAGTTCCATGCCTGCCGCCAGCGGCAACGTACGTCCGCCGCGATCCACCCAGGCCGGTGCCTGGACCACTTCCACGGTCGCCGGAGCAATCGCCCAGCAGCTGCCTGAATGCAGCAGGACACCGGTGGCAAATGCCGTGAGAAGGCGGTTCAGCGGTCGCATCTGTATCCTTTCAAGTAGACGTGGCGGGTATAATTTCAGCCTTTGTCCGCACCCATTCAGGCGCCCCCGCCATGCAGGAAAAATACCTCCCGACTGACATCGAACAGGCCGCGCAGGCCCACTGGAACAGCACAAAGTCGTTTCGCGCGGTAGCCGATTCGACCTCGGCAACCCCGCGCCCGAAGTACTACTGCCTGTCGATGTTCCCCTACCCGTCGGGCAAGCTGCACATGGGGCACGTGCGGAACTATACCATCGGCGATGTGCTCTCCCGCTACCACCGCATGAAGGGCTACAACGTGCTGCAGCCCATGGGCTGGGACGCCTTCGGGCTACCCGCCGAGAACGCCGCGATGCAGAACAAGGTGCCGCCGGCGAAGTGGACCTGGGACAACATCGCCTACATGAAGAAGCAGCTGCAGTCGCTGGGATTTGCCCTCGACTGGGAACGCGAACTGGCGACCTGTGCGCCGGAGTATTACAAGTGGAACCAATGGCTGTTCCTGCGCATGCTGGAAAAGGGCGTCGCCTACAAGAAGACCCAGGTGGTGAACTGGGACCCGGTGGACCAGACCGTACTGGCCAACGAACAGGTCATTGAAGGCCGCGGCTGGCGCACCGGTGCCGTGGTCGAAAAGCGCGAGATCCCCGGCTACTACCTGGCCATCACGAAATACGCGGATGAACTGCTATCCGCGCTCGACACGCTGCCGGGCTGGCCGGAGCGGGTCAAGACCATGCAGGCCAACTGGATCGGCAAGAGCACCGGCGTGCGCTTTGCCTTTCGGTACGATCTCTCCGCCGCAGGCGGCCAAACGGTTCCCTCCCCTTCAAGGGGAGGGACTGAGGGAGGGGATGGGGTGTCGACGGCGAACAACCAAGACCCATCCCCATCCCTAGCCCTTCCCCTTGAAGGGGAAGGGAACGGACAG
>CAJBYR010000274.1 GCA_903959855.1 uncultured beta proteobacterium
GAGAGGCTGTGAAAAATTGTCCCCAGTAAATGCTTCCTTCCGCGTTATGCGTATGGTATACTTCGATCTAATTTGATGCAATGGGTGCGAAGATGACCAAGACACGTGCGCGAGTGCTCTCGCCGAACCGAAAGCAGATGGAATTTCGGGCGAGCGACCTGGAGTCGCTGCTGGGGGAAGGGCATCGGGCGCGACTGGTGTGGTCCTATGTTGAGCGGCAAGACCTGAAGCGGTTCTATGAAGGCATCCGGTCGGTCGAAGGAAGCGTGGGACGGCCGGCGATTGCGCCGGAGATACTTCTGGCGCTGTGGCTGTACGCCACGCTCGATGGGGTGGGCAGTGCGCGGGAAATCGTTCGACTGACCGAAGTCCACGACGCCTACCGGTGGCTGTGTGGCGGAGTCCAAGTCAATCATCACACCGTATCCGACTTTCGGAAGGATCACGGCGAAGCGTTGGACGAACTCCTGAGCGTGAGCATCGCCAGCCTGATGGCGGCCGGGGTGGTCAAACTCAAACAGGTGGCGCAAGACGGAATTCGGGTGCGCGCCAGCGCCGGGGCGGGATCCTTCCGTCGCAAAGAGAAGCTGGAAGGCTACCTAGAGGCAGCGCGGGCGGAAGTCGCGCGACTGAAAGCCGAACTGGAAGCCGACCCGGCAGCGGCGGAACGGGCGCGGGACGCGGCGCGTCGGCGCGCGGCGCAGGAACTGGAAGCGCGTCTGGAGAAGGCGTTGGCACGACTGCCGGAACTCGAAGCGATCAAGCAACGGCAAGGCAAGAAGCCGGACCAGGCACGGGCATCGATGACGGATGCCGAGGCGACGGTGATGAAGATGGGCGATGGCGGCTTCCGTCCAGCCTATAACCCGCAACTGGCGAGCGATGCGGACTCCTTGGTGATTGTGGGCGTCGATGTTGTTACGGTCGGCAGCGACCAGGCGCAGATGATGCCGATGGTTGAACAGGTCAGCGAACGCTGCGGTCGAGCGCCTGACGCTTGGCTGGTAGATGGTGGCTATGTCGGGCACGACCAGGTCGACCGCGCCAGCGAAACCACCGTGGTCTATGGGCCGGTGCCGGCCCCCAAGGACAAGACGGTCGATCCGCATCAGGCCAAGGCGAGCGACAGCGACGCCGTAGCGGCCTGGCGGGAGCGAATGGGCACGGACGAGGCGAAAGACATCTACAAACGTCGCGCGGCGACGGCCGAATGCGTCAATGCCCAAAGCCGCAACCGGGGCTTGCAGCAGTTCAAGGTGCGCGGACTGGTGAAGGTCAAGTGCGTGATGCTGATCTTCGCCTTGGCGCACAACCTGATGCGCATGGTCAGCTTGGCGCCGGACTTGATCGGGATAGGGACAGGAACGTCCGTACTTCCCGGAATGATGGCTTGAGGGCGAGAATTTCGCTGGAATTCCACAAATGAGCGGTCAATAGCGAGATAATTGATGCAAAAGGCATATCACGCCCCGCACGTCGGCGGCAACCACGTTTGCGCGACTACCCAGTCATGCGAGCGAAAGATTCACAGGCTC
>CAJBYR010000275.1 GCA_903959855.1 uncultured beta proteobacterium
CGCGAGGGGAGGACGGGAGGGGCGGGCGTCAATTTGCCACAAAGACAACTTCCCGTTTTGACTCCGTCAAACCGGGAAGGTGTCTTTGTTGGCGGCCTTGCTGCGCGCCTCCGCAGGTGAAATGATCTTGCGCTTGACCAGATCCCCGAGGTTCTGGTCCAGTGTCTGCATGCCAAACTGCTGGCCGGTCTGGATCGCCGAGTACATCTGCGCCACCTTGGCCTCGCGGATCAGGTTGCGGATGGCCGGCGTACCGACCATGATTTCGTGGGCGGCGACGCGGCCAGTGCCGTCCATGGTCTTGCACAGGGTCTGCGAGATCACGGCCTTCAATGATTCCGACAGCATGGCGCGGATCATTTCCTTTTCCGCCGCCGGGAAGACGTCGATGATGCGGTCGATGGTTTTCGCCGCCGAGGAAGTGTGGAGCGTGCCGAACACCAGGTGGCCGGTTTCGGCGCCCGACATGGCGAGGCGGATGGTTTCCAGGTCGCGCATTTCGCCAACCAGGATCACGTCCGGGTCTTCGCGCAGCGCCGAGCGCAGGGCATTGTTGAACGACAGCGTATGCGGACCGACCTCGCGCTGGTTGATCAGGCATTTCTTCGAGTCATGGACGAATTCGATCGGGTCTTCGACGGTGAGGATGTGGCCGTACTCGACATCGTTCTTGTGGTTGACCATCGCCGCCAGGGTGGTCGATTTTCCGGAACCCGTCGGACCTGTCACCAGCACCAGCCCGCGTGGCTGGTCGGCAAGTTCCTCGAAGATCTTCGGACACTTGAGGTCTTCGAGCGAAAGGATCTTCGAAGGAATGGTCCGCATCACCGCCGCCGCACCGCGGTTCTGGACAAAGGCATTGACCCGGAAGCGCGCCAGGTTGGGCACCGCAAACGAAAAGTCGCACTCGAGATTTTCCTCGTAGAACTTGCGCTGGCCGTCGTTCATGATGTCATAAATCATGCCGTGCACGTCCTTGTGATCCATGGGCGGCAGGTTGATCTTGCGCACGTCGCCATGAACGCGAATCATCGGCGGCATGCCGGCTGACAGGTGCAAGTCGGAGGCCTTGTTCTTGACGACGAAGGTGAGCAGTTCGGTAATGTCCATGGCGCTTTCCTGTGAATGGGGTGCGATATACTTTGCAGGCGCTATATGACATCAATCGCCGCCAACTTGCAAGCCGTGCGTGAGCGCATCGGCGCTGCCTGCCTCGCCGCCGGACGGAGCAAGGATTCAGTACACCTGCTGGCCGTGTCGAAAACCTGGCCTGCCGCCAGCCTGCGCGAGGCCGCCGCTACCGGGCAGCTCGCATTCGGCGAAAACTATGTACAGGAAGCCATCGACAAGATTGCCGCGCTGGCTGACCCTGCCCTGGAGTGGCACTTCATCGGCCCCTTGCAAAGCAACAAGACCCGCCCCGTGGCCGAGAACTTCGCCTGGGTGCATTCGGTGGATCGCCTGAAAGTCGCCGAACGACTATCAGCGCAACGTCCGTCGCGCCTGCCTCCCCTCAAACTCTGCCTGCAGGTCAACGTCTCCGGCGAAGCCTCCAAGAGCGGCTGCGCCCCGGCCGAAGCCCCCGGGCTTGCCGCGGCCATTGCCCTACTGCCGGGCGTGACGCTGAAGGGATTGATGGCGATTCCCGAGCCTACAGATGACGTCGCCGTGCAGCGAAGCCGCTTTGCGCTGCTGCGCGAAACCATGGACGCGATCAACGCCGTGCGCGCCGGCGGGCTGGACACCCTTTCGATGGGCATGAGCGACGACCTCGAAGCGGCGATAATGGAAGGCGCAACCATTGTGCGCATCGGCACGGCCATATTCGGACAACGAGAATACGAAAAATGAAAATCACCTTCATCGGCGGCGGCAACATGGCCGTTGCCCTCATCGGCGGCCTGCGTCGGCAGGGCTTTTCGGCGGCAGGGATCCAGGTTGTCGAGCCATTCGCCGAGTCGCGAGACAAGCTCACAGAAAGCTTCGGTGTGCGCTGCACAGCGGCTGTCGATGCCTCGGCGCTGAGTTGCGAAGTGCTGGTGCTGGCGGTCAAGCCGCAGCAAATGAAAGATGCCGTCGCACCCCTGGCCGGCAAGCTGAACGGGCAATTGGTGGTCAGCATCGCCGCCGGCCTGCGCATGGCAGATATTTCGCGCTGGCTGGGCAATTACCGGAACCTGGTGCGTACCATGCCCAACACGCCGGCCCTGATCAGCGCCGGTGTCACCGCCTTGTGCGCCGACCCGAGCGTTGATCTGGAAGGCCGCACTTATGCAGAAAAGATCCTGCGCGCCGTGGGCAGCACGATCTGGATCAAGGATGAGGCGCAGATGGACGCCGTCACCGCCGTTTCCGGCAGCGGCCCCGCCTACGTCTTCTATTTCCTCGAAGCCATGGAAGCGGCCGGCCTCAAGCTCGGCTTCGACGCCACGACCGCGCGTCAGCTGGCGGTCGAGACCTTCATCGGCGCCGCGCGCCTGGCCGAGCAAAGCAGCGAATCGCTGTCCACCCTGCGTAGCCGCGTGACCTCCAAGGGCGGCACCACCGAAGCTGCCCTCAACGCCTTCGGTGCCAACGACGTAGCCGAAGGTATTGCGCGCGGCATCGCCGCCGCCGACGCCCGCGGCCGCGAGCTGGGCGACTTGCTGGGCAAAGACTGATGCTGATCCGCATCCTGCTCTTCATCCTCGATACGGTCTGCAGTTTTTTCACGCTGGCCCTGCTGGTGCGCTTCGTCATGCAATGGGTGCGCGCACCCTTCCGCAATCCGCTCGGCCAGTTCATCGTCGCCGTCACCGACTGGATGGTGCGGCCGGTCAGGCGGCTGGTTCCCGGCATGTTCGGGCTGGACATGGCCAGCCTGCTGCTGGCCTGGTTGTGGCAGATCGCCTACCACGGCATCGCACTGGGCTTCAGCGGCCTGCTGAGCGCCGTCTCGCTGGAGCCGACTCTCGTGGTTCTGGTGCTGGCACTGCTGGAGCTGCTGAAGATAGCGCTGTACCTGATGATGGGGGCGGTGCTGATTTCCGCCATTTTTTCCTGGGTCAATCCCTATGCGCCGATGGCCGAGATCTTCAACACGCTGACCCGCCCCCTGCTGCGCCCCTTCCGCCGCCTGATTCCGCCGGTGGGCGGCGTCGACCTCTCGCCACTGGCCCTGCTGCTGCTGCTGCAGATCGCCCTCTTCGTGCTTGCCGGCCTGCGCCAGAACATCCTGCCCGCCATCCTGTGAGCTGGATCCTCGCTGACGGCGACGGCGTGATCCTGCGCCTGCACATCCAGCCCGGGGCGAAGAAAACCGAAGTTGCCGGCCAGCACGGCGAAGCCCTGAAGATCCGCCTTTCCGCGCCGCCCGTCGATGGCAAGGCCAACGCCTGCCTGATTGAATTTCTCGCCAGGCAGCTAGGCGTAGCGAAATCGGCGGTCGAACTGATCAGCGGCGACACGTCGCGCGCCAAACGCGTGCGTATTCGCAACGTCAATACCGACGCCGCGATCGCGAAGCTCAGCTAAGCGTGCCGTCGAAGGCCAGGTGGCCGTCGATAAGTGTGTAGCGAACGCGACCGGGGAAGGCATAGCCAAGGAAGGGCGTGTTTTTGCCCTGGCTCTTGAGCGCCTCGCGGCTTACCAGGTAGTCGGCCGCCGGATCGAAGACGCAAATGTCGGCCGGCGCGCCCACCTTGAGGCAACCGGCCTCGACGCCGAGGATGCGCGCCGGATCGGAGGTCACCCTGGCCAGCGCCGTGACCAAAGGCAGCTTCATTTCCTGCGCCCACTTGAGGGTCAGCGGCAGCAGCAGCTCCAGGCCGGTGGCGCCGACCTCGGCTTCGTCGAACGGCGTCTGCTTGCCGTCGTCATCGACCGGGGTGTGGTCGGAACACAGGGCATTGATGGCACCGGACACCAGTGCCCGCCGCAGGGCATCGCGATCGCCGGTGGAACGCAGGGGCGGATCGAGCCGCGCATGGGCGTTGAAAAAGCCGACGTCGTTCTCGCACAGGTGCAGGTGATGGATCGCCACGTCGCAGGTGACGCCGATGCCGGCGGCGCGCGCCGCGGCGATCATCTCGACACCTGCGGCCGATGAAATCCGTGTGACATGAACACGAGCGCCGGTCTCGCGCGCCAGCTGCAGGATGGTCGCCAGGGCGATGGTTTCCGCCGCCACCGGAATCCCGACCAGGCCGAGCCTTGCCGCCACCTCGCCGTCGTGCGCCACGCCCTTGCGCGCGAGGAAGGGGTCCTGCGCCTGCAGCCAGACCGGGAAGTCGAAGGTCGCCGCATACATCATGGCGCGCAACAGCACTTGGGTATCGACCACGGCGCGATTGGCCTGGCCGAAGGCAACACAGCCGGCTTCGGCAAGTTCCGCCATCTCGGTCAGGGCCTTGCCTTCGAGCTGCGTTGTGAGGGCGCCGACCGGATGCACATGGGCGAATTCGGGCAGGCGCGCACGATGCGTGAGCATTTCAACCAAACCGGGTTCATCGAGTACCGGATCGGTATCCGGCGGACACGCCAGTCGCGTCACGCCGCCCGCAGCCGCGGCGGCCATTTCGGATTCCAGCGTTGCGCGGTATTCGAAACCCGGCTCACGCAGCCGCGCCGAGAGATCGACCAGCCCGGGGCAGACGACACAGCCGCTGGCGTCGAGCACGCTGTTGACCTCGAACCCGGCCGGCGCACAGCCGATGCCGACGATGCGCCCGGCGCCGATGAAAAGGTCGAGCGGCTTGTCGGTCTGGGTGGCGGGGTCGATCAGGCGACCGTTCTTGATGTGTATTTTCATGGTTCAGTTCCCGCCGAGCATGGCCATCACGGCCATACGCACCGCGATGCCGAAAGTCACCTGCGGCAGGATCACCGCCTGCTTGCCGTCGGCCACCGCCGAGTCGATCTCCACGCCGCGGTTCATCGGTCCCGGGTGCATGACAATGGCGTCGGGCTTGGCCAGCGCCAGCTTTTCGGGAGTAAGGCCCCAGGACTTGAAAAACTCCTGTGTCGAGGGCAGCAAAGCGCCCTGCATGCGTTCGTTCTGCAGGCGCAGCATCATCACCACATCGACCCCGCGCAGGCCTTCGCGCATGTCGTTGAAGACGCGCACACCGAGACGCTCGACGCCGGTGGGCAGCAGGGTCTTCGGTGCGATGACGCGGATTTCCGGCACGCCGAGGATGTTCAAGGCATGGATCTGGCTTCGCGCCACGCGCGAATGCAGAACGTCGCCGATGATGGCCACCGTCAGCTGGGTGAAATCCTTCTTGTAGTGACGGATGGTGTACATGTCGAGCAGGCCCTGCGTCGGATGTGCATGGCGCCCGTCGCCGGCATTCACCACATGGATATGGTCGCGATCCGTGGCGGCAAGGTGCTGGGCGATCAGGTAGGGCGCGCCGGATGAGGCATGGCGCACGACGAACATGTCGGCCTGCATCGCGGCGAGGTTATCCACTGTATCGAGCAGGGTCTCACCCTTGTTGGCCGACGAGGTACTGATGTTGAGGTTGATCACGTCGGCCGACAGCCGCTTGGCAGCGATCTCGAAGGTAGTGCGGGTACGCGTCGAATTCTCGAAGAAGAGATTGAACACGCTCTTGCCGCGCAGCAGCGGCAGCTTCTTCACCTCGCGCTCGGCCACCTCGGTGAAGGGTGCCGCCGTATCGAGGATGCGCGTCAGCACATCGCGCGGCAGGCCCTCGATGGTCAGCAGGTGATTGAGTTCACCGTGCCGGTTGAGTTGCGGATTGCCGCCGGTATTCATCACGCTCATTTCTCCATCAGGCGAAAGGACAGCCGGCCGTCGTCGGCCCGCTCCAGGGCCAGCATCTGCGCGGCGGGGAGTGCCATCGCATGCGGACACCAGGTCGGCGCCACCGGCAGCTCGCGCCCGCCGCGATCGCTCAGCACGGCGAGATCCACCCGCGCCGGCCGGCCGTAGTCAAAGAGTTCGTTCATCGCCGCACGGATGGTGCGTCCGGTGTAGAGCACGTCATCGACAATCACGATGTGTGCGCCCTCGACGTCGAAGGGAATCTGCGATGCGCGCGCATTGGCGTGGAGGCCGCGCTGGTGGTAATCGTCGCGATGGAAGGATACGTCGATCGACCCGGGTGGGATCTTCAGCCCGAGTGCGGTGTGCAGTCGCTCGGCGACCCAGACGCCTCCGGTATGAATGCCGACCAGGGCAGTGATGGCAGGATCGACGTGGGGCCGCATTGCCTCGATCAGGGCAGCGCAGAGGACTTCGGCGTCAGGCAGTTGCGGAGCGGGCATGCGTGTCGTTCCAGTCTTGAAGGATGATCATTGCGGCTTCGGCATCGACCTGCGCCTTGCGCTGACGCCAGTCCAGGCCGCGACCGCGCAGCCCGGCATCGGCTTCGACCGAACTGAAGCGCTCGTCGATCAGGTCGACAGCAAGGCGGAAGCGGCCGCGCAATTGGTCGGCAAAGCGTTCACAGCGCGCGGTCATTTCGTGCGGCGTGCCATCGTCATTGAGCGGCCGGCCGACCAGCAGCCGTTGCGGATGCCATTCGGCGATCAGCGCACCGATGGCAGCAAAGCGGGCAGCGTTGGCTTCGCCACTGATGATAGTCAGCGGTCGGGCGGCGGCGAGCTGGCCGGACCCCAGCAGGGTGCCGATGGCGACGCCGATGCGCTGGAGGCCGAAGTCGAAGGCGAGCACGGACCCTTCTGCCTCAGGCATGGCCCGCGACTTCGGAGAGCCTGGCGAAATCGATGCCCAGCAGTTGCATCGCGGCCGGCAGGCGCTCCTCCGGTGGCGTGCTGAAGATGATGTCGGCGTTGGCGGCGACGGTCAGCCAGGAATTCTGCGACAACTCCCACTCCAACTGGCCGGCGGTCCAGCCGGCGTAACCGAGGCTGACCAGCACCTCGGCCGGCTCGCCGTTAACGGCCATGGCCTGCAGGATGTCACGCGAACTGGTCAAGGCGATGCCTTCACCGATGTTGAGCGAGGACTGCCACTGGCCGGTGGGACGATGCAGCACAAAACCGCGGTCGGTCTGTACCGGGCCGCCGAAATACACCGGCAGGTGGGCAAAGCGCGCCTCCGTCGCCTCGTCGTCAAGCGGAATGCTGACACGGTCGAAGAGGCCGGCGAGATTCAGGTCGGTGGGGCGATTGACGATGATGCCGATGGCGCCATCCGCGTTGTGTTCGCAGATGTAGGTCAGCGTCCGGGAAAAATTCGGATCGTCCATGGCGGGCATGGCGATCAGGAAGTGGTTGGCGAGGCTGACGGTATCCATGGCGGGTTCGACATTGTAATCTCTCAGTCCGTTCCCGAGTAAGCCGCCCGCCATGACGACCGCCCTGGTCTGGTTTCGCCGCGACCTGCGCGTGCAGGATCACGCCGCGCTGCATCACGCCCTGAATGCGCACCGGCGCGTGCATTGCGTTTTCATTTTCGATAGCAACATCCTCGACCCCTTGCCGCGACGCGACCGCCGCGTCGAGTTCATCCTGCGCGCGGTCGAGGAAGTCGATGCCGCGCTGCGCGCCATGGGCGGCGGCCTGATCGTGCGCCATGGCGATCCTTGCGCGGAGATCCCGCGCCTTGCCGGCGAGCTCGGCGTCGACGCCGTGTATGCCAATCGCGACTATGCGCCCGCGGCCATCGCCCGCGACGACGAGGTAAATCGCCGTCTTGCCAGCGCCGACTCCCGGCTGCTCGACTTCAAGGACCAGGTGATCTTCGAGCGCAACGAGATCCTGACGCAGGGCGGCACGCCGTTTTCGGTCTTTACCCCCTACAAGAATGCCTGGCTGAAGCGGCTGACCTCGGCCGAGTTGAATCCCTACCCGGTCGAGCCCCATGCGGCAAACCTTGCGCCGCCGCCCGCGAGCGCATGCCTGCCGACCCTGGCGCAACTGGGCTTCGAAACCACCGACCTGGCCAGCCTGCGCCTGCCCACCGGCATGAGCGGGGCACAGGCGCTGTTCCGCGACTTTGTCGAACGCATCGACGACTATGCAACTGCCCGCGACTTTCCGGCGGTCAAGGGCTGCTCCTACCTCTCGCCGCACCTGCGCTTTGGCACCATTTCCATCCGACAGCTTGCCGCCCAGGCCCAGGGCATGCCGGGCCGCGGCGCAGCAACCTGGCTGTCGGAACTGATCTGGCGCGACTTCTACCACGCCATCCTCTGGCACCACCCGCGCGTCGTCACACACTGCTTCAAGCCGGAGTTCGATGCCCTGCGCTGGGATCCGGCGCCCGACCTGTTCAGCGCCTGGCGCGAGGGCCGCACCGGCTATCCGCTGATCGATGCGGCGATGTGCCAGCTCAGCCAGGCCGGCTGGATGCACAACCGCCTGCGCATGGTCACCGCCTCTTTTCTGACCAAGGACCTCGGCATCGACTGGCGCCAGGGGGAAGCCTGGTTCGCCGAAAAGCTACTCGATTTCGACCTCGCGGCGAACAATGGCGGCTGGCAATGGGCGGCCTCCACGGGCTGCGATGCCCAGCCCTGGTTCCGCATCTTCAACCCCGTGACCCAATCGGAAAAATTCGACCCCGAGGGCCGCTTCATCCGGCGCTATCTGCCGGAGCTGAAACAAATCCCTCAAAAATTCATCCACGCCCCCTGGCGCATGGGGCCGGCCGACCAGGCGGCCTGCGGTGTCCTCGTCGGGCGCGACTATCCCTTGCCCGTAGTGGACCATGTCCTTGCCCGGGCCCGCACCCTTGACCGGTTCAAGGCGGTCCGCGGCGAGCGCTGAGCACCCGCCCGGCTCACCTTCCCGGCAAAAAGCCGGTGGCACTTTTGCGGTCAATACGGAGGGCACGCCGTACTATTACGAATGGCAGAGACGAATGGTTTCGCGTCCAATCGCTTACCCTTGAAGGAAAGCGTCTCGCGCGATGGATGCGGGGCGTCCCGCTTTCGAGTACCAACGACGCTAGGAATGAAACCATGAACAACCTGAAAATCGGTCTCCGGCTGGGTGTCGGCTTCGCATTCGCGCTGCTGATGATGTGCTTTATCGCCGTGCTGGGCATCGTGCGCATGTCCGGGTTGGCCGACGAAATCGATCAGATGACCAATGACCGGTATCCGAAAACCGTCTGGGCCAACGACATGGTCGACTCGGTGAACCTCATTGCCCGTGCGATGCGCAATGCGCTGCTGGTCAATCAGGCCCAGACGGCGAAGGAGCTGGAACGGGTTGACGGGGCGCGCAAAATCATCGATGACCGGATGCAGAAGCTGGACCAGACAATAACCACTCCCGAAGGCAAGGCCCAGATGGCCAAGGTGAAGGCGGCGCGTGCCGCCTATGTCCCGCTGCAGTCAAAATTCGTTGAACTGGTAAATTCTGATCTGGAGGACGATGCCAAGGCCCTGATGCTGGGGGCCCTGCGCACCGCCCAGGCGGAATACCTGAAATCCGTCAGCGACCTGATCGCCTTTCAATCCGCGCTGATGACAACCGCCGGCAAGCACGCCGCCGACAGCTACCGATCCGCGCGCAACCTGATGATCGCCTCCTCCCTGGGCGCCGTCATCATCACCCTGCTTTCCGCATTCTGGATCACGCGCAGCATCACCCTCCCACTGCTGCGGGCGGCGACCACCGCCACCGCCTTGTCCAAGGGCGACTTGACGGTAAACATCGATGCCGCGAGCCGCGATGAGGTCGGCATCCTGATGTCGGCGATGCACGAGTTGGTGCTAAGGCTCAACCAGGTCATCGGCGAGGTCAAGGGTGCCGCGGATTCACTGGCCAATGCTTCCGGCCAGGTGTCGGCCACTGCGCAGTCCTTGTCCCAATCGTCCTCGGAGCAGGCGGCTTCGGTCGAGGAAACCACGGCATCGATGGAACAGATGACGGCATCGATCACGCAGAACACCGAGAACGCCAAGGTCACCGACAAAATCGCCACCAAGTCGGCGACCGATGCGGTCGAAGGCGGTACCGCGGTCAAGGAAACCGTCGATGCGATGAAATCCATCGCCGGCAAGATCGGCATCATCGACGACATCGCCTACCAGACCAACCTGCTGGCGCTCAATGCCGCGATCGAGGCCGCCCGCGCCGGCGAACACGGCAAGGGCTTCGCCGTCGTTGCCGCCGAAGTCAGGAAGCTGGCCGAGCGCAGCCAGATTGCGGCGCAAGAAATCGGCGAGCTCGCCGGATCGTCCGTGAAGCTTGCCGAGCGCGCCGGCAGCCTGCTTGACGACATGGTGCCGGCGATCAAGAAAACCTCCGACCTGGTGCAGGAGATCGCCGCCGCCAGTCAGGAGCAATCCTCGGGCGTCGGCCAGATCAACGGCGCCATGGGCCAGCTCAACAAGGCCACGCAGCAGAATGCCTCGGCCTCCGAAGAACTTGCCGCCACTGCCGAGGAGATGGGCGGGCAGGCCGCGCAGCTGACGGAATTGATGGAGTTCTTCCGCATCGACGCGCAGGCGGCCGCGCGACGGACCTGAAGCCCCTAGAATTGCGTTTTGCTGGCCGCGCCGATGGCGGCCTCTGCCCTTTGCCACCCGGCATGCACGCACGGCCGACGCAGCCTGAAACAGATATGGATCATGAGCCAGAACCCCCTCACGCTTCCCCGAGTCGCCATCGATTTCATGAACCGCGACCATGACGATTTCGCCGGCTTGCGCGCCACCCTCCTGAATCAGATCGCCGGCGGCACGACCGACGCCGTCGATTCCCTGCTCGACGAGTTGCACCAGCACACGATCCGCCACTTCGCCGACGAGGAGAAGCTGATGCAGGAAACAAACTTTCCCGTCTACCCGGTGCACAAGGGAGAGCATGACAGCGTGCTGGCCGACATGGCCGCGCGCATCACCCGCTGGAGGCAGGATGGTGACCGCGATGCGCTGCAGAAATGGCTGGACAGGGGCGTGGGCGACTGGCTGGTAACTCACATTGCCAGCATGGACACGGTCACCGCGCAATTCGCCGCGGCCCGGCAGGCACGATGAAGACGGCAGTACTCGGCGCCGGTGCGGTCGGCTGCTACTACGGCGGGATGCTCGCGCGTGCCGGACGCGAGGTCGTTCTGATCGGGCGGCCGCAGCATGTTGAGGCCATCAACCGCGATGGTCTCTACATGGATACCGTGGGCTTCAAGGAACACATCAGGGTCGCGGCGCGCACCGACCCGGGCGGCATCGCCGGTGCCGACCTGGTGCTGTGCTGCGTCAAGTCCACCGACACGGCAAAGGCGGCCGCGGAAATAGCGCCGCAGCTCGCGCCCCATGCCGTGATCCTCAGCCTGCAGAACGGCTACGACAACGCCGAGCGCCTGCAAACCCTGCTCGGGCGGCCGGTGCACCCGGCCGTGGTCTACGTCGCCACGGAAATGGCCGGGCCGGGCCATTTGCGCCACCACGGGCGCGGCGAACTGGTGATCGGTCCTTTTGCCGGCAGCGCCGGGATCGTCGCCGAATTCGCCAGCGCCGGCGTGCCGGTGCAGCTCTCGGACAACGTTGCCGGCGCGTTGTGGGCCAAGCTGATCATCAACTGCGTCTACAACGGCCTCTCGGCCATCACCCAGCTGCCCTATGGCCGCATCGCACCGGGCATCGGCGTGGCCGGCGTGATGGAGGACATCGTCGCCGAGTGCCTGACCGTGGCACAGGCCGACGGCATCACCGTGCCGGGCGACATCCGCGCCGCCGTGGCCGGCATCGCGCAGTCGATGGCCGGCCAGCTTTCATCCACTGCCCACGACGTGGCGCGCGGCAAACCCAGCGAGATCGACCACATCAACGGTTATGTGCTGGGACGCGGTGCGGCGCTTGGAATTGCGACACCGGTCAATCGGACGATTCACGCCCTGGTCAAGCTGCTCGAGGACCGGAACGCCAACGGCGGGCGCTGAACCCACGGCGGACGGCTTGCGGGGAGCCGGCCGCGTAAAGCAGAATGCACGCATGCTTCCAGCCAAACGATTGATCGTGCTTACCGGCGCCACGCGCGGCCTCGGCCGCGCCATGCTCGGCGAATTCGCGGCCGCCGGCCACACGGTCTGCGGCTGCGGCCGAGCAATTGACGCCATCGAGGCGCTGCGGCGTGACTTCCCGGCACCGCACCGCTTCGCCAGTGTTGACGTTGCCGACGATATCCAGGTTTCCCACTGGGCGGCACACGTGCTCAATACGGCCGGCGTGCCCGACCTGCTGATCAACAACGCGGCGCTGATGAATCGTCCCGCGCCGCTCTGGGATGTCGGCAGTGCCGAGTTCAACAATCTGGTCGACGTCAACATCAAGGGCGTGGCCAACGTCATTCGCCACTTCGTGCCCGCGATGATCGCCGCCGGGCGCGGCGTGATCATCAATTTGAGTTCGGGCTGGGGCCGCGGTACCGCGCCGGGCGTCGCCCCGTATTGCGCCAGCAAATGGGCAATCGAAGGGCTCAGCAAAGCCCTGGCCGATGACTTGCCGGCAGGCATGGCCGCCATTCCATTGAGCCCCGGCATCATCGACACCGACATGCTGCGCCAGGCCTGGGGCGAGGAAGCCGGCCGCAACGAAGGGCCAGGCACCTGGGCCAGGCGCGCCGTACCCCAGATCCTCAAGCTCGGCCCCAAACAATCCGGCAAGTCGCTCAGCATCAACTGAGCCCATGGCACACCCGCATGCGACAGCGCCTCATCCTGATACTCGTTGCCGCAAGCCTGAGCCTCGGGGGCTGCATGCTGTCTTTCGGCGTCACCAACAGCCCGCCGATACCGGGCGAAAGCCGGCTGCTGCGATGAGCCGGCCCGCACCGGCCGGTGCACATCGGCAACCGCATTGCCAACCAGAGGCAGATTGACATGAAGATAGTCATCGTCGACGACAGCAAGTCCATCCGCGATGTGCTGCGCGCGCTTTGCGAAAGCGAAGGTCACGAGATCGTCGCGGAATTCGCCGACGGCACGGGAATGGTCGATTTCGTAAAGCAAAGCCATCCCGACCTTGTCTGCCTGGATTTCAACTTGCCGGGAGCCGACGGGCTGGAACTGCTGGCTCACATGGATGCCGCGGCAAACCGTGTGAACGTGGTCATGATCACCGGATCGGACGACCCGGAGCTCAGGGGTCATGCGGCCGATTTCGGCGCCATGGGATTCATTCACAAGCCGTTTGAGCATGCGCAGATCATCAATGAGCTGAAGGAAATCGACGAGGCGCGACGCATTGCCGCGCGCACGGCGGCCATGCCGGTCGTCGAGACCTATAAATCGGCGGAACCGGAAGCGCCGGTGACATCCGCAGCCGCTGTTGCCGGGCAGATTGTCGGCGTGGTCCCGCGCTCGGCCGTGATTGTGGATGACAGCGGCTCGGTCAGGCTATTGCTGAAGGGTATCCTCGAGGAACTCGGCATCAAGGTCATCGGAGTCGCCTCCAGCGGCAGCGAAGGCGTCAAGGTGGTGAAGGCAACCCATCCGGCCATAGTGTGCCTTGACGTCGACATGCCCGGCATGACCGGAATCGAGGCATTGCCCGAAGTGCGAAGCGCAAGTCCGCAATCCAAGGTGGTGATGATCACCGGCAACGCCGGCCGCGCCATCGTGGAAGCCGCCGTATCCGGCGGCGCAAAGGGCTACTTCCTGAAGCCGATCCGACCCGCAAAGGTGGAAGAGTTCATGAAGAAGCTTCTCCAGCTGTGAATCGAACCGCCGGACATCTCGCCTCCCGGTAAACCCGCTGCGCGATGGCGTAGTGCCGGGGCAACGGCACGAAGGACCGGCAGCAAGCCTGCAGTGGGGCCATTCTCCAAAAAGGGCTGAAGTGGTGGTGCCCCCGATCCGCAACTGATACCGGCACGACTTGGTCTGGCTACCGAACTGCGACCCGATGCAATGCCATCGGGGAGGCACATTCCTTTCTCGACCACCTCACCCATCAGCACCTCTGGCGGAAGCTCGCCAAGGAATGCAATCGCCAGAACATCAGGAGAGATGGGCCAGGCAGAACACTGCTCCGGAAGGCTTCGCTTGTATTATCTTCCCGTTTGGCGGACACTATCTTCCCAATTGGTAATAGCTGATTTCCCATTCCCCGCGCCTCGCCGTGACACCCTCCGCCACTTCGCCGAACCTCTATCCCCGCTTCCTTGCCCCCCGGATCGAGGAAGCGCTGGCCGACACGCCCGTGGTCCTGATCAGCGGTCCCAGGCAGTCGGGGAAGACCACGCTGGCAAAGCAATTGGCGGGAACGCGAACCTACCTGACACTCGATCACGAGCCGACCCTGCAGGCGGCCCTCGACGATCCCGTCGGTTTGGTCCGCAACTACGACGCCTTCGTCATCGACGAGATTCAGCGCGCGCCCCGATTGCTGCTGGCGATCAAGCAGTCTGTCGATGCCGATCGTCGGCCGGGACGATTCCTGCTGACCGGTTCGGCCAACCTGATGACCTTGCCGATGGTGGCCGACTCGCTGGCGGGACGCATCGAAAACCAGGTGCTCCTGCCGCTGTCGCAGTTCGAACTGGCTGCCGTCGAACCGCCGTCGGGGATGGCGGGATGGATCGACCGGCTCTTCCGGGGCGAGATTCCCCACGCCGTGACAGGTCGCAGCGAAATTGTTGATCGCGTGCTGCGCGGTGGCTACCCCGAGGCCGTGGCACGGCCGACGCCAAGGCGGCGCCAAATCTGGGCGCGCCAGTATCTGGAAATGCTGATCCAGCGCGACATCCGCGACCTCGCGCGCCTGGACAAGCTGGAGCACCTGCCGCGCTTGCTGGCGATGCTGGCCCAGGTCTCCGGACAACTGTGCAACTTCTCCCAACTCGGCGGCCAGATCGGTCTCGACCACAAGACGGTCAGTCGCTATCTTGCTGTCTTCGAACAGATGTTCCTGTTGCAACGCGTTCCAGCCTGGGCCGGGACGGCCCTGGGTCAATTGATAAAGACACCAAAGCTCCAGTTCATCGATTCCGGCTTGCTGGCCGCGCTGCTGGAAATCAGCGACATCTCACCACTCAACCAGCGCAGCCGCTTCGGGCCCTTGCTGGAAAGCTTCGTCTTCGGGGAACTTCTCAAGTTCTGTACCTGGTCCGAGCGGCGTTATGCCATGTCCTACTACCGCGACAAAAGTCAGCGTGAAGTCGATTTCGTCATCGAAGATAGCCAGGGGAACGTAGTCGGCATCGAGGTCAAGGCAGCGGCAACCGTTGGCAGCGGCGATTTTTCCGGCCTGCGCCAGCTTGCCTCGCTCACCGGCTCGCACTTCGCCGCCGGCCTGGTCCTCTACGATGGCGACATCACCCTGCCCTTCGGGCCGAACTGCTGGGCCGTTCCCCTGAAGTCCCTGTGGCAGGCCAAGTTCCGGGAGGTCGGCGCATGAACTACACCGAGATCGTTGCAACACTGAGCCAGGCATCCGCTTTCGACCTCTTCCGCCTGCGCGCCGCCATCGACCGCGTCCTCGACCAGCCCGGCTGGATGTCAGCGGTCCAGGCGCGTTTGCGGGTGGGCATGTCCGTAGAGTATTTCGAGCCGCAGGCCAACCGGACCTTCAAGGGCCAGTTGCTGGAGATGCGCCGCAAGCAGGCCGTGGTGCTCGATCTCGAAACTCGCAAACGCTGGCTGATCTCCTACGCTGCGATCAACCTCGACGGCACGGACGTGGCAATCCGGGAACAACCGGAGCATGGGTTGAGCCGACACGCCGTCGCCGTCGGCGACGTAGTCGGCTTCCTCGATCGCGAGCAGCAGCAGCGCAGTGGCCGGATCCTGCGCCTAAACGACAAGACCGTCACCCTGCAGGTCGGCCCCCAGCAATGGCGCGTCGCCTACGCCCTGCTGCATCGGGTGGTCGAATCCAGTGCGGACGGTGGCGGTCTTCCCGAGCCGGGGGTTCTGGAGGGCGCGTCCGCGCGCGTCCTTGGGCCCGAGGGCGGTAAGTAAGCCCCCACCGCGAAGCACACGCGGGCACATGTTGGTCTCCGCGCGGCGCCACACCGAAGTGGTGCACCAAAGTGAAAAACCGTCAAGTCAAAAAACAAGCTCCAAGACTATCAATGTCTTGAAGCTGTATTGGCGCGCTCGGCGGGGATCGAACCCACAACCCCTGGCTTCGGAGGCCAGTACTCTATCCATTGAGCTACGAGCGCGCGGAGGGGGCGAAGCATAGCGCTTTCAGCCCCGGCCGTCCATGCGGGACGGGCGATTCCGCTATAATCCGGCGCTTTCCACGACCAATCCCGGAAGAAGCTCATGGCCCATTTGAATCTTCGCGCGTTCGCCATTGCGGGCGCGGTTCTAGTCTCCGCCAGCACCATCGTCGTTGCCGCCCCCAAGGGGGATGAAGAGGGCACCGCCAAGCGCATCGCCCCCGTGGCGCGCGTGGAACTGGCGCCCGCATCGACCGGCGCCGCCGCCGGCAACCGCAGTGGCGAACAGATCTACAAGTCGATCTGCGCGGCCTGCCATGATTCCGGCGCGGCCAACGCACCGAAACTCGGTGACAAGACCGCCTGGGCACCGCGCATCAAACTTGGCCTCGACGGCCTGGTGAAGTCGGCGATTGCCGGCAAGAATGCGATGCCGCCCAAGGGTGGTTCAGACGCAAACGACGTTGAGCTGGCCCGCACCATCGTCTATCTGGCCAACAAATCCGGCGCCAGCTTCAAGGAACCGGCCGCCAAGTAAGGCGTCGCTGCTCCGGCAATCAAAAGGGACCGCTTGCGGTCCCTTTTTACTTGCGGCCCGGTCGGCCCCGCAAGGCCCGCGCCACGACCAGCGCATCGCCGGATGATCTGGATCAATAGCGGAATTCCGCTTCTGGTTACACTAAACCCAAGGGGGATCAATGGCTTATTACTTAGTGCATAGCATTGCACGGGGAGCGTCATGTTCGGTCAGCACGAATCCGGTCGGATGGGATCTGTCGAAAGCAGCGCCGATACGGTGGACGATACCTCGGGGATTGAGGGCATCTCCCTAAGCCTTTACCTCGCCTTCGACGACCCTGGCATCGAGGCGCGATTCAAGGCCTATTACGTCACCTATTTTTACCGCTTTGCCCAGGCCAGCCTAGGCATCGGCCTGTTGCTGATCCTTGGTGATTTTCTGGTCGATCATCTTGCGTTTCCCGACGCCGGGACCAACCTGTACCGGATCACGCTTGCCGTGCCCCTGCTGGGCGCCGCAATCGCCTATTCCTTTTTCGCGCATGCCCGGCGACATTGGCAGCCGGTGATGGGCGGGATACTCGTCGCGCTGGCGCTCAGTCTTTTCTGGACCTTGCACGGTATCGACCGCGAAGGCGGAATGGGACTCCGCTCATGGGTCGGCGTGCTCAACTTCACCTTCCTCGAATTCTACATATTTGTCATTCTCGGGCTGCAGTTCCGCTACGCCCTGCCTTACGGCCTGCTGGTCCTCGCCGCATTCATGGCGGCGGCGTTTCTGAGCATCACCGCGCAGCCCGGCGAGTTCGCCTACCTGAGCTATCACATCGTCACCGTGTTCATCCTTGCCGCGGGGGTCGGCTGGTGGCGCGAACTGCTGATCCGCAAGGATTACCTGGCCCGGGCCGGACTGGAAGCCGCGCGCCAGGCTGCGGAGCGCGATGCCAACATCAAGAGCGAATTCCTCGCCAACATGAGCCACGAGATCCGCACGCCCTTGAATGGCGTACTCGGCATGGCGCAGATCGGCCACCGCGAGTCGGCGGGGCGGGAACGTTCGCGCAAGATGTTCTCGCGGATCCTCGAATCGGGGCGCCTGCTGCTGGCCATCGTCAATGACGTGCTGGATTTTTCCAAGATCGAGGCGGGCAAGCTGGCAATCGAGGCGGTGCCGGTAGATCCGCGCCTGCTCGTCGACGAAGCGATCAGCGCACTGGAACCGCCGGCCGGCCAAAAGAAGATCTCTCTCGTTGCCGACAAGGACGCCAGCCTGCCGGCGGCCTTTCTCGGCGATCCGCTGCGGATCTCGCAAGTGCTGCTCAACCTGCTGTCGAACGCCGTCAAGTTCACCGACAACGGGGAAGTCCGGCTGCGCGCCCGGCTTGAGGAAGGGAAGCTGGTCTTCGAGGTCAGCGACACGGGCATCGGCATGACTGCCGAACAGATGACCCGGATCTTCTCGCCCTTCGAGCAAGGCGACAGCAGCACCACACGCCGTTTTGGCGGCACCGGCCTGGGTCTGGCGATCAGCCGCCACCTTGCCGCCCTGATGGGTGGGGATTTGCAGGCCACCAGCACGCCGGGCGCCGGCAGCCGCTTCGAACTGCGCCTGCCGTGTGTCGAGATGGCGATGAAAAGCGATGCGTCACCGTCGCTATGGTCACCCACCGCCGGGCAATCGCGCCTTTCCGGACTGCGTATCCTGGTGGCCGAGGACAACGAGGTGAACCGGTTGGTACTCGAGGAAATCCTGACGCAGGAAGGCGCGCAATTGCACATCGTCGGCAACGGACAGCTTGCGGTGGATGCTGTCGAAGCCGGTGCGGAAACCTTCGACCTGGTATTGATGGACGTGCAGATGCCGGAAATGGATGGTCTGGAAGCGGCGCGCCGGATCCGGCGGATCGACGCACAGCTGCCCATCGTCGGCCAGACTGCGCATGCCATGACCCGGGACCGTGACAAATGCGTCGCCGCCGGCATGGAGTACATCATCTCCAAACCGATCGAGATCGAGCCCCTGATTTCGGTCGTCCTGCATCATTCGCGCCGCGGCGGCCAGGCCACCGGGGCAGCTCCGACACCCGCCGCTGCGGCGGACCATGCTGCCCAGAACAAAGAACTCACCTTCGACCTAACCCGCCTGGAGCAGACTCATGCAAAACGTCCGGGCTTCCTGTTCAAGCTGCTCGGCATTGCGTTCAAGAGCCTGACCGGTTCCCTCCAGGAACTGCGCGAAGCACGTGCCGCCGCCGATATGCCACGCCTGGCCTTCGTTGCGCACTCGATCAAGGGGGCAAGCGCCAGCCTGTTCGCGGATGAGTTGTATGCGACGGCGCAGCGCACCGAGACCGCCGCGCGAACAATGCAGCCGGACACTCCGGCCATTGCCGGGCAACTGGCCGACAGCCTGGAGTCGCTGCTGCGGGAAATAGCGACCTGCCTCGCCGCCATGCAGGAGAACAACCGCCCCGGCTAGCGTTTCCCCGCCAGCATCGCACGCAGCTGCGCCGCCCTGGCGCGCGCCGCCTCAGGCTCGGGCACGGTATTGCGCCGGGCCGCCGACGCAGCGACTTCGGCGCCCATTTCAACGATGAAGCGCGACGGCTCGCGCGCCATCAATTCGCGGCCCTGCTTGCGCTTGTCGCAATGGCTGACGGTCAGGCTGGCCTGCGCGCGGGTAATGCCGACATACATCAGGCGCCGCTCTTCTTCGAGCTTGCCCGGCTCCAGCGAATCGCGATGCGGCAACAATCCCTCCTCGACGCCAACCAGGAAGACGTGGCGGAATTCGAGCCCCTTGGCTGCGTGCAGGGTGGCCAGCTGCACGGCATCCGCCGCCCCGTCCTCCTTGTCCAGCATCGATAGCAGCGCCACCGACTGCGCCAGTTCGAGCAGGTTCTTGTTCTCTTCCGTTCCCTTCTTGTCCAGCCAGTCGACCAGGTCGCTGACGTTGGACCAGCGGCCCTCGGCCTCGCGCGGCTCGAGCGACTCGAAAAGCCAGCTTTCGTAGCCGATGGCGCGCACGATGTCGTTCAGCACCTTGCCGGCCGGCTCCGCCATGGCGCGGGCTTCCATGCGCTTGATGAAGTCGCCGAACTCGCGCAACGAAGTGCGCTGCTTGACGTTGAGCTCCGCATCCAGACCCGGCGCGTAGATCGCGGCGAACAGGCTCTGGTGGCGGCGCCCGGCGGCCCGGCCCAGGGCTTCCAGCGTGGTGCCGCCGATGCCGCGCTTGGGTGTGGTGACGGCGCGGATGAAGGCCGGATCGTCGTCCTGGTTGGAGAGCAGGCGCAGGTAGGAGGTGATGTCCTTGACCTCGGCGCGATCGAAGAAGGACTGCCCGCCGGAGATGACATAGGGAATCTTTTGCGCCCGCAACTGCTGCTCGATGACCCGCGCCTGGTGGTTGCC
>CAJBYR010000276.1 GCA_903959855.1 uncultured beta proteobacterium
CAGCACCAGCTTCAACGCCGGGAAGTCGCGCAGCAGCGGTACCAGCACGCTGTCGATGAACACCGCCTCGCGGTCGAAGACGTCGACCGCCGGATCGGTGACTTCGCCATGCACCAGCAGCGGCAGGCCGAGCTTTTCCATGCGCGCCAGAGTCGCCGCGCATTTCTTCAGGTCGCTGACGCCGGCGTCGGAATTGGTGGTGGCGCCGGCCGGATACAACTTCACGGCATGCACGAAGCCGCTTGCCCTGGCGGCGTCGATTTCCGCGGGAGCCATGTTGTCGGTGAGATACAGCGTCATCAGCGGCTGGAAGTCCATGCCCGCCGGCAATGCAGCCAGGATACGTTCCCGATACGCCGCAGCCAGCGCCACCGTGGTCACCGGCGGCTTCAGGTTGGGCATGACGATGGCACGGGCAAAGCGCCGTGCCGTATCGGGCAGGACGGCGGCCAGGGCCGCGCCGTCGCGCAGGTGCAGGTGCCAGTCGTCTGGCCGGATGAGGGTTATCGAGTTCATGGCCGGATTATACGAGCCGGCCTGCTTCGCCCTTCAGTCGCCCTTCATCTCCAGAGCCCGGGCATACAGCGCGTTCTTCGGCTGGCCGGTGATCTCCGCGGCGAGCTTGGCCGCCTGCTTCACCGGCAGCTCGGCCAGCAAAACCGCCAGCACGCGCTCGGACTCGGCGTCCATCCCCTCGCGCGGCGGCGGCGCCGACACCAGCAGCACGAATTCACCGCGCTCGCGATTGGCATCGGCCGCCAGCCACGCCGGCGCATCGGGAAGCGGCATGGCGGCGATCTGCTCGAAGAGCTTGGTCAGCTCGCGGGCGAAGACGATGGTCCGGGCGCCATCGAGCAGTTCGACCAGATCGGCGACGGTTTCACGCACGCGGTGCGGCGCTTCGTAGAACACCAGCGTGGCCGCCACCGCCGCCAGCTCCGCAATCGCCGTCCTGCGGGCGCCGACTTTTGCCGGCAGGAAGCCGACGAAGAGGAAGCGCGGGTCGCTAAGGCCAGCGGCCGAAAGCGCCGTGACGGCGGCATTCGGGCCGGGAATGGGAATCACCCGGAATCCTGCGGCGCGCACCGCCGCCACGGCACGCGCGCCGGGGTCGGAGACGCCCGGCGTGCCGGCGTCGGTGATCAGTGCGACGCGTTTGCCGGCGCCGAGCTGGGCGACCAGCTTCTCGGCAGCCTCGTTCTCGTTGTGCTGGTGCAGCGCCAGGGTCTGCGCCTTGATGCCGTGATGGTCGAGCAACTGGCGCGCATGGCGCGTGTCCTCGCAGGCCACCAGATCGGCGCCGCGCAGGGTTTCCAGGGCGCGCAGCGTGATGTCGCCGAGGTTTCCGATCGGTGTGCCGACGACATACAATGCAGTTTCCATGTCCGGCATTCTTGCATGAACACGCGACAAGCCAAAGGCGCCGCCGGCGAGCAGCTCGCCGCGGATTATCTGCAGCGCCAGGGCTTGAAACTGATCGAACGCAACTTCCGCGTGCGCGGCGGCGAGATCGATCTGATCTGCCGCGACGGCGCCAGCACGGTGTTCGTCGAGGTCCGCCGCCGTAGCCGGTCCGACTACGGCGGCGCGGCGGCCAGCATCACCGCCGCCAAGCGCGCGCGGCTGATCCTTGCCGCCCGCCACTGGCTGCTGCGCCATGGCGAGCGTCCCTGCCGTTTCGATTGCGTGCTGATCGAGGGCGCGGAAGGCGCGGAGAAAATCGAATGGCTGCGCGATGCGTTTTCGGCTGACTAAGGCGCTGCTGCTGGCGGGCGCACTGGGCCTGGGTTCGGCCTGGGCGGACGATGTCCGCATCCTGGTGCAAAGCTCGCCGCTGGCCGGCTTCCGCCATTACGCCGGCGAATCGCTGTGGCACGAGATGCGCGAAGGCGACCGGCTGGCTTTGGTGCGCGAAGCCGGGAACGAGCACGACGGCAACGCGATCCGTGTCGAATGGCGCGGTCAGAAACTGGGCTATCTGCCGCGTGCGGAAAACCGCGCCGTGGCGGCGGCGATGGATAATGGTGACAAAGTTGACGCCCGGATCGCGAAACTTCGCCAGCACCGGAACCCGTGGCAGCGGGTGCTGATCGAAGTATTTGTCGTGCTCTAGGCCTCTTATTCGCGGCTCGGCAGGCCATCCGGACAGCTATCCTCTTGTCCGCAATCCCTTTTTTGGAAGCACCATGTCACTCGCCCTACGCATCCAGCAACAATTCACCGACAGCGCCCAGACCAAGCAGCAGGCGCTCGCCGCCATGTCCGGGCCGATCGAGGCCGCCGTGCGCGCCATGGTCGCCAGCCTCAAGGCCGGCGGCAAGGTCATGGCTTGCGGCAACGGCGGCTCGGCCGCCGACTCGCAGCACTTCGCCGCCGAACTGCTCAACCGCTTCGAAAAGGAGCGCCCGCCGCTGGCCGGGATTGCCCTGACCACCGATACCTCCACCCTGACCTCGATCGCCAACGACTATCGCTACGAGGATGTCTTCGCCAAGCAGGTGCAGGCCCTCGGTAAAAAAGGCGACGTGCTGCTGGCGATCTCGACCTCGGGCAATTCGCCGAATGTCATCGAAGCCATCCACAAGGCGCACGCCCTCGGCATTACCGTGGTGGCACTGACCGGCAAACAGGGCGGCAAGATGGCCGCCTTGCTTGCTCCGGACGACATTCATCTCTGCGTGCCTGCCGAGCGCACCGCACGCATCCAGGAAGTCCACCTGCTCACCATCCATTGCCTGTGCGATGGCATCGATGCCCTGATACTGGGAGAAATCACATGAACGCAAAATCCATGACCTCCGGCTCACGCCGCAACCTGCTTCTGCTCGCGCTCTGCGTTCCCGTGCTTGCCGGCTGTTTCGGTGCCGCGGCGGTTGGCGTCGGCGCCGGCGCGCTGGTGCTCACCGATCGCCGGATTTCGGAGGCCTACATCACCGACCAGGGCATCGAGTTGCGCGCCAGCAACCGGATCGACGAAAAGTACCGCGACAAGGTCCATGTCAATGTCACCAGCTTCAACCGCATGCTGCTGCTGACCGGCGAGGCCCCCAGCCCCGAGATCAAGGCCGACATCGAGAAGCTGGCATCCGGCGTACCCGGCGTCAAATCGATCAGCAACGAACTGGCGATCGCCGGACCGTCCAGCCTTGGTGGTCGCAGCAACGACACCTACATCACGTCGAAGGTCAAGGCCCGCTTTGTCGACACCGGCAAATTCTCGGCCAACCACGTCAAGGTGGTGACCGAGGCTGGCGTGGTTTTCCTGCTTGGCATCGTGACCCAGACCGAGGCCAACGACGCGGTGGAAATCGCCCGCACCACGGGCGGCGTGCAGAAGGTGGTGCGCGTGTTCGAGATCATCAGCGACGAGCAGGCCAAAGCCATCGACAACAAGCCTGCCCCCCGCCGCCGAAGCAAAGCCGGCGGCCGCCAAATAGGGCACGCGGCTTGAGCTACGCGGCACCGGCCTTCGAGGCCAAAATTGTCGATCCGGCAGAACTTGGCAAACGAGTTGCCACGCTGCCGCGTCCGCTGGTGTTCACCAACGGCTGCTTCGACATCCTGCATCGCGGCCACGTCACCTATCTGGCGCAGGCGCGTGCGCTGGGAGCAGCATTGATCGTCGCCGCCAATTCCGACGCTTCAGTGCGCCGCCTAGGCAAGGGCGAGGACCGGCCGGTGAATGCGCTGGCAGATCGCATGACGCTGCTGGCATCCCTGGAATGCGTGTCACTGGTGACCTGGTTCGACGAAGACACGCCCATCACACGCATCCGCGACTGCCATCCCGACATACTGGTCAAGGGCGGCGACTGGCCGGTGGAAAAAATCGTCGGCTACCGCGAAGTGACGGGCTGGGGCGGCAGCGTGCATTCCATCCCCTTCATCCACGAACGCTCGACCACGGCATTGCTGGAGAAGATCCGCCGGCTTTGAACGTCAGGGAGTCGGCGCCGGCATCACGCCGATTCAACGGCCTCAGGCCGCCGTCTTGCGCAAAATGGAGTCGCGCACCAGGTCGATGTGCGCGCGCAAGGTATACAGCATGTCGGAGAATGTCAGTGGCGTACGAATGCGCGCCGCATCGTTCTCGATGGTTTGCAGGCGCTCCAGCCATTCGGTGCGGGTATGCAGCGCCGGGCTCTCGTTGATCTGGTTTTCGAGGAACTTCAATTCGCCGTAGCGGCGATAGATGCGCGAGCGCACACGCCAGCCGTAGATTGCCGGTGCAAACTTGAATAGCGGAATCAGCACCGCCAGCAAGGGCACGATCATCACCACCATGCGGTCGATCAGCGTCGCCGCCCAGAACGGCAGATAGCGCTGCAGGAAGGGCCGCCCCGACTTGAAGAAACGCTCGGCCTCCTTCGACAAAGGGAAGTCGCTGTGGCCCGCACGCGGAAACTCGCGCGGCTTCTGGAACACGCCGGGTTCGCCATGCACCTCGGCGGCCGCCTGCATCAGCAGATCGATCAGCGCCGGATGGGTCGAATCGCGCACCAGCAAGGTGGCCATCGGCGATACCAGGTGGATGTCCTGCGGCGGCAGGTCCATGGTCAGGTCGATCGCGCCGCGCGGCAGCACCAGATGGGCAAGGTAGGCGAAGCGGCGCGTATAAGCCTCGGCATGCGTCAGGCTCATCAGGCGGATGCCCGGGGTATAGAGCAGCGACCAGACCAGCGATGACTGCGTTGGCCCGACCACGAAAGCGGCATCGATCTCGCCTTTCTCGAAGCGTTCCAGCACCGCCATGCCGCCCACCGGTACCAAGCGCGAATTCTTGGCGTCGATCTCGTTGGCCGCCAACAAGGCCATCGCCAGGTGATTGGTGCCGCTACCGGCGCCGCCCACGGCAATGCGCTTGCCACGCAGGTCGAGGAGTTTGTCGGTACCGTGCAGGGTGGAGTTGCGATAGAAGATCCACAGCGGCTCGTGATAGAAGTCGCCCAGCGCGGCCAGTTCATCGTTCTCGGCGGGACGTGCGGTGCCGCCCTGGATGAAGCCGGCATCGACCTCGAAATTCGGATCACGCAGGCGGGCGAGATTCTCCGTCGCGCCGGCCGAGGGCTTCTCGACCAGTTTGATGCCGTAGCGCTCCAGCACGTCGCGGTAGCGGGCGGAAAAGATCTGGTAGGCGCCGCCCTCGCCGCCGGTACTGATCACCAGGGAATCGGGCGGCGCCGGCTTGACGAACTGCGCGGCAAGCCAGAAGGCTCCGACTGCCAGCAGCAGCGAAGGCAGCGCGATGCTGAGAATGTCGCGCCAGGAAAGTAGTTTCAGCTTTTCGGGCATTCGAATCGGGTCAGCCCGGGCCGCCCTGCCACGCAGGGCAAGCGACGCGGGCCGGTCTCAGCAGGTCTAGAACGGAATGTCGTCTTCGAAATCGTTGAAGCCGCCGCCGGCGGGCTGCTGCGCCGGCGCCGGACGGCTGCCTGCGGCCGAGCCGCCGCCCGAACCACCGCCGCTGTCGCGCGGCGGCGCATCGCCCATGCCCTGGCGCCCGCCAAGCATCTGCATGCGATCACCGCGAATCTCGGTCGAATAGCGATCCTGGCCTTCCTTGTCCTGCCACTTGCGGGTGCGGATCGAGCCTTCGACGTAAATCTGCGAGCCCTTCTTCAGATACTGACCACAGACCTCGGCCTGACGGCCGAAATAGCTGACGCGGTGCCACTCGGTGGCCTCCTGCTTGTTGCCGTCCTTGTCTTTCCAGGAATCTGTGGTCGCCAAGCGCAGATTGGCCACCGCCTCGCCGCTCGGCAAGTAGCGGATTTCCGGGTCTGCGCCGAGATTTCCTACCAGAATCACCTTGTTAACCGATGCCATAGCCGATTTCTCCTCAGGGTTTTGTTTCAAGTATGCCATGCCGTGAGGATGGCTGCGACGTTGCGCTCTTGCGCGCCGGAATCGGCGGCATCGTCAGCGCCGCCGCCAGCCAGATGGTGACCAATACCACGTCGCAAAGGAAGACGGTGGCAGGATCGTAATGCTCCACCAGCCAGCCGCCCAGGGCGCCGCCGACGAACAAGCCCAAGGCCTGGGTCGTATTGTAGACGCCGAGCGCGGCCCCTTTGGCGCGCGCCGGCGCAATGCGCGAAATCAGCGAGGGCAGCATCGCTTCAAGGATGTTGAAGGCGACGAAGAAGCTCAGCAGCCCGCCGGCGATGATCGTGAAATTGGTGCTGCCCAGCCACATCGTGACCAAAGTGACCAACAGCAGGCTGACCGCACCGACAAACACCAATTGCACCTTGTTGCGCTTCTCGGCAATGATGATTGCTGGCACCATCAGCACGAAGGACGCCAGCACGGTCGGCAGGTAGATCTTCCAGTGCGACGCCACCGGCATGTCACCGTAACGCACCAGCAGGCTGGGCACCACCACGAACATCGCCATCTGTACCGCATGCAGGGTAAAGATGCCGAGGTTCAGGCGCAGCAGGCTGCGGTCAAGCAGTACCTCGCGGAAAGCCGGCTTGGGACCCGGGGGCAGGGGCGGCGCCGGCGGCACCACATGGGTGACCAGGCCGATCGCCGCCAGGGCGAGGATCGCCGTCAGCCAGAAGATTCCGGCCATGCCGATCGCGGCATACAGCGCCGGCGCAGCCACCAGCGACAGGGCGAACATCAGGCCGATCGACGAGCCGATCATGGCCATCACCTTGGTCCGGTGCTGCTCGCGGGTCAGGTCGGCGGCGAGCGCCGTCACGGCCGCAGAAATGGCGCCGGCACCCTGCAGCACGCGGCCGATAATGGCCCACCAGATGTCGGTCGACAGCGCCGCCACCGCCGAACCGAAGGCGAACAGGAGCAGGCCGATGATGATCACCTTCTTGCGGCCGAAGTGGTCGGCGGCCATGCCGAAGGGGATCTGGAACATCGCCTGGGTCAGGCCATAGGCCCCGAGCGCGATGCCGACCAGGGTCAGGTTGTCACCACCGGGAATGCCCTGGGCGTGGATCGCGAATACCGGCAGGATCAGGAACAGCCCCAGCATGCGCAGCGCGAAGATCGACGCCAGGGAAGCACCGGCGCGAACTTCGTCGCGGCTCATGGCATCGGGAGTGGGGGAAAGCATGGATTCTGTCGTTGGCGCCGGGCTTTGAGTCATCCGCGGCGACCCGCGCGGCGGACGGCCGCCGGCAGGCCGGCGGAAAGCGAAGCATTAGAACACGAATGGGCAAGCCCTGCCAGACGTCGGCGGGGCTAGCCGAACACGTTGCATAATGCGGTCACACGGCCTGAAAGTGACCCTCCATCACGGCCCGAAAGCGATCCACCATGAACGCCAGGTATCTTCTCCCGCTCGCCTTTTTCCTCAACTTCCCTGCCATGGCCGAAGATAGTCGCCAGTTGGCCCGACTCACCCAGGAAGCGCAGGCCACCTTGCGCCAGGAAATGCTCGACAACATGGTGGCGCTGAACGAAATCCTTGCCCTGGTCGCGGCCAACAGGATCAAGGAGGCCGGCGAAGTCGCCGAGAAATCCCTCGGGCGCAGCGCCATGGGCAAAAACGCCCGGCTGCCGTTCGAACACCGCCCCGGCCCGCAAATGCCGCCGACCATGCATGAAATCGGACGCGGCGGCCATATGGCCGCCAGCGAGTTCGCCAGCGCTGCGGCCAGTGGTGACCGAGAACGGGCCCTCGCCCTGCTGCCCAACCTGACCGCGAGCTGCGTCGGCTGCCACGCCGCCTACCGCACGCGCTGAAGCGGGCCAAAAGTCGGCGTTGACGGCACGGCGATTCCAACCGCCGACAGTGGGCCGCCCATGGATACTCCCCTCAGCCTGTTGCTCCTGCTGATGCTCGTCGCCTTCGGCTCCGCCATCATCGGCGGCATGGGGGGCTTCGGTACCGGCATCATCCTCACCGCGACGCTGACGCCGATCCTCGGCATCAAGGCGGTGGTGCCGCTGCTGGCGCTGGCCGGCATCATCATCAACCTGGGGCGCTTCTGGTTCTATCGCCATGATTTCGACCGCCGGGCGGTGAAGCTGGTGTTGCCGCCGGCCCTGCTCTGCCTGGTTGGCGGCACACTGACATACCGGCACCTCGATCCGGCGCCACTGGCCATCGTGATCGGCCTGGTAGTTCTGGCAGCGCTGCCGGCGCGGCGCTGGCTGCAGGCGCACAAGCTCCAACTCGGAACCCGCGGACTAGCCGTGGGCGGCGGCGTGTTCGGCTTCCTCAACGGCATCGCCTCGGGGATGGGCGTAGTACTGATTTCGCTATTGCTAGGCGCGGGACTTTCAGGCACCGCGGTACTGGCCACCGACGCCCTGATCACCATCGTGGTGGACATCGTTCGCGTACTGATCTTCGGCAAGCTGGACCTGATCGACCTGTCCGGTGTCGTGCTGGGCGGGATCATCGGCCTGGCCTCGCTGCCGGGCTCCTGGGTTGCCTCGCTGCTGGTGCACCGCATGGGCCACAAGCTGCACATCGCCATCATCGAGGTCCTGATCGCCATCGGCGGGCTCAGCATCCTGTATCACGGACTGCGGGCAAGCTGAGAACCGGTACCAATCAATCCCATGTCACCCCACGGCGAAGAGGTGGGGTAGACTTCGAATATTGCCAATGATTTTTATGACACTTAAGATTTAATCAAAGAATTCGGCAATATGGAGGGCGAGTGATTCAGGGGACGCCCCCCTCACAAAAGCAGACGTTTGCCGACAGACCCGCGTTGGGTCATACATTTATGGGAGAAGTACAGAATGAATTCCAGGCATCTGAAACACGCACTGGCGGCCGCCGCCAACCTCGGCCTGATGGGCATTGCATTTAGCGCCGCGGCGGCGGATCCGCTGTCCTGGTCGAAAGGGGCGGTGCCAGCCAACGCCGTAGTCGCCGGTGGATCGAAAGACAAGCCGATGCATATCTGTCGTCTGCCGATGGCCGACAAGAATTTGCATACGGGCAAGACGGGAAACGGTAACTGCTATGTCAGCTACGGTGGCAAGGAGATCAAGGTCCCGCTCAAGGATGCCGAGGTACTCGGATCGTCCGCAGCCACCGGCTGGGCCGATGTCAAGGACGGCAAGCTGCCCGCCGACACACTGCAGTCTGGCCTTATCGGTGGCGTGCCCATGCATTTCTGCCGCGCGATGCATGAAGGCAAGGAACTCCACGCCGGCAAGGAATACAAGGGCAACTGCTATTACGGTTACGGCGGCAAAGAAATCAAGACGGCTCAGTTCCAGGTCATGGGGCTGATAAAGGCGGCCGCCACATCGGCTGCTCCGGCAGCTACTGCGGCAGCGGCAGCCCCCGCCAAGGCTGCCGTCGGTCAGGGCGCCACGACTGCCGCCGCTACCAAGGCAAAAGACACCCACGCCCGCTGGACAGCCATGCTGAATGCGGCAGAAACGCTGGCGCATGAAGGTAGCGAAGTCAAGCGCGTCTCTGCGGCGGAAATGCACGCAATCAAGGCCTCGGTTGCCAAGAAGAAGGCAGAAATTGCCAAGCTTGGTGCCAATGGCTTCACCGAGAGGGAGGAAGACCTGATCGACAACCACATTGCCGGCTTGTTGATGAGAGTTGCGAACTCCATGACCAACAATAAAAAAGAAAGGGTCCACAAGTTCAACTCGGCCGCCACTTCCAAAAAGGCCAATAACCACGCCCGCTGGGCAAGCTTGCTTGATGTGGCAGATGTGCTTGCTCATGAGGGCGGCGAAGTGAAGCGCATCACTGCGGAAGAAAAGACGTCGATTCAGGGCAGGGCCAACAAAATCAGGACTGAAATTAAGGCGAAGGGTACCAACGGTTTCAGCGAGAAAGAGGAAGACGCTATCGACAATCATATTGCCGGCATGATCGTCAATATCGCCAGCTACATGAGCGACACCAAGCGCAAGTAATTCTAAAAAGGTGCTCACCGGGAGTGTCGCTGACGGCGGAAGCCAGGTTTGACCGCCAACACTTTCCCCTCGCAGCGCCAACCTGAACGCCGGCAGCACTTCGACAGTGCTCTGCCGGCGTTTTTCATTGGCACGAATCAGATGCCGGGTTCTTGCTTTCGGAAGGCGGCACAGATGAAGAAGCACCTTCGCCAAAATCCGATAAACCCCGTCTGAACCGCGGCTTCGCTCTGTCACCTGCATCCTGTATCAAGGCCTGCAGGCAGCCGGACCCCCGCTGGGACAATACAACGCAACGCGATATCGCCGTTGTATAGTCGGGTCATGGATCTTGTCTTCGTGCTTGCCGTTTCTGCGGTCCTCATCGTTCTGGTCTTCGACTATACCAACGGGTTTCACGATGCAGCAAACATCGTGGCCAGCGTGATTGCGTCCCGCGCCATGACGCCGGTACAGGCGGTGTTGATCGTCGGTATCTTCGAATTCCTCGGGCCGCTGCTGGGCGGCACCGCGGTGGCCAACACCATCGGCAAGTTCGTCGTGCTTGACGATGTGCCGCGGGTGGCTGCGCTGACCATCCTGGTCTGCGGACTGATCGGCGCCATCGTCTGGAACCTCGTCACCTGGTGGCGGGGAATCCCGTCCTCGTCGTCGCACGCGCTGGTCGGCGGACTGGCCGGCGCCGTAGTGGTCGCCGTCGGCCCCGACCACGTGATGTGGGGTTTCGCGGAACTGGCACAAGGCCGCGTGACCGGCGTGGTCAAGGTTCTGCTGGCACTGGTGTTGTCGCCGCTGATCGGCTTCTGGGTCGGCTTCCTGCTGCACCGCCTGATGATGGGACTGCTGCGCCGCGCGTCGCCGGCCCTGAACCGTCACTTGCGCAACGCGCAGTTCTTCACCGCCGCGAGCCTTGGCTTTTCCCACGGCGCCAACGACGCGCAGAAGAGCATGGGTATCCTGACCCTGGTGCTGCTCATTGGTGGATTCATCGACAGTTTCGTGGTGCCGCTGTGGGTCATGCTCGCCTGCGCCATATCCCTGACCCTGGGCATCATGTCCGGGGGCTGGCGCATCGTCCGCACTCTGGGCTTCGCGATCTACAAGGTGCGCCCGCTGCATGCGCTGGATTCTCAGCTCACCTCGGCCAGCATCATCTTTGCCGCCTCCATGGTGGGCGCCCCGGTTTCGACAACCCACATTGTCGCCACCTCGATCATGGGCATCGGCGCCTCGGAGCGGCCCAAGGCGGTACGCTGGGCCAAAGCCAGGGAAATCGCCACCACCTGGGTTATCACGATCCCCGGCGCCGCCCTTGTCTCGATAGTTGCCTATTTCGTCCTGCGGCCTATCCTGGCCCTGTTTGCCTGAGGAGCACGCGATGTCCGTCAGTCCCTCCCCTACCCTGCTCTCCCGGCTGATCGGGCGGATATTTCCCAAGACCCCGAATTTCTTCCTGCTGCTCTCGGAACAGGCCCGGCAGGTCGAACATACCGTCGGCCTGCTGGTCGACTTCATGGGCACCGGGTCGCCCGAAATCGCCCGCCAGATCAAGAAAGACGAGCACGTCGCCGACAAGGTCAAGGTGATGAACATCCATACCTTGAACGAGGCATTCTCGACACCGATCGACCGTGAGGACATCTACCGCGCCATCACCATGCTCGACGAGATCGTCAACTACTGCAAGGACACGGTCAATGAAATGGATGCGCTGGGCGTGGCGCCCGACGAGTACACGCGGGAGATGGCCGGACTGCTGCACGCCGGCGCCGTGTCGCTGGTGAACGGCTTCAGCAAGCTCGACAAGATGCCGGCCGATGCGGCCGTCGATGCCGATCTGGCGCGCAAGGCCAACCGCAAGGTCGAAAAACTGTACCGCAAGGCCCTAGCCTCGCTGTTCCAGGGCGACGACTACATCCACATGTTCAAGCGCCGCGAAATCTACCGCCACCTCGACAACGCCGCCGAGCGCGTCGCGCATTGCGCCAACACGCTGCACGACATCGTGGTGAAGATGGTCTAGGCTCTCGCCTCACCCCGCCAGCAGCCAGCGCATGCCCGGGCTGGCGGGCCGTTGGCTATCGACTCACCACCGGGGTATATTCACCGGTTGCCCCATCCCCAAGATTTCGCATCATGGAAAACATAAAGATTCGCGGCGCGCGAACGCATAACCTCAAGAACATCAACCTCGACCTGCCGCGCAACAAGCTGACGGTGATCACCGGCCTCTCCGGCTCGGGCAAGTCCTCGCTGGCGTTCGACACGCTCTACGCCGAGGGTCAGCGGCGCTATGTCGAGTCGCTCTCGGCTTACGCCCGCCAATTCCTGCAGCTCATGGAAAAGCCCGATGTCGACCTGATCGAGGGCCTCTCGCCGGCGATTTCCATCGAGCAGAAGGCCACCAGCCACAATCCGCGCTCCACCGTCGGCACCGTCACCGAGATCCATGACTACCTGCGCCTGCTTTACGCCCGCGCCGGCACGCCGCACTGCCCCGACCACGACCTGCCGCTGGAAGCGCAAAGCGTCTCGCAGATGGTCGATCACGTGCTGGCCCTGCCGGCCGAAACCAAGCTGATGATCCTCGCCCCGGTGGTAGCCAATCGCAAGGGCGAACAGCTCGACCTGTTCGCCGAACTCAAGGCGCAGGGCTTCGTGCGCCTGCGGGTCGATGGCAAGGTGCATGACATCGACGCCCTGCCCAAGCTGGCCAAGACCCAGAAGCACACCATCGACATCGTGGTCGACCGCCTCAAGGTGCGCGAGGACATGCGCCAGCGCCTGGCCGAAAGCTTCGAGACGGCCCTGATGCATGCCGAAGGCCGCGCCCTGGCGGTGGAAATGGACTCTGAAAAGGAGCACCTGTTCTCCTCGAAATTCGCCTGCCCCGTCTGCAACTACGCCCTGCAGGAACTGGAACCGCGGCTGTTCTCCTTCAACAACCCGATGGGCGCCTGCTCGAAATGCGACGGCCTCGGCCAGATCCAGTTCTTCGACCCGGCGCGCATCGTTGCCTACCCACATCTCAGCCTCTCGGCCGGTGCGATCAAGGGCTGGGACAAGCGCAACCAGTTCTACTTCCAGATGATCGAATCGCTGGCGGGGCATTACAAGTTCAACACCGAGCAGCCCTTTGAAAAAATGCCGGAGGCCACGGCCAATATCGTGCTTTATGGCTCGGGCAAGGACCAGATCAAGTTCAAGTACCTCAACGAAAAGGGCACCCGTTTCGATCGCACCCATGCCTTCGAGGGCATCATCCCCAACCTCGAGCGGCGCTACCGAGAAACCGATTCCATGGCGGTGCGCGAGGAACTGGCGAAATACCTCAACAACAAGCCCTGCCCCGAATGCGCGGGTGCGCGCCTGCGGCGCGAGGCACGCCATGTTTTTGTCGGCGGCAAGACCATCACCGAGATCAGCCGGCTGTCGCTGATCCACTGCCGCGACTTTTTCAACCTGCTGCAACTGGCCGGCCACAAGGCCCAGGTCGGCGAGAAGATCCTCAAGGAAATCACTGCGCGGCTATCTTTCCTGATCAACGTCGGCCTCGATTACCTCTCGCTCGACCGCTCCGCCGAGACGCTCTCCGGCGGCGAAGCGCAGCGCATCCGCCTGGCTTCGCAGATCGGCTCCGGCCTCACCGGCGTGATGTACGTGCTCGACGAGCCGAGCATCGGCCTGCACCAGCGCGACAACTCGCGCCTGCTGGAGACCCTGTTCCACCTGCGCGACCTCGGCAACACCGTGATCGTGGTCGAGCACGACCTGGAAGCCATCGAGTCGGCCGACTACGTGGTGGATATGGGCCCCGGCGCCGGGGAACATGGCGGCCGCGTGGTGGCCGAAGGCACGCCGAAGCAGGTGGCGGCGAACACCGCCTCGATGACCGGCGCTTTCCTCGCCGGCCGCCGCGAGATCGCCACGCCCGCCAAACGGACCCCGCCCAACGCGCTGCGCGAACTGAAGATCCGTGAGGCCAGCGGCAACAACCTGAAGCACGTCGACCTGCAGATTCCGGTCGGCCTGCTGACCTGCATCACCGGCGTCTCCGGCTCGGGCAAGAGCACGCTGATCAACGACACGCTTTACGCCGTTGCCGCACGCCACCTCTATGGCTCTGCCGTGGAGCCCGCGCCGCACCGCGAGATCGAGGGCCTTGAATTCTTCGACAAGGTGATCAACGTCGACCAGTCACCGATCGGCCGCACGCCGCGCTCCAACCCAGCCACCTACACCGGCTTGCTGACACCGATCCGCGAGCTGTTCGCCGGCGTGCCGCAATCGCGCGAGCGTGGCTACAGCCCCGGGCGCTTCAGCTTCAACGTCAAGGGCGGACGCTGCGAAGCCTGTCAGGGCGATGGCATGATCAAGGTGGAAATGCATTTCCTGCCCGACATCTTTGTCCCCTGCGATGTCTGCCACGGCAAGCGCTACAACCGCGAGACGCTGGAAGTCCGCTACAAGGGCAAGACCATCCATGAAGTGTTGCAGATGACCGTCGAGCAGGCGCGCGAATTTTTCGACGCCGTGCCGGTCGTCGCCCGCAAACTGCAGACGCTGGTGGATGTCGGCCTGTCCTACATCCAGCTCGGCCAGTCGGCGACCACGCTCTCGGGCGGCGAAGCCCAGCGTGTCAAGCTGGCGCTGGAACTGTCCAAGCGCGACACCGGGCGCACGCTGTACATCCTCGACGAACCGACCACCGGCCTGCATTTCCAGGACATCGAGATGCTGCTCTCGGTGCTGCATCGCCTGCGCGACCACGGCAATACCGTCGTCGTCATCGAACACAACCTCGACGTGATCAAGACCGCCGACTGGGTCGTCGATCTCGGCCCGGAAGGCGGCGATGGTGGCGGCCGCATCATCGCGACAGGCACGCCGGAAGACGTGGCCAAAGCCAAGGGCAGTTACACGGGGCGCTACCTCGCGCGCTTCCTGGCGAAACGGCCGACGCCGGCGAAACCCAAGGCGGCCGGGAAACGCAAGCCCGCCGCATGAGCGCCTTTGAAAACTACGCGCGGGAAGCGCAGCAACTGGAACACGAGATCGCGACCAAGGGCATCATCCTCGGCATCGACTGGGACGATCCTGTGCAAGTCCGCGAGTTGGCACGCCAGGCGCTGGACTGCCGCTTCGGCGCCATCGATTGCGAACCCGATGACCCGCTTGACCGGACGCGGCTGGAGCTCTTCGGCATCATCCAACTGATGCTGAAGGTGATGAAGGAAAGCGCCGATGACCAGATCCATACCCACGGCGGCTCGCTGTGGAAGACACTCGCCCGTGCCCTGTGGGCCGAACACGACCTGCGCAAACTGAAATAGGCGGGGGCTCAGGCGCTGATCAGTTTCAGGTCGAAGGCGCGCTCGACGAACCAGACCAGCGCGATGGCCAGCATCAGCAGGGAGCCGCCGACAAAAATGCCGCGCCGGTAGAACGGCGTATCGCGCAGGAAGTAAGCGAAGGGCAGGAACACGGCGACGATCGCCAGCTGCCCGATCTCGACACCGAGGTTGAAGCCGAGCAGCGACAGCACCAGGGTTTCCTGCGGCAGCCCGAGCTCGGCCAGCACGCTGGCGAAGCCGAAGCCGTGGATCAGGCCGAAGCAAAAGGCCACCAGCCAGCGGCGGCGCTCCACGAGGGGCTTGAGGTTATTCGCTGCCGCCAGCACCACCGATGCGGCGATCGCCGATTCAACCACTCGCGAGGGCAGCTCGATGAGCCCGAGGGCGGCCAGCGAGAGTGTTATCGAGTGCGCCACGGTAAAGGCCGTCACGACCCACAACACTTCCACCATTGCGACATGGAAGTTGGCCACACCCCGCCAGCGCCGCGCCTCGTGCAGTAATACCGCGGGCAACAGCAAGGACAGCAGAAACAGGATATGGTCGAAGCCGATCCAGATGTGCCAGATGCCCTCGACCAGATACTGGCCGAACTGCGCCAGGCGCGAGACTTCACCGGCGACGAAGCTCTGCTCCGAACGGGTCGGCGACAGCACCGCGGTTTGCGTCGTGCCATCAAGGCCCAGGCGCAACAATCCGCGATGCAGCGCGTCGAGATCGAACAGCAGGCGATAGTCGAGCTTCAAATCGCCCATGCTGGAAGGGCAGCGCCCCGCCAGTTTCAGGACCGCATAGGCGCCATCGGTATGGTCGTCGACCAGGTGGTCGGCAACCTGCAATTCACAGGCGCCACCGCGTTGCAAAGCCAGGCGCCCGAGTGCCCAGGCAGCGATGTCGGTGTGCCGCGCGCGCAGTTCGCCCCAGGTGATTTCGCCATTGCCGTCGGCGTCGAGCCCGAGTGCGAAATCGATGTCGCGCAACGCTATGTCCCATTGGCCGGAGACTTCGCGGCCCTGCACGTCGAGCATCAGATAGCTGTCGCTGGCCTTGTGCGCCAGGGCCGGCAGCGCGATCAAGCACAACAGGCCGCAGAGCCAGGAACGCAGCCTCATCGCCGTATCACCATCCGCAGCGGCGAGGAGAGCGTCTCTTGCTCGACCGCCTTGCTGCGCAGAGGAATCACCAGCGCCGTCCCGCAAGGGGATACCGCGCTGCATAACTGTTGGTCAAGGTCACGCAAACGTGCATCCTCGAAACCGCTGCTGGTCAGCCAGTCGCGCGCCGGCTTGGCCGCCGCCGCATCGCCCGCCGCAATCGCGGCTTCGAGCAGGATTCGCGCGTCGCGCGGCTCGCGCTGGACCCGATAATTCTCGGCAGCGAGGCGCAGCGCCTCTTTTGCATTGCCGCGTAGCCGCAGCTGGTAACGCGCCTCTTCGGCCTGGTGGGTGGTGTCACCGCGCTGCTTCGCCGCCGCGAAACGATCCTCGAGCATTTGCGCCAGACGCGCCGCACCTGGCCGCTTGAGCGCCGCCTCGGCCTCGGCCAGCCGCAACAGCAGGTTGTCGGACGCCTCCCAGCCCGCCAGATCCTTAAGGACATCTTCCGGCCGTCCGGCATCAATCAGGAAATCGCCCCAGGCGGCGAGCAGGTAGCCATCATCTCGCCCCAGGCCCAGGGCTTCGCGATAGTGCTTTTCGGCCACTTTCGGCTGCCCGCGCCATTCAGCAACCTCGCCCAACCGGGTCAGCAGCCAAAGCCGGTTGCCGGCGTCAGCGGTAGCCGAAAGCGCCTTCTGCAAGCTCTGCTGGCCGGCCCCGAGCTTGCCGCCATAGGCCTGCAACAGGCCAAAGCAACCGCCATGCAACACGGTACGGTTCAGGTGCAGCAAGGCCTCACATTCTTTGTGCGTCGCAGCATAATCGGCCTGGACAAGGAAAATTGCGCCACGCCAAGCATGGGCCACGCCAAGTTCCGGGTCCGCCGCGAGGGCACTCGCGAAATCGTCCAATGCGCCGGCAAAGTCATGCCGATACTGACGCAATTGCCCGCGCACAGCCCGCAAGGATGCCGGCAACGGCTCTGGAAAGCGAGCAACCACTGCCTCGGCATAGCCTACGTAGCGGGGATCTCCACGTGCCACTGCCAGATCGAAATAGCGCTGGGCCAAGGTCGCGGCGGGCTGTGGATCCTGCCCTGCTGCCCTGGCCGACGCTTGCAAGGCTGCCAGTTCGCGAGTCGCCGTGTCACCCGCACGGAGGGGCAAACGCTCCACCACGTCGGTATCAAGCGCCGGTTTTCGCGGTGCAGCAAATGCTATCGACGGGCAGGCCAGCGCCGTCACCAGTAGCGCCGGCAGCATCTGCCCAAAAAAAGAAGTCAACCTAGGTGAACTCATGTGCGTTATGTCAGTTCGTGCGCGCCGTCGGCGCCACGTTACCTATATCAATCCCGTATCCAAGGAGTTTACATGAGCAAGCTACTGTCCGTCTTGATCGCCGCCGCCTTCGCCTTCGTTTCCGCTGGTTCCTTCGCCGCCTCCCACGGTGGCGCGATGAAGGACGACAAGAAGATGGAAAAGAAGGAAGAGAAGAAGGAAGAGAAGAAGGCCGAGAAGAAGGAAGAGAAGAAGGAAGAGAAGAAGGAAGAGAAGAAGGACGAAAAGAAGGCCGAGAAGAAGGAAGAGAAGAAGGACGAAAAGAAGGCCGACAAGAAGGAAGAGAAGAAGGAAGAGAAGAAGGCCGACAAGAAGTAATTCGGCAGCGCCTCACAAAAATGGCGGGCATTGCCCGCCATTTTTATTTCACCCCCTGGTCCGCAGATTGAAGTTGCCGGACGCGGCGTCGGCGCCGACCAGCAGCAGACGCAAGGACGTCTTCACTCCGGCTCGATTCTGCGCCAGACGCTGGCGAGCCAGGGTTGCTGCTCGCGCGGCAAGCCCGGCGGCCGGTAGTAATGTTCGAGTTCGCTGAAACCCGCGGCATCCAGATACACGCGCCACGCGGCCAGATCATGATAGGCGCCATAGCGCTCACCGTTGATGTTCTCCTGATTGTCGCCGCGCGGATTCGAGCTGAACAGGACGCCCCCGGGTTTTAGCGTCGCATGCAACTGGCGCAGGACGCGCGGCAATTCCTGGCGCGGTACATGGAACAAGGAAGCATTCGCAAAGATGCCATCGAAACGGGCGTGGGGCAGTGCAAGCCGCATGAAGTCCTGCTGCCAGACTTCGCAGCCACCGTAGGCGCGTGCCATGTCAGCCAGAGCCGGCGCACCTTCGAGGCCAACCACGCGATGGCCGCGCTGCGCGAAAGCACGCAAGTCGCGTCCGGGGCCGCAGCCGAAATCGAGGATGGCGAACGGTGCATCGGCCTGGATATGGCGCAGCAGTGCCTCGATGTTCTGGCTGACGTCATGGTCGCGCGTGCCGTCCCAGAATGCCTCGGCCCGGCTCTGGTAGTGCCCGAGCGTGCGCTCGACGAGTTGCTGCACTGCTTCTGGATCGAGTGTCATGGTCTGGCTCCCCGAAGGATCGGGCGAAGCTTACCTGCTCGCCGTATCGCCAGCGCCGACTCTTGGGAAAAATGGCTGGGCCGCGAATCGATGGATGCCGATTCTCAACGACAAGCTATGCGGCGGCGCGGTCTAGCAGCACATGCGCTCCAGGCCATGCGCCCGATAGATCCGCGTGACGCCATCAGTCGCCAGGAAGTCCAGCAAGGCGGCACCCCATGCGCCACCGTCGCCGATCAGGCCGCAATCGGTGCGGCCCGTTTCACCCGCCAGGTCCTCGGCCCAGAGCGCCGGTTGCACGAACTCGAACAAATCGGGAAAGATGCGCTGATAGCGCAGCGCCAGGTGATAAAAAACCACCGCGACATCCGCAACACCTTCGGCCAGCGCTTGCGGAGCTTCACGATGATGGATGGCCGCGCCAAGCACCAGCTTCGCGGGATAGTGCACCGCCGAGGGATCGTCCAGGAAATCCAGCGCCACCCCTTCCGCAGCAGCAAGATTCAACAGACCTTTGCGATAGACCGAATGGCTGACTTTTTCCCGCACCGGATTGGAGAGGAACAGCCTGACGTCGGCACGCAACAGATCGGCGGCACCGAAAATGCCTTTGGGATTACCCTTCCTTGCCAGCAGCGCCAGCCCTCGACTGCGCATGAACGGTAGGTAACCGGCCATGTGCCCGCGGGCAATCGCCTGGTCCAGCACCGGCGGCGGACTGATCAGGACATGCGGCCTGGCCGAGAGGCGCAGGTTGCCGACATCGACATGCCCGGCGGACAACCATTGCAGTGCCACCGAAGGCGGCGTGGTCGAATAGAAGATGTCGCCGACCTCGGGATTCGCCGCCAGGAATGCCGCCAGCACGTCGCGCAGCGCCATGTGGTGATTGCCGTCCGAGGCCACCACCAGGCCGGCGCGCAACGGATCGCCGTGAAAATCGAGGCAGATGTTCGATGCCGGCTGAATGAAACCGGCACCGGCCGCATCACCCAAGCCGGCGGTCTCGCCTGGCCAGTCCAGGCTAGCCATGCGCGACGACCGCCGAAAGGGTCAGGTAAAGGTCGGGAACAGGGCCGAGGTCCATACCTTCGCATCATCGATCTGCCGGCCGAAGAAGTAAACCGGCCGATGGCCGTGCGGGCCGTTTTGCGGATCGATGCTGAGCGTGCCGCTGACCTCGCGCGGCGCCGGCGCATCGCTCATGCGCTCGAAGGCGAGGAACATCTCGACGCCCGGCAGGTCGCGTCGCAGGCGCGCGGCCTCGAGCAGTTCCGCACCGGTGATTTCCCAGCTGAAGCTCGGGCAATGCACGAAGGGATTGCCCTTCAGCGGATCGCCGACCTTGACGTAGCCGTCGATCGTGCCTTCGACGCGTATCCGCGCCGTGGCAAGGTGCGACACGTCGAGTTCGATGGCATCGACGTCGCCGTAGGTGTCGCTCTTGAAGCCCACCGTGGTGGCGGACTCGCGCCAGCAGGTTTCCTCGATGTGCTCGAAACCGCGCCCGGCGAAGTCGTTGATGACGGCGTTGGTGATGGTGACCTTGCCTTTCCATGCGGCCCAGCGGTAGCGGTCCTTGACCCGGGCGCCGCCCCAGCGGAAGCGGATCTTGCGCTCGGAGTAGCCAAGTTCCTGCTGCAGGTCGCGACGCCAGATCTCGCCGGTGTGGTCGCAGGCGACGATCTCGTCCCAGCCGGCATCGCCAAGGAAGCGGTAGTCGATGGTGGCCTGCCCGGTGTGGGTGAATTCGTCGCCCATGATGTGCTTGCCGCAGCGGATCAGGCCATAGCTGCGCTCGCCGGTGGAGGCGAAGGTGTGACGCGCGCGCAGCGCCGTGGCGATCGCCTTGCGTGAAAGTTCCGGTGCGATCACGCCCGACATGCCGCCCTTGGTGCCGAACACCGCCGTGCCCGGTACGCCGCCGCCGCAACGCCCGCGATGCTCGTCGCCGGCCATCGAGGCGCCGATCTTGTAGCCGCGCGTCATGGCTTCCTGGTAGAGCCAGCCGAAGTGGCCCCAGCTCGAACCGATCTCGATCAGGCGTTCCAGCTTCGGATAATGCCAGTCGAGTATGCAGCGCCGCCCGCCGACGTGCGGGATCAGCAGGTGCCCCTCGGGATCGTGGGCATAGGCCGCCCAAAGCTCTTCCAGCGGCCAGGCACCGGGCTCGACGCCGCCCCCCTTCATTTCCTCGTTCCACTCCACCGAGCGCACGTGCTCGCCGGTTTTCAGGTAGGGAAACTCCGGCTCGTCGTCGTGCAGGAACACGACATTGTGGTCGCCGCCGGCGCAGCTCGATCCGCACCACTCGGTGCCCGGGTAGGCGACGAAACTGCCATCCTGCGTGATCTCGCGGATAAGCTCGACGGTCTTCTTCCACTTCTCGGTCGTGATGTTGAAGTCGTTGTGGGCGAAGGCGAGGATGTCGAGGCCCGTGACGTCGCGGCCGTAGGTCAGGTTGTAGGTGGTCGAGTTGGTGCCGATGGTGTCTTCCGAATGCACATGCAGGTCGCAGTAGTAGATGCGCGGTTCGGTCAGGGCCTTGTCCACAGTGACGTAGAAGGTCTGCGGCTTGACCCAGGGATGCTCGGGCAATTTGGCGGTAATCACCAGTTCGCCGGCTTCCCCGGTGGGCAGGTCTTCCAACAGCAGCACGGCCCAGCCCTGTTCGGCCAGTTGCGCCTGCTTTTCATACACCGGCTTGCCATCCAGCGTGGCGGTAAGCAACACCTTGTCGGCGCGGTTCCAGCAGGTGTTGCCCCACTGGTCCTCGGAACGCAGGCGCAGCGGGAAGGTCTCGCCGGCGCGCACGATGCGCGAACCGGCCCACATCAATTGCGCCGGTGCGCCGGCCTTGACGTCGATCACCAGGTCCTCGCCGACCGAGGCGAAACGCGAGGTGCCGAGCGGATCGACATAACAGCGGATGCGGAAGAACTCCTCGACGAAGGTCTGAACCCGCGTCCCGGCACCGCCGAAGCGGCGATCGCCGAGGCGGATGATGATGTGATCGCCGGCCTTCAGGTAGCCGTCGTAGGTATCGACGATCACCGCCTTCTGGAAGGGCCGTTCATGCCCTTTCTGGTCGAAGCGCACACTGAGCTTCTGCACCGTGGCCGGGCTCTGGCCGGCTATGGTCGGCGCCGCGTGGTATTCGGCCGAGATGTAGTTGGCGCCGGCCGGGTCGGCGGTCTGGAACAGCGCCCAGTCGGAATAGAAACGGAAGGTCGCCTTGAACCATGAACCATCGGCCATGCCGGAGGCGCCCAATTCGTAGTCGATGATGATCTCCTGCCAGGAACCGGCCTCCATCTGTTCGATGTTGCACGACACCTTGCCGAGGAAGGGCATGTCCTTGGTGATCTGGTAGAGCCCTGGCGGTGCGGTGTAGTCGCCGAGGATCTGCTTGAGTTCGGCTGCGGTTTTCTTTTTCATGTTCTTGTTCCAATCTCCCTGAAAGTCGTCATCTTTTGCCGCCGCCCGGCGTCTCGGGCTGCACTGGTTGTTCCGAATCCGCTTATTTGAACGGCCACGGCGCCGTCGGATCCCACACCGGCAGGCCCATGAACGCATACCACGGCGCCATGATGCAGATGCCATAGGCGATGCCGATCAGCACCGAAACCCAGCCGACCTTGGCGTAGTCGGCGGTGGTGAAGGTGCCGCTGCTGTAGGCGATCACCGCCGCCGTGATCTGCGTCGGCAGGATGTAGGCGAAGGTATCGGTGTCGGCAACCAGCATGGTGAAGGCCACCGGATGTAGGCCCAGTTTGGGCGCCAGGGCGAGCAGGATGGGCGCCAGCATGGTGATCGCCGCCACGTTGGACAGCATGCCCAGCCGAATGACGTGGGTACCCAGCATCAGGATCAGCAGGATCATCCACCAGGCATGGCCCTCGGCCAGGGGATGGACGATGTCCGCCAGCCACTGCGCCAGCCCGGTGCTGCCCATCGCCGCAGACATCGACAGGGCACCCGCCAGCAGCAGGAAAGTGCCCCAGATGGTACGGTCCTGCAACTCCTTCCACTTGAAGCCGAACAGGCCCGGGATGAACAGCAGCGCCAGCCCGATCAGCGCCGCGTTGTGCGACTTGACGCCATGGCCCTTCCAACTGGCGATGCCGTTTTCCGTCACCCACAGGAAGGCGATGAAGCCGAAAACGGCCAGGATCAGCCATTCCGTCTGGCTCATCTTCGGCTGCTCGGCATGCTGTTTCTGCACCGCCGCGTAACCACCGCTGATGCCGACGCTGCGGGTCTTGAAATAGTACTGCACCCACCATTGGGTGATGATGAACATCCCCAGATAGGGCCACTGCAGTTTGAACCAGTCGAAATAGGACAGGCTGAGCGCCAGTTCGGTTTCGAACAGGCCCACCAGCACGAGATTGGGCAGGTGCGCGGTCATGATGCACATGCCGCTGATCATCGAGCCATAAACCAGGGTCTGTATGACAATGGCCTTCTTGCCGGCGCGTTCCTCGGGGGTATCGCCGAACATCTCGGTGATGCCATTCACCACCGGCAGCAGCGTCGCGGCGCGCGCGTTGGCGGCCGGGATGATCAGCGAGAGCACCAGGTTGGCGGCGAACATCGCCCAGATCACGCCGTTCACCGTCTTCACCTTGAGCTTGTGCAGCAGGCCCAGCGCGATGCGCCGGTCCAAGCCGGCGGCCTGCATCACCGCCGCGAAGATGAACGCGGCGAGGCAGAGGAACACCACCGGCGTGCCAAAGCCGCTGGCCGCCTTGGGAAAGGGATTGACCGCGCCGGTCATCGCCAGCAGCATCGGGATCAGCATGCCGGAAATGCCCACCGGAATCGCTTCGGTGATCCACATGGTGCAGGCCCAGACCATCACCGCCAGCGTCGCCTTGCCCGCCAGCGTGAGGCCGGCCGGGGTTGGGATGACCCACAGGATCAGGAAGAATGCGGCCCAGGCCAGGATGAAACCGGCGAAACACTTGCCGGGAGAACGACCGGACTCGCGGATATTGGCCGCCCAGTTCGCGACGAATCCGCCGTCGGCATGCGGCAAGGCTTGGCTCATGGACGGCCCCTTACTGGAGGTTGGCGGCGGTCAGGGAAACCAGCAGCACGCCGATCACCGTAGTGCCATCCTTGACCGGCGCGGAAATCTGCACCGTGTCGATGTTGGTGCTCGGATCAGGCCTCGATTCGCCCTGCTGCCAGACCGTGCCGTCGTTCATCGAGGTATCGAAGTTCGGCCGGCCCTTGCCGAGGTAGACCGCCGGCATCGAGGTGAAAGCCACGCGATGGCTCTTGTCACCGGTGAGCACGACCTTGTTGATGCCTTTGGCGTCGGCGTTCATCCACTTGGTCAGCAACTGACCCGCGGCGTTGTCGACCAGGCCCTTGACGGCGGGATCACTCTCCTTGAGGTCGCGCCACTTGGCGTTGCCCATGCCGGCGACCGGCCCGGCGGCGTTGGCGTCCTTTACCGCTTTCACGATCAGCGGATCGGCGGCCCAGGTGACCGCCTGCTTCTTGTAGGCATCGATCTTCGGCTGCATCTTGGCCGTCACGTCACCGGCCAGGGAAGCGCCGCTGCCGGCCAGCGCCAGGCAGCAAACAGCGAAAGGAACAATCGACCTCGTAAGGGACTGAAGCAACGTAGCGTGCATGATGACCTCCTCCGGTTATCCGACTCCATTGTCCGACGGGCAAGCGCGCTGCCGGCCCCGTCGTCCCGTGGCCAGGAGCTCTGCCTTGCACTCCTTGCACCACGTCACTAGTATTCGCCCCTGAGAACAGCCTGTCTGTCGGCCAGCCGACATTCGGCAATTTAATCGACTGGTTTGCTGCATTGATATGGGAGGCGGCGTGGAGTCGAACCAAGCACAAGCGGCTCCCCAATCCGGACCGG
>CAJBYR010000277.1 GCA_903959855.1 uncultured beta proteobacterium
CATCGGCTGGTTCCGGTGATGGCTCGGGCAAGGCCGACACCGAGGGCAAGACGGAGGGCTCTGGCAAGACCGATGGAGCAAGTACCGGATCAACCGGCCGTGGCAAGGACGGCGGCGGAACGGATACGGGCGGCAAGACCGGCGCACAGGAGTCATCAGGCAGTTCGGCCACGCCAAAGCAGGCAGTTCAGGGAAGCCAATCGGCTGCAACGCCTCCCCCCGCACCACCGCCATCGGGCCTGACACCATCGCAGTCCAGCACCGGTCCTGATTGTTCGGTGCAGTAGGGTTTTTTACCTTCCGCAGGATCGCCTTCGTGAGTCTGGCATCCCGACTCCGAAGTCGCGTCGCGACCACGTGCGGCAGGCGCTCACCCGGTGTGGACCTTGCGGGCTTTCTCGTGCTGGTCGGGCGCTTCGGGCGGGTGCACGAAGTCGCGGTATTGCATGTCCGATTCGAGGATGTGAGCTACCAGCCAGCTCAGCAGAAAGCCGTGTATCCCCTTGCGGTCCTGCTCGCCATGCCGCGCCGCCTCGATGAACTCCATCACCCTTGCGGTGAAGGCCGCGTGCTCGCGTTCATGGGCCGCGAGTTGCGGATAGGCAATTCTGCGCAGGTAGTCTTCCTCCGCCCGGAAATGCACCTGGGTGTAGTCGAACATGTCGCAGAGCACTTCGTGAAATAGCCCGTCGGTGAATGAATTTCGGGCGCCGTAGTCGTCGCCGACCTGGTTGATCAGTTCAACCAGCCGTCGATGCTGGTCGTCGAGTTCGGGGACGCCGACGCTGTAGCTGCTGTTCCAGACAATCGGCGTCACGCCGGGGCCTGCGCCGGTGTCGCTATCTGCGCCATTGCCCAGGCGGCGGGTCAATTCGCCGTGCATGCGGCCAAGCGCCTGCTCGAGCTCGGCAAGTTCCTCTTCAGCTGGCGCCTGCTCGCGCAGGGCGTGTTCGAGCGCGACAACCAGGCCGTGGAGCGCGGTCATTCCCAGCATGCCGACCCGGCCCTTGAAGGCGTGCGCGGTCTGCGCCGCCGTGGTCCAGTGGCCGGACTCGATCTCGTGGCGGATCTGGGCCGGGATGGCATTACAGGTGGCGCAAAACTCCCGCAACCAGTGCAGGAATCGATCCTCGCGGCCGCCAAAGCGCGCCAGCGCGTCCGTGACATCCAGGCCGGGCAGGCCATCGAGGGCGATGTCCGCTGGTATGGCCCCCTCCGGCGCTGCCGTCGGGCTGGCGTCCAACTTCTTGTGGTCCGGTATCCAGCGTGCCAGGGTTCGATAGAAACCCGGGTTGTCAAAGGGCTTGCCGATGTGGTCGTTCACCCCGGCCAGGCGGCTGATCGCTTTTTCGTGCTCCATGGTGTGCGCGGTGAGGGCGACGATCGGCAGGTTTACGAACTCCGGACGACAACGAATCTCGCGTGTCGCCGCAAGGCCATCCATGACCGGCATCTGGATGTCCATCAGCACCAGATCGAATGCCCCGGGTCCGCGCTCGAACAGCATGTCGATGGCCTGCCGGCCGTTCACCACGATGTCGGCGCGTATGCCGCAGGCGACCAGCAGCCCTTCGATGATTTCACGATTGATTTCCTGATCCTCCGCTACCAGCACATGGGCCTCGCGGTAGCCCGATGGCGGCGCAGCGTCGGCCGCGTTCTCGCTGGACGGCAATTCTGAGGCGTCGCCGATCTCGCAGGCGATGCGGACCGTGAATGTCGTACCCTGGCCCGGCGTGCTGGAAACGGCAATGTCCCCGTCCATCATCTCGGCCAGGCGCCGGCTTATCGCCAGGCCGAGTCCGGTGCCGCCGAAATGCCGGCTTACCGAGGCGTCGGCCTGGGAAAACGGCTTGAACAGCTTTGCCAGCGCGTCGGCCGACATTCCGGCGCCGCTGTCGGTGACCTGGATGCGGAGATAAAACTGTCCGCTGCTGCTGGTGGCGGGCGCAAGGTCGATATCGACGCCGCCGGCCTCGGTGAACTTGATGGCGTTGCCGACCAGATTGAGCAGGATCTGTTCGAGTCGATGCGGGTCGCCGCGCAGAACCTCGGGCAGGGCGGGGGCTACCGATTCGCGCAGAAGCAGCCCTTTTTCGGCCGCGCGTGGCGCCATCAGCGATGTGCAGTGCTGGACCAGCGCACGCGGACTGAATGGCAGGACTTCGAGTTCCATGTGGCCGGCGGCGATCTTGGAGAGATCGAGGAGGTCGTTGATCACCCGGTTGAGGTTTTTGCCGGAGCGGACGATCTTGTCCAGGTAGTCGCGCTGCTTGGGGTCGGTGGCGATGCCGCGGGCCAGGCCGGCCATGCCGATCACACCGTTCAGGGGGGTGCGCAGTTCGTGGCTGATGGTGGCGAGGAAGGTATCCTTGGCGGCGTTGGCGACTTCCGCCGTCTCCTTGGCGACGACAAGCTCGCGGGTTCGCTCTCCCACCATCTGTTCCAGGTGGTTGCGGTGGTGCTCGAGTTCGATTTCTGCCAGCTTCTGGTCCGTGATGTCCTGGGCGTTGCCGAACCAATTGGCGATCCGTCCGGCGGCATCAAGTTCGACCTCGGAACGGTTGCGAACCCAGCGAACCTTGCCATCACTGGGCCGCGTTATCGGGTAGATCCATTCCGCCGTGCCGCCTTCACGCCGCAGTTCATCGGCCATGTTGCAGATGCGCTCGCGGTGGAAGGGATGGATGCCGGCAACCCAGTTCTGGAAGGTGCGCGGATCGTCGGGGCCGACACCGAAAATTTCGTCGAACAAACTCGAGGTACGAAATGTTCGTGTATCCAGGTCGAAAATGAAATAGCCCACCGCCGACAGGCGCTGGGATTGGCTCAGCAGGGCCTCCTTTTCCTGGAGAGATGCCAGGGCGACGCTGAGTTCCTTGGTCTGGTGCTCAATCCGCAGCTGCAGTTGTGCCTGGCTGGCGGTGAGTGTTTCGGTCAGGCGACGCACCGCAAGATGGTCGCGTGCCGCCCTTACTATCCGCTGGTTAGAGTTGATGGCGAGTCCGAGTGCCATGGTCAGAAACACGCCCAGACTGACGAACAGGATGCCGCGCAGGGGTGCCGATTCCGGCAGGCTGAACAGAATGGGTAGGGCGATCAGCCACATCGCACCGACATACGCCACCCAGCAGCGCAGGAACACCGACAGCACCGGGATGACGAAGGTGACCGCCGTGCACATCACCATCAGGCGAAAGAAGTACAGGTCATCGGCGGCAGCGGAGGTAAAGAGCACCGGCAGCAGTCCCCAGGCGGCGCCGCTGGCGCCCGCCATGATGCATTCGGTGTTCACCAGGCGCATCGGGCTCGCGCCGCGTTCGAGTACCCGCAACGCGTGGCGGGCGAAGAAGGTGCTGGCGACCAGGGGCATGGCCAGCAGCAAAGCCCAGAACAGCAGGGTCGAAAGGGCTACCGAGGAGGAATGCGGATAGCAGACGGCAACAATGGCCAGCAGGCCGATTGGCGCACCGGCCCCGGTTCGCGAGAACAGCTCGGCGGCCAGGGCGCGCGCAACGGATTCAGCGGAAGGCTCGCCGGGATCCCCGCGGTCGGCAACGGCGAGTGTCATGCCGGGCGATTGGCGCGTTGAAACGCGCGTCGTGCCGCTGCAGTCACGTGGTCTATATCTGCACTGGAAGGAAATACCGACATGGATTTACGTGCCGGACCGGAGAGGAAGCCATTATGGATACAGGGTATCGCAAAATCAATCCCGAGCGACGCTGCCATCGTACCGACCCAACCAGCGCAGCAGGATCGCAAAAAACGTCGCAGGTGCCAGCGGTTTGGCCAGGAAGTCATTCATCCCGGCAGCGAGGCAGCGCGCCCGGTCTTCGGCGAAGGCATTGGCGGTCATGGCGATGATCGGGGTGTCGCGGCAGCCGGGTAGCAGGCGTATCTTCTCGGTCGCCTCCAGTCCGTTCATTCTTGGCATCTGCATGTCCATGAAAATGGCCGCGTAGCTGTTGTTCCGCGCCATGGAGATCGCTGTTGCGCCGTCGTCGGCCGTATCGACTACCAGCAGGACGTCTTCAAGTTGAATCCTGGCGATTTCCTGATTCATCGGCTCATCGTCCACCACCAGAATGCGGCGCCCGTGGTGGTGGCGTCGAATCTCCGCTACGGCATCGACGGCGGCAGCCGGTGGCGCGACAGCCAACTCGCCGGATTTCTTCAGCGTGGCCGTGAACCAGAAGGTGCTGCCGATGCCCGGCGTGCTTTCCGCTCCCGCTTCTCCGCCCATCAACTCGGCCAGGCGCCGGGTAATTGCCAAACCCAGCCCGGTGCCCCCGTACTTGCGATTCATGGTGTTGTCGGCTTGCTCGAAGGCGCTGAAGAGTCGGCCCAGTGCATCGGGGGCGATGCCAATGCCGTCATCCCTGACTTCGAAGCGCACCGTCACCGAGTCTTCCGTCTCGTCCAGCTTGCTGGCGCGCAAGGACACGCTGCCGTGCTCGGTGAATTTGATGGCATTGGCGGCGTAGTTGAGCAAGGCCTGTTGCAGCCTCGTTGCGTCGCCCAGCAGATTGAAGGGTATCGGTTCGGTCTCGATTTCCAGATGAATGCCCTTGGCCTTTGACCGTTCCGACAGGATCGATCGGACATTGGTCAACACGTTGCGGACGTCGACCCTGAGTTCCTCTAGGGTGAATTTTCCCGCCTCGATTTTCGAGAGATCGAGGATATTGTTGATGACCGACAGCAGGTGTTCGGCCGAGGTATCGATGATGTCGAGGCGGCTGGCCTGTCGCGCCGTGACGCCTTCCCGACGCAGGATGTTCGCCATGCCCATGATGCCGTTCATCGGCGTGCGGATCTCGTGGCTCATGTTGGCCAGGAAGGCACTCTTGGCAACGCTGGCGGCCTCGGCCTGCGCCTTCGCCAGGGCAAGCGAATGGTTGGCCGTTTCGAGGTCGGCGGTGCGTGCGTGAATCCGGCTTTCGAGGTCGGCATTGAGGCGCCTGATCTCCGCTTCCGCCTGCTTTTGCGCCGTGATGTCGACATCCATGCACACGTATGTCTTGCTGCCGGCATCGCCGGGAATGGCGAACGTCGTCGCCAGCACCACGATCTCGGCCCCGTCCCTTTTCCGCAAGGTGAATTCCGCGGGTCCAAAGGGTTGTCCGCTGTGGTCGATCTCGGCGAGCAAGCCGATGAAGTCCTCCGCCTGCTGCCGGTCGGGAAACAAGCGCAGGTTTTCGCCGATGAGCGAACCGATGGCCTCTGCCGCCGTGTAGCCGTACATGATCTCGGAGGCCGTGTTCCAGAAGAGCACCCGGCCGTCGGCATCGAACCACTGCACGGCGATCGATGGCGTGTTCTCCAGCGTGGCGCGCAGGCGCTCCTCGCTTCGCGCCATTGCGGCTTCGCGCATCTGGATGACATCGACCATGTGGGCGATGTCCCGCGACAACTGGTTCAACTCGACAATTGATCCGCGCAGCGGCCAGGGCGTGCCGTAGTCGCCATCGATCACCCGGTGCGTCCTGTCGATCAGTGCATGGAGCGGACGCGACATGCGTGCGGCCCACAGTGGCGCCAGCATCATGCTGATCACGAGCGAGCCGGCGAAGCCGCCGAGGACCAGCATGATGGTCTTGAAATAGCTGTCACCGCCGGTGCCGGCGGGCGCTGCGGCGCCGATGACCCATTGCAGATTCTTCGATAGCACCGCGCCGAAGAGGACGCGCTGCCCCTGGATGGTCTCGTAGTCGGGCAGCGCCCGCCCGGCCACGGCCGCCTGGAATGCCGGCAGCGCCGAATAGTTGTAATTGCGGCCGGTCGATGCGTCGTTTGACGCAGCCAGCCACTGGCCCTGGCGATCGATGACAAGCACCGGCGAGTCCGCGCCGGGAGCGACATTGCGCAGCAGTTGCAGGATGCGTTCCAGCGCCACCTCGCCAATGATGACCTTGCCTGCCACCGGCAAGGCAATCCCGACGGCATGTTTGCCCGACAGCGCCGACAGGTATTTGTCACTCCAGATCGCGACCGGCGGGTTGTTCGTTTTCAGCGAGGCGCGGGCTGACTGGAACAGGGCGTTGCCGGAAAAATCGACTCCGCCCAGATCGGCCGCAAGCTGCTTTGGCAGACCAGGCAGGCCGATGGCCTCGGCGCTGCCGTCAGCGGCGATGAAGTAGGCGGCCGCGAATGTCGCACCATCGCCGACCATGGCGTCGAGGTAGGCCTGCATGTCCCCTCGCGGCCTGGTGCCGGCAAGCCGTGCCAGGGTCCTGATCTGCTCCTCGATGCCTGCCGTGTAGTGATCGAGCAGGCGCGACGCGCTTGCGGCACGTTCCTGCAGATCGGCACGGTTGCGCGCCTCGATCTGCGGCAGGCGGTAAAGCAGGATCATGCTGCCGACCGCAGAGAAGGTCAGCATGATCGCCGCCACCAGCAGCAGGATCAGCGAGGTCCGGAGCCTGATTTCGCCCATGCGCAGCCCCTAGTCGACGACCACGATCCGGCCATCGCGCACGACTGCAATCCTGGTCTGCCGTGCGGCGTCGCCGAAACGATCGAAGTGCCAGCGCTCCTGTAGTCCCTCGTAGGGGCCGGCAGCGATCAGCGCTTCCTTGAGCGGCACGGTCTTGCCGGCCCTGGCCAGGGCAACGAGGACCGCCCGGGTGGTATCGTAGGACGCGACGCCGGCGAAGCCCGGTTCCATCTTGAAGCGGGCCCGGTAGGCATCGGCGAATGCGCGATAGCGCTGCGATGCGTCGTCCCGATTGAAGAATTGGGTCATGGTGATGCCCTCTACCGTGCGCCCGCCGAAGTCGACAAGATGCTCAGTCGCCGCCCAGGTCGAGGTTGTCACCGGTTGGCGCAAACCCTGGTTGCGGGCAAGACGGGTCAGACGGACGGTGTCGACGGCGCTGGCGACGAACAGCAGCAGGTCCGCACGGGAAGCGGCAATGTTCTTTACCGCTGCAACATAGCCGGCATCATCGCCCGACGTGAAGGTGCTTTCGGCAACTACCGATCCGCCGAGTGCGACAAATGCGTTGCGGAAGTGCCCTGCCCAGTCTGCCGTGAACGCGCGATTGCTCAGGTCATACACGATGGCAACGCGTCGTGCGCCGCGGGCATACTCGAATGCCGCACTGCGACGGGTGCTTTCGGCAGACGAGGGCGCCACCTTGAACAGCAGATCATCCTTGGCGGAAAGTGTCGAGGTCGTGATCGTCGGGCTGACCGTGACCAGCCCGGCACGTGAAACCGTCGGCAGAATCGCTTCGCCCATCGAACTTGTCATCGGGCCGATGATGGCAGCGACGCGCGCTGCCGCCAGGGATTCCGCTTCCCTGATCGCGATGTCGACCTTCTGTTCGTCGTCGTGAACCAGTAGTTCCACCTTGCGGCCGTCGATGCCGCCGGCCGCATTGGCGTCCTCGACGGCGAGCAGGGCGCCGTTGCGGCCTGCCTCGCCGAGGTCGGCGACACGGCCCGAGAGGCCGCCGATGAACCCCAGTCTCACCGGTTCCGGCGGCGCGCATGCCGTGATTCCCAGTAGCGCGGCCACTGCCAGAACAACCGCCTTGAACGTCATGGCGGTGCCTCCTGCGTGGGCGATGTAAAGCGCAAGGCCGTCGTTTCGATCATGCGAGTTATCTTAGAGCAGTAAATCTTAATCTTCAACGGATTCCGTCACGGATTCGACCCGGCGAGACATCCGCTGACAGTGCCGGTGGGCTGGCACTCCATCGCCGCGCAATCGGCCACGTGGAATGCAAGTCGTGCATACTCGCTCCCTGCAGGATCCATTCGAAGAACGACAAGGAGAGAAAGTCCATGCGCATTTCCCAACTGGCCGCGCTGCTTGCGGCATCCCTGATTGGCTTCAGCGGCGCTATCCAGGCCTACGACAAGCCGGTCGAGAAGAAGAGCTTCACCCTGCCGACTTACGCCACGGCCGGCGGCAAGGCCATCGCCCAGGTCAAGGTCGGCTACGAGACCTATGGCACGCTCAACGCCGCCGGCGACAATGCGGTGTTCATTGCCCACTTTTATTCCGGCACGTCGCATGCGGCCGGCAAGTACAAGGAAAGCGATGCGGCGCCCGGCTACTGGAATTCCATCATCGGGCCGGGCAAGCCGATCGATACCGACAAGTATTTCGTGATCTCGGCCGACACGCTGGCCAACCTCAACACCAAGGATCCGAACGTCACCACCACCGGGCCCTCGTCGATCAATCCGGCAACCGGCAAGCACTACGGGCTTTCGTTCCCGGTGGTCTCGATGCGCGATTCCGTGCGCGTGCACAAGGCCCTGCTCGACTCGCTCGGCGTCAAGAAATTGCAGGCGGTAGCCGGCGCCTCCGGCGGCTCGGTGCAGGCCATGGAATGGGCGGTGAATTATCCCGATTATGTCGAGCGCGTGATCCACGTCATCGGTCCGGGATTCTCGATCTCGCCCTGGGTCATCGGCCTGCTGGACGCCTGGGTCCTGCCGATCAAGCTTGATCCGAAATGGAACAACGGCGATTACTACGGCAAGGAAGAGCCGGTCGAAGGTGTTGCCCAGGCGCTCAAGCTGGTGACGCTGACGGCACGCCACTGGGGCTGGGCCGAGAAGAGCTTCGGTTACAAGCTGGCCGATGAAAGCAAGAAGCCGGGCGATGAGCGCACCAATGTTTTCCTGATCGAGGACACGCTGCAGAAGAACAGCATGGCGCGCGCCAGGACCACCGATGCCAACAACAAGATCTACATGGCCAAGGCCAACCAGCTCTACAACGTCGAGAGCGAAGTCGGCAAGATCAAGGCAAGGATTCTTTTCGTGCCGGCAGCCTCCGATCTGATCTTCCCGCCCGAGTTTTCGAAGAAGGCGGCGGAACGCTTCGTCGCCCAGGGCGGCAAGGCCGAGGTCTTCGTCATCGAGGGTGATGGCGGCCATCTGGACGGCGTGCTCAACGTCGCCAAGGCCGGCGAGGCGATCCGCGGCTTCATGGCGCGCTAGCGGTTTTATCGATACAAAACGAAACGGCGCGGCGAAACCCGCGTCGTTTTTCTATTGATTTTCCGGCAGCAGGCTGCGGCGCACGAAACCGATATGGGTGCGTAGCCCGTAGAACATGTCGCCGAAGGATGCCGGGACGACGATGCGGTTGACGGCGGTCTCGATGTGGTCGAGCTGGCGCAGCAGTTCCTCGCGGCGCGCGGCGTCCACATCGGACTTCAAGGCCTCGCGTTCGAGGTCCAGCAGCACCTGGTACCAGCGATAGATGCGCGACTCGACGCGCCAGCGGTAGATCATGGGCGCAAACTTCAGGGCGGGCAGCAGCAGCAGGACGATCGGCACCAGGAAGGCCAGCACGCGCGCGATCAGGGTCGCCAGCCAGAACGGGAAGGTGCGGTAGAGGAAGGTTTTGCCCGTGGCGTAGTAGCGGGCGGCATCGGCGCTGAGGTGGAATTCGCCTTCACGCGCGGCGGGGAACTCGCCCTGCTTGCGGTACAGGCCCGGCCGGCCGTGAACTTCGCGCGCCGCTTCCAGCAGCAGATCCGACAGGGCCGGATGCAGCGATTCGCGGGCCACCAGTTGCACCGTCGGGCCGATCAGGTACACGTCGTCCGGTGGCAGGTCGGCGCCGAGGTCGAGGCTGCCGCGCGGCAGGTGCAGCTTGTTCAGGGTATGCATGCGACGGACGTAGGCATCAGCCTGGGTGAAGCTGAACAACTGCACGCCACCGTCGCGCATCAGCTTGCGGATCACCAGGCGATCGGTGGAGTCACCCATCAGGAAGACCACATCCACGCGATTTTCGGCGAGCGCCCTGGCCGGGTCATCTAAATCCGTCTCGTCGATCACCGTGCCGTCGCCCGGCGCGATGCTGTTGAGCTTGAGCAGCGCCAGCGCCAGGTCATGGGTGCCGCTGCCGGCCGGGCCGATGTTGATGCGCCGGCCCTTGAAGGCCGACAGCAGTTCTACCTTCGTGCCACGATAGAACACCGTTAGCGGCTGGTAGGCCACGGCGCCGAGGGACTGCAACTGGTCGTAGGTCTTGTCGCCGGCCGCGCCGCCAAGTACGAAGCCGACGTCCACATGCTGTTTGGGATCGGCCAGGCGCTTCAGGTTTTCCGCCGAACCGTCCGAGGGCAGGATCTTGACCGTGACGCCCTCGTGCTCGAGGAGCTTCTGGTAACGCTCTGCAGTGCGCTGGAAGCTGCTGCCGGCGGGGCCGCCGGTGATGGTCAGCGTGCGCGGCGCGGCGGTGTTGAGGAAGAGGAAGGCGGCCAGTGCTATCGCGAAGCCGAGCAGCAGGATGGTGCCTACCGTAACGACCAGGCCACGACCGAAAAAGTTGTTGAGCCGGCCCCAGGCGCGAATCAGGAGGATTTTCGGCGAGGTCATGAGTGGGGTGGGGTCCGGCGTGGGTGACGTCATTGATTCTACCGTCGGTCACGGCCTCGGCGCTTGCGTGTCGCGGGTTTTTAGACTTGTCCGGTTCTGTAGCACATGAATTGTCCGCTTTTTCTGTTGGGGGCGGGAAGCGGCGGAGGGCGTAGCCCGAAGCCGGTTTCCGCCCCCAACGGCGCGCCTGGCGGACGGATCAGGCGGC
>CAJBYR010000278.1 GCA_903959855.1 uncultured beta proteobacterium
CTCGACGAACTGTTCCCGCCCGCAGGCCGCATCCTCCATTGACGACGCCCATCGTTTCGACAACCCTCCCAGCGCGATGAACTCCTTCGCATTGGTCACGACAAGGGCTGGCAAATTGACCCGCCCCTCCCATCCTCCCCTCGCGGGGAGGCTATTTATCGGTTCGCTGCGCTCAATATCACCAGCGACTCACCATGTTGTTCTGCTCGAATGAATATCGACATATCCGAAGAAGCGGGCGTCCGCTACCTGCATTTCGGATCGAGCTGGGTGCAGGGCGCGATGCGCATCGCCCGGCCCTGGGCGCTGGAGCTGGAATACACCCGTGAGCTGATGACGCCGCTGCTGCTGCACGAGGCCGACTGGCCACGCCGCGTGCTGCAGATCGGCCTGGGCGCCGCCTCGGTAACCAAGTTCCTCTGGCGCTACCGGCCGCAGGCGCGCATCACCGTGGTCGAGATCGAACCGCGCGTCACCGCCGCCGCGCGGCAATTCTTCAAGCTGCCCGGGGATGACGAACGCCTGACCATCCACCACGGCGACGGCGCCGATTTTTTGGTGGCGGCAAAGCACGACTACGACCTGATCCTGGTCGACGGCTTCGATGCCGAGGCCCGCACCGGGCGCCTCGACACCCTGCCCTTCTACCTGGATTGCCGCGCCCGCCTGGCCGAGGATGGCCTGCTGGCGGTGAACCTGCTGTCGCGGCGCAAAGATTTCCGGCAGAGCGTGAAGCGCCTGGAAGAAGCCTTCGACGGCCACGCCGTGGCCTTTCCCTCCTGCGACAGCGGCAACGCCATCGCCCTGGCCGCCGCGCCGCCAACGCAAGCGACGCCGCTGGGCGAGCTCAAGGCCGCCGCCACGCAACTCAAGCGCGACACCGGCCTCAACCTGCTGCCGACACTGACCCGCCTGGCGCAATCGCGCCACCTTGCCGGCGGCGTGCTGCATCTCTGAATCCGCCATGACCGCGACGCAAAGAGCCCACCGCCAGGGCACGCTGTACATGCTGCTGGTAATCGCGATCTGGGGCGCCTTCCTGCCGGTAGCCAAGTCCGCGCTGCGCGAAGTCGATCCCTACTGGCTGACCCTGATGCGCTTTGGCACGGCGGCGCTGGTGTTCCTGGTCCTGCTCGGCGTGCGCGAAGGCCGCGACAAGATCAGCACCGAAGGCCAGTCGTGGAAGATCCTGATCTTCGGCATCTGCGGCTTTGCCGGCTTCGGCGTCAGCCTGTTCGAAGGCCTGCGTCTCACCCGCCCCGAGATCAGCGCCATGATCCTCGCCCTGGGGCCGATCCAGATGGCCCTTGTGCAATGGTGGCGCACCCACCGCCGGCCGGACAACTTCACCCAGGCCATGATCGCGCTGGCATTGATCGGCGAACTGCTGGTGGTTACCTCGGGCGAACTGGCACGCCTCACCGGCGGCGACGCGCTGGGCAATGGCCTGGTCTTTCTCGCCTCGTTGTTTTGGACCGCCTACACCCTGGGCGGACAACAGTTCGCCGGCTGGTCGCCGGTGCGCTACACGGCACTATCGTGTTCGCTGGGCTGCATCGGCATCGCCGTCGCCGTTTTTATCGCCACCCAGGCCGGGCACAGCCAGCCACCCAGCGCGGCCCAGCTCGTCGCCGTGTGGCCGGAGCTGGCCTACACCGTGTTTTGCGTCAGCGTCTTCGGGATACTCTTCTGGAATATGGGCGTGGCCAAGCTGGGCCCTATCTCGGCCGGCCTCTTCGCCAATTTCGCCCCCGTCATCACCTACCTGATCGCCATCGCCCAGGGCCGCCGCCCCGATGCCGTCGAACTTGCCGGCGCAGTAATCGTGCTGGTGGCGCTGATCGCCAACAACCTGCACCAGCGGGCGAAGGCCCACCAGGTCGGCGCGGTCACGAAATAGGCTCCAGCCGTTGACGACCAGAGGAGCATCCGGTTGCGTCATTCGTCGGTCAGATCGAGCGCAGCGCCCAGATCAACCTTGATGGCCACGCGCGCCATGCTGGTTGCCGGCGGGCTTCTGCCCCCGGCAGAGGTAATCCCGATCAACAAAAAGGCGGTGAACGCTTGACGTTAAACGCTACACGGCATAAATTACGCCATGACGATACGTTCATTCCGGTGCGCCGACACTGAAGCTCTCTTTGAGGGGAAGAGCCCCCGACGGTTTCGGGGCATCGAAACCGTCGCACAGCGAAAGCTGCAAATGCTGGATGATGCTATGGACCTGCGGGACTTGAAGTCGCCCCCTGGCAACCGCTTGGAGGCGTTAAAAAAGGACCGTGCAGGCCAGCACAGCATCCGAATCAGCGGGCAGTGGCGCGTGTGCTTCGTATGGACCGATGTCGGACCTGAGAATGTCGAAATCGTTGATTACCACTGAGAGGTACAACATGGCTACCAACAAAATGCGGCCGATCCACCCCGGCGAAATCCTCCGGGAAGAGTTCCTTGTGCCGCTCGATATGAGCGCCCACGCCTTGGCGATGGAATTGCATGTTCCGGCACCAAGGATCAACGACATCGTGCGCGAGCGGCGCGCCGTGACGCCTGACACTGCCTTGCGGCTGGCGCGCTACTTCGACACCACCGCGCAGTTCTGGCTCAACCTGCAAAGCTCTTTCGATTTGAAGAAAACGGAAAGCGAAACGGGCCGCAAGATCGAGAAAGAGGTACACCCTCTGGTGCAGGCAGCATAGATTTCAGCGAATTCGCTCAGCGCCTGCGAGTCACGTCAGCTCAAATGAGCCTGCGCGTATAGCTGCCAGCGCCAGGCATCGGCGCACATGGCCTCGAGCCCGCGTGTGGCCGTCCAGCCCAGCAGGCGATTGGCCAGTGCGGGATCGGCCCAGCACTGGGCGATGTCACCGACACGGCGTGCAGCAATCCGATAGGGAATCTCTCGAGCGCTGGCGACAGAAAATGCATGCACCATCTCAAGCACTGAATACCCGCGCCCTGTACCCAAATTCACCGTCAGCAAGCCGCCCTGCTGTTCAAGGTAATTCAACGCGGCTACATGGCCTTCGGCCAGATCGACTACGTGAATGTAGTCACGCACGCCGGTTCCATCTGGAGTCGAGTAGTCACTACCCCAGACATTGAGAAACTCACGCTGACCGGCAGCCACCTGGGCGACAAAGGGCATCAAATTGTTAGGAATGCCCTGCGGGTCTTCTCCAATTCGGCCAGACTCATGGGCGCCCACAGGATTGAAATAGCGCAATCGGGCAATCCTCCAATCGGGTTCTGCCAAATGCAAATCGGCCAGGATGTCCTCGATCATTAGTTTGCTTCGCCCGTACGGGCTGGTTGCCGAACGTGGAAAATCTTCCCGAATCGGAACACTCGCAGGGTCACCATACACCGTGGCCGAGGACGAAAAGATAAATGTCTTGACCTCCGCGCGCCGCATGGCAGCGAGAAGTTGCAGGGTGCCTTGGACATTGTTGTCGTAATACTCCAGCGGTTTCGCCACCGACTCCCCGACCGCCTTGAGCCCCGCAAAGTGCATCACGGCCTTGACCGGATGCCGGTCAAAGACATCGTCCAACATGCTCGCATCGCGGCAATCACCCTCGACGAACACGGGCCGTCGACCACAAATTGTCGTCAGACGATCGATCACGTCGGCGCGACTGTTGCAGAGGTTATCGAGGATCAGCAGTTCATGCCCCGCCTGTGCGAGTGCAACGCAGGCGTGGGA
>CAJBYR010000279.1 GCA_903959855.1 uncultured beta proteobacterium
CGCTTTCCATCCCACCAGTAATAAATCACACGCAAGCCGCCGCGCTTGCCTTTGCCTCGACGAGGGTCGGCCTGTCGAAGCTTCCGCAATCCTCCGGTTCCCTCGATCACGTCACCCGCCTCGGGGTTTGCCATCAGAGAATTCTGTAATTCCCGTAAACCTTCGTCATCCAAATAGTCTGGACGATACTTTGCAAAGGCAGGCAATTCGACGAAGATTGCTTTCATGGATTAACTATACGCAACTTGCGTTTATTTTGCAAGGCGATTTTGCGGCTACCGCAAGCTGCTGTCCGCGGGCGGCATGGGCTCTCGCGACATGGACTTGAAGCCCTATGGTCTACGGCCCGTACTAGTGCCCCATGCGCTGAATGCTTCGACGAGCATCTGGCGAGGCTGGCTGCCGTGAAAGCAAAGGAGAAAAAAGCTTGACAACGTGATGGCAGCCTTGCCCGCAAAACGACGCACCAAAATCGTTCGGTGCGCGTAGGAGCTTGCCTCCCTTAAGGACCGGCAACGGGCGGTCGAGCAGACACACGAAGATTTGGCCTCGGCGATGAGCGTCGGACAGGATTGGTTATACGACGTGTTTTAAGACTACCGGCCTGAATAAATCGGCGCTTTTCCGCGCCAATCAAGGGCCAAATATGACAACGATCTTAGGAAACGGCGTTTTATCTTAGGAAATAGCTATTTCTAATGACGAAAAAACACCGTAACTCTTTGATTCTTGGCGGAGTGGACGGGACTCGAACCCGCGACCCCCGGCGTGACAGGCCGGTATTCTAACCAACTGAACTACCACTCCGCGTGAGAGGCGCGCATTCTGCCACACGCTGCCGGTCCGTGCAAGAAAAGTTGTCCTCAATGTGCAGGATGAGCAAGAGTGAGCGCGACAGAACATGCAGCGGGCCTTGACTAAACCCTGCCGGCAGGCTGCAATGCGCCTCTTGCCCCGCCGCACAAGGAAACCGATATGAGCTACCACTACATCAACGCTGCCGACCTCGTCGGCCACTGGATCAACGGCCAGACGGACGCCGGTAGCGGTGCCCGCCGCGGCGACGTATTCAACCCCGCCCAGGGGCGCGTGGCGCGCCAGGTGGCGCTGGCCTCGCGCGCCGATGTGGACCGTGCGGTGGCTGCGGCGAAGGCCGTCGCGGCCGACTGGGGTACGGCCGCGCCGCAGCGCCGCGGCCGGGTGATGTTCAAATTCCGCGAACTGGTGGAAAAGTATCAGGCTGACATCGCCCGCCTGCTCTCCGCCGAACATGGCAAGACCCTGCCCGATGCGCTGGGCGAGGTGCAGCGCGGCCTCGAAGTCATCGAGTTCGCCTGCGGCATCCCGCAATTGCTCAAGGGCCAGCATTCCTACGGCATCGGCGGCGGCATCGACCACTGGAACCAGCGTATGCCGCTGGGCGTCACCGCCGGCATCACGCCCTTCAACTTTCCCTTCATGGTGCCGATGTGGATGGCACCGATGGCGCTGGCATGCGGCAATACTTTCGTGCTCAAGCCCTCAGAACGCGACCCGTCGCCCTCGATGTTCGCCGCCGAGCTGCTCCATGAGGCCGGGCTGCCGGCCGGCGCCTTCAGCGTGGTGCAGGGCGACAAGGAGGCGGTGGACGCGCTGCTAGAACATCCGGACGTCCAGGCAGTCTCCTTCGTCGGCTCGACCCCAATTGCCAAATACATCCAGGCGCACGGCATCGCCCACGGCAAGCGGGTGCAGGCCCTGGGCGGGGCCAAGAACCACATGGTGGTGATGCCGGATGCCGACCTCGACGGCGCGGCCGATGCGCTGATCGGCGCCGCTTACGGCTCGGCCGGCGAGCGCTGCATGGCGATCTCGGTGGCGGTGGCGGTCGGTTCCTGCGCCGACGCGCTGGTCGCCAAGGTGGTCGAGCGCGCGAAGACCTTGAAAGTCGGCGCCGGCGACACGGCGAATGTAGACATGGGGCCGCTGGTTACGGGCATCCACCGCGACAAGGTGGCGGGTTACATCGCCGCCGGCGTCAAGGAAGGCGCGACGCTGGTGCTCGACGGCCGCGAAGGGCTGACGGGCGAACTGGCGCAGGGCTTCTTCATCAATCCGACGCTGTTCGACAACGTGCAGACGGACATGAGCATCTACCAGGAAGAGATCTTCGGCCCCGTGCTGTGCGTGGTGCGCGTACCAACCTTCGCCGCAGCGGTGGAACTGATCAACCGCCACGCCTTCGCCAACGGCGTGGCTTGCTTCACGCGCGACGGCGGCACGGCGCAGGCCTTCGTGCAGAAGATCGAGGTCGGCATGGTCGGCATCAACGTGCCGATCCCGGTGCCGATGGCCTGGCATTCCTTCGGCGGCTGGAAGGCCAGCCTGTTCGGCGACCACCACATCTACGGCGAGGAAGGCGTGCGCTTCTACACCCGCTACAAGGCCATCATGCAGCGCTGGCCGGGTTCGGAATCGAAGGGCCCCGAGTTCGTCATGCCGGTGAACTGATGAAGGATTTTGGCGAATTCGACTATGTCATCGCCGGCGGCGGCACCGCCGGCTGCGTGCTGGCCAACCGGCTTTCGGCCGACCCCGACGTGACGGTATTGCTGCTCGAAGCCGGCGGCAAGGATGACTGGATCTGGATCCACATCCCGATCGGCTACCTCAAGTGCATCAACAACCCGCGCACCGACTGGTGCTACAAGACCGAGGCCGAGCCAGGCCTGAACGGCCGCTCGATCATCTACGCCCGCGGCAAGGTACTGGGCGGCTGCTCCTCGATCAACGGCATGCTCTACCTGCGCGGCCAGGTCCGCGACTACCAGGAATGGGCGCAGATCACGGGTGACTCGCGCTGGAATTGGGACAGCGTGCTGCCCATCTTCAAGCAGAGCGAAGACTACTGGGGCGGCGCCGACGCGATGCACGGCGACAAGGGCGAATGGCGCGTCGAAAAGCAGCGCCTGCACTGGGACATCCTCGACCGCTACACGCAGGCGGCGCAGCAAGCCGGCATCCCGTTCAAGCAGGACTACAACCGCGGCGACAATTTCGGCATCGGCCACTTCGAGGTGAACCAGAAGAAGGGCGTGCGCTGGAATGCCTCGAAAGCCATGCTGCGGCCGGTAATGCACCGGCCCAACCTGAAGGTGGTCACCGGCGCGCTGATCGACAAGCTGATCCTCGACGGCAAGGAAGCGCGCGGCGTCGAGTTCAGCCTCGATGGTGTTGCTCATCGCGTCACGGCGCGCATCGAGACCCTGCTCACCGCCGGCGCCATCGGCTCCCCGATGATCCTGCAGCGTTCCGGCATCGGCCCCGCCAGGCTGTTGCAGAATCGCGGCGTGCCGCTGGTGCATGATTTACCCGGCATCGGCGGCAACCTGCAGGACCACCTGCAGCTGCGCATGATTTTCAAGGTACATGGCATCAAGACGCTGAACCAGAGCGCCAACAGCCTGTGGGGCAAGGCCATGATGGGCCTCGAATACGCGCTGTTCCGCTCAGGTCCCTTGTCGATGGCGCCGAGCCAGCTCGGCGGCTTCTTCCATTCATCATCCGAGGTAGCCACGCCGGACCTCGAATTCCATGTGCAACCGCTGTCGCTGGAGAAATTCGGCGATCCGCTGCACCCCTTCCCGGCCTTCACCGCCAGCGTCTGCAACCTGCGTCCGAGCTCGCGCGGCGTGGTGCACATCCGCGACCGCAATCCGGCGACGGCGCCGGTGATCGCGCCGAATTATCTTTCCACCGACAACGACCGCCTGGTTGCCGCCCGTGCCCTGCGCCTGACGCGCAACATCGTCGCGCAGCCTGCCATGGCACCCTACCGGCCCGAGGAACACCAGCCCGGCGCGCAGAAGCAGAGCGACGAGGAGCTGGCCGGGGCAGCCGGCGACATCGGCACCACCATCTTCCACCCGACCTGCACCTGCGCCATGGGTCGGGGCGACGACCCACTCGCCGTGGTCGATTCCGAACTGCGCGTACGCGGCATCGGCCGCCTTCGCGTGGTCGACGCCTCGATCATGCCGACCATCACCTCGGGCAACACCAATGCGCCGACCGTGATGATCGCCGAGCGCGGCGCGGAGCTGATCCGCGCCGCAAGGAAAGCCGCCTCATGACCGGCCCGCTGATCGACTACCACAACGGCATCTATGCCTTCGACGCGGGCTACGTACGCCCCCTGTTGGCCGCCATTCACCTGATTGAGAGCGAGGGCCGCACGGCCTTCGTCGATACCGCCAACTTCGAAGTCATGCCGCAGGCACTGGCGGCGCTGGAAGCACTCGGCCTCGGGCCGGAGAGCGTGGATTACGTGATCCTGACCCACATCCACCTCGACCATGCCGGTGGCGCCGGGGTGATGATGGAGGCCTTCCCGAACGCGAAGCTGGTGGTGCATCCGCGCGGCGCGCGGCACATGATCGAACCGTCGAAGCTGATGGCCGGCGTCGAAGGCGTCTATGGCCAGGAACGCGCGCGGCGCATGTACGGCAGCCTGATCCCGATTCCAGCCGCGCGCATCATCGAGGCCCACGACAACACGGCGCTGAAGCTCGGTTCGCGCGAACTGCTCTGCATCGATTCGCCCGGCCACGCGAAGCACCACATCGCCATCGTCGACCGCCAGTCGAGCGGCATCTTCACCGGCGACACCTTCGGCATTTCCTACCGCGAACTCGATGTCGACGGCCGGCCGCTGATCTTTCCCTCATCGACGCCGATCCAGTTCGATCCCGATGAGATGCGCACGTCCATCGAGCGCATGCTGTCCTTCAATCCGGACGCGGTCTATCTGACCCATTTCAGCCGCCTCGCCCCGCCCGCCGAACTGGGGCAAAAGGTGCTGCGCCTGCTCGATCGCTATGTCGACATCGCACTCGCCGCCAGCGCCGCCGACGACAAGACCGCTGTGATCCGCGACGGCCTGACGCGGCTGCTGCTCGACGAGGCGCACCACCACGGCTGCCGCATTGCCGACGAGACCATCCTGGAAATCTGGCACCTGGACCTGGAACTCAACGCCCAGGGCCTGGCCTACTGGCTGGAAGCTCAGGAAGCGGCCTGATTCCTTCGATTACAGGATCTGCGCCGCATCCTCGAAGGCCAGGCGCGGGCCGCGCGGATAGTGGCCACCCGCTTCCAGGCCATAGCCCATGTTGACGATGAAGTTCGACTTCCAGCGCCCGTCGGGGAAGAACTCGGCATCCACCTTTGCCGGATCGAAGCCGCTCATCGGCCCGCAGTCGAGACCCAGCGAGCGCGCCGCCAGCATCAGGTAGGCGCCCTGCAGCGAACTGTTGCGAAAGGCCGTGGCCTCTGACAGCGGCGCATTGCCGGCGAACATCGGCCGCGCATCGTAGGCCTTGAACTGCGTCGGCAGGTGGTCGTAGAACTGCGTGTCCATGGCGACGATCACGGTCAGCGGCGCCTTGCGCGTCTTTTCCGCATTGGCGGCGATCATGGCCGGGATCAGTCGCTCGCGTGCCGCGGCGCTGTGCAGGAAGACGTAGCGCCCCGGCTGCGCGTTCATCGAGGTCGGCCCCCACTTCAGCAGATCGTAAAGATCGCGGATGGTCTGCTCGCTCACGGCCTGATCGGTGAACTTGTTGAAGGTGTGCGCTTCGCGGAACAACTGGTTCAGCGCGGCGGGGTCTAGGGCTGGCTTCATCGGGGACTCCGGAACGGTTGAGGTAACAGCGACAGGCCGGAAGCTTATCAGTCGCAGCAGTTTCAGCGTTTCGGCTTCAGCATTTCGGCGCCGCAAGAATTAGATTGCTTATTTCCCCGAATCAGTGCACAGTGCGCCCCAGCGATCTTCAAGCAGTGCCGTTGTTGTCTGGTTTCCGGGTCCGCGCTCGCGGTCCTTCTTCCTTCACCACCCCGCCGTCTTGACGTTCGCCCTTTCCGGGGCGCAATCCCTATTTAATGTTTTCAAGGATATTCAAGACATGGCAACAGGCACAGTTAAGTGGTTCAACGACTCCAAGGGCTTCGGCTTCATTACTCCGGAAGATGGTGGCGAAGATCTTTTCGCACACTTCTCCGCGATTCAGGCTCAGGGTTTCAAGACCCTCAAGGAAGGTCAGCGCGTCAGCTTTGACGTCACCGCCGGCCCCAAGGGCAAGCAGGCTTCCAACATCCGCGAAGCGGTTTGAGCGCTTGACCGGACGGGCCCCGTGCCCGTTTCGGCAATCGCCATCCCCACCGGAAAAGCCCGGCGCATGCCGGGCTTTTTTTTCCGCAAATTCCCGGAGAACGCCTCATGGCCAAGGAAGAACTCATTGAAATGAATGGCGTGGTGACCGAAGTGCTGCCCGACTCGCGTTACCGCGTCACGCTCGACAACGGCCACATGCTCGTCGCATATACGGCTGGCAAGATGCGCCTGCACCACATCCGCATCATTGCCGGCGACAAGGTGACCCTCGAGATCTCGCCCTATGACCTGTCGAAGGGCCGGATCAATTTCCGTCACATCGAAGGTCGCACACCCTCGGTCCGGCAGCAGCGCCGTCACTGAACCGCCGCTGGCGGCCCGGCAACCGTTGCCGCCGCCCGCACCCCCCCCCGCCCCGCTTGAAGGCTTTCAGCTGCGCTTGCGCAGCATGATCTTCAGGCACACCAGCACGAACATGATGCCGCCGATCACCGCGATCAGGCCACCGGCGCCCATCATGCCCATGCCTATCTTCTGCGGCAGAGCGTGGTCAATGCCTGCTCGGCGCCGGCCACCTTGCGCTGCACGCCATAGCCGCCCGACCAGGCCAGGCCGAGGATGTGGATCAGCTGGCCGCCGCCATACACGTAGGGTTGCCAGCGCGCCATGCGCCCCTCGACCTCGCCGTAACCCAGTCGCGGCAGCAGCACATAGGCCAGGCCCATGAACGCCAGGGTCACGCCCACGGTGGAGCCGTGGTAGTGCGCCGGGATCACCACGTTCACGCCCTGGATCATGTAGCACAGCACGCCACCGACGGCGAACAGCGCAAACGAGGCGACGAAGGCCGATTTCGCACCGCCCGGCGGAGCGTGACGGATACTCCATAGCGAGAGCAGGCCGGCGAGGATCAAGGGCGCCATGTAGGGATGGCCCCAGAATTGCGCCACGGCGAAACCCCGGCCAATGTCGCCGCCGACCTCCGGCAACTGCTTGCCGGAAAGTGAATCCGCAAACCCTGAGTTCAATACCCTCACGGCCTCGAACCCGGGCTCGCCGCGGCTAACGGTACTTGGCGTAAACCGTCCTGGCGTCCAGTTGCGCGCGCTTCAGCGTGCAGATCGAGGGATCGTCATCGTGCCCGCTGAAAAAGTCGTCGGCCTGGGCGCGCATCACCATGGCGATTGCCGCCTGGTCGTCGGCGTCGAACAATTCGGTAAGCAGTGTAGCCACCTCGTCGAGGTGCTCTTCGTAGATCAGCGGCGGTACCTTACTCATGAGCGTCCGCCGCCGTGGCCCGTGCGTCATACACCGAGAGGCTGACACCGGCAGCGGCAAGATGCTCGCGCAGGTAGCGAATGTCGTTGCGCCCCATCTCGTTGCCGTGGTGGGGATGATGCACGGTGAATTCGTGGCGGTTGAGCACGACCCGAAAGCGCGCCCCGTGGCCGGGCTCAACGCTGGCGCCCAGATGATGCAAAAGCGATTCGACCTCGCGCCAATGGATGTTGCCGCCGATCGGATCATGGAAGATTGCCTGCAGGACGCTACGGTGCTTGTGGCTCATGGCCTGGCTCCTCGACTACCGCGACACCGGCTCAAATCTGGCGTCGACCAACCGCGAGTATAGGCCGGCCTCAGCGATGCGTCATGCGCCCTGGGTTTCGCCCTGGCGCAAACCACGCAGCAGGATCTCGAACAGGGAATTCGGGCTGAAGGGCTTGACCAGGAAGTCGGTCATGCCTGCGGCGAGGCAGCGCGCCCGGTCCTCGGCGAACGCATTGGCGGTCATGGCAATGATCGGCGTGTCGACATAGGCCGGGTCTTTGCGGATACAGCGCGTGGCATCGAGGCCATCCATCCTCGGCATTTGCATGTCCATCAGAATCAGCGCGTAACGCTCGGTCGCCGCCAGCGCGCACGCCTTTTCGCCATCCTCCGCGGTATCGACCAGCAAGGCCGTGTCTTCCATCAGCATCTTCGCCACTTCGAGATTGACTGGTTCGTCATCCACCACCAGGATGCGCTGCCCGCGGTAGTGTCGCCGGATCAGGGCTTCGGCATTGACGCCGGCATCGTCATCCGCCCCGGCCGCGGCATCACCACGGCGCAAGCGGGCGCTGAACCAGAAGCGGCTGCCTGCATTCGGCGTGCTGTCAACGCCGACTTCGCCCCCCATCAGATCCGCCAGGCGCCGCGTAATGGCAAGTCCCAGGCCGGTACCGCCATACTTGCGCGTGGTCGAATTGTCGGCCTGTTCAAAGGCGCCGAACAGGCGGGGCAGAGTCTCGGCATTGATGCCGATGCCGGTATCAATGACTTCGAACAATATGGTCACGAAATCGGCGTCGTCCTGCAGGATGTTGGCACGCAGGGTCACCGAACCCTTTTCCGTAAACTTCAGTGCATTGTTGGCGAAATTGAGCACGGCTTGCTGGATACGGGTCGGGTCACCCAGCAAGCCCTCGGGCAACGACCCGGTCTCGATAATCAGCCGCACGCCTTTGGCCCGCGCCCGATTCACCAGCAGCGAGCCGACCTTGCGCAGCAAACCGGGAATGTCGAGCGGAATGGCTTCCATGGCGAACTTGCCTGCCTCGATCTTGGAGATGTCGAGAATGTCGTTGATGATGCCGAGCAGGTGTTCGGCGGCGGTGTCGATGTTGTCCAATTGACGCGCCTGCTGCGGCGTCACGCCGCCCCGGCGCATCAGGTGGGCCATGCCGACAATGCCGTTCATCGGCGTGCGGATCTCATGGCTCATGTTGGCGAGGAAGGCACTCTTGGCAACGTTGGCGGCTTCCGCCGCTTCCTTGGCCTCGGCCAGTTCGAAGGTGCGGGCCAGCACCTGTTCCTCAAGGCTCGTCCGATGCTGTTCGAGTTCAGCCTCGGTACGCAGGCGTTCGGTGACATCGCGGTCAACGCCCTGAAAGCCAAGCAGGTAGCCGCTGGCGTCGAAAATGGGGGACGCGTTCGATTCAAAGCTGCGATAGCTGCCTGCGGCCGTCAGCCAGCGAATCTGGATATCGTGCCAGCCGCTGCGATTCGTGAGGGCGTTTTCAAACGCCGAGTTCATCAGCGCATGATCGTCGGGATGGACCAGGCTCGCGGTTTCGACGGAAGCGAGCTCCGCCTGTGTGATACCGAGCATGGCCAGTCCCCGTTCGTTGCTGTAGCTGTGGCGTCCGGTGGTGGCGTCGATAGTCCATACCCAGTCCACGGAATTCTCTGCCAGCAGCCGATAGCGCGCCTCGCTGGCCGCCAGTTGCGTGTTCTTCTCATCCGTTTCGCGCAGCGCCCTGGCGCCCGTCGCCTTGAGGGCGACGATCGCCGCCGTCAATTCGTCGATTTCGTCGCGTACCGCAATGCCGCCATTGATGTCCCCGCCGTGCTTGAAATCGCGCAGGTCGCCCGGGGTGACATTCTTCAGTTCATCGGCCATCACCAGCAAGCGGCGCCGCACGAACTCATGGTAGATCATCACCGACAGCACCACGATGAGCAGTATCACTACGGCATTGCCGCCGAAGTTGATCAACCCATTGCGTAGATGTTCGGCACGGATTTTGTGCAGATCGGTGAAAAGTGTCAGTTTTCCGATCTCCTGGCGCCTGTCGCCGTCGCGATGGTACAGGGCAACCCCGTGTTCCACCATCTCGCCGGGCAACACCGCTTTGCCCAGACGCCTTTCGGGCAAACCGGGCTGCAGTAGCACCACGAGGTGGATCTCCGGCAGGCTCGAAAGTCCGTTCAATTGCAGCGTCACCTGTTCCTGATCGAAGGCCCAGAGGCTCTTTTCCAGCGCCGGAGTGGTGAATTTGGCGACTGCCGCCAAGTGCTGCTCCAAATGTTCAAGTCGTTCGCGATAGCTGAACCATGCCTCAGCCAGGGCCACCAGCAGCGAGGCGACACCACCGACCAGCAGCGCCCACGCCAGCATGCGCCGCGTCAGGCGGCTGTCGAGCCCCAGAAAATCCAGCCGGTCGCGGCCGCTACCCTGCGTGACCATGTCAGGCGTTTCTATTCGGCCTTCAGTGCCGCGAGGATGCGGTTGTAGCTGCCGTCCGCCTTCATCTCGCGCAGCGCCTGGGCCAGTCGCGGAACCAGGGACTCATGCTTCCTGTTGAGGTAGAGATACATGTCGACGTCCTTGAGCACCGGCGCTATCGGCGCGATGGCACTGAGTCCCATGCCGCGCGCCAGGGCGACACCATCGGCGCGGGTATAGAGCGCCAGGTCCACCCGTCCGCTGTCGAGCATCAGGAACAATTGCTCCGGCTTGTCCACCTTGCTCACGCTGCGTGCGCCAGAGGCATTGGCCTCGAACATCTTCCAGCCGTTGATGAAGGCGACCCGGTGCGGCTTCAGGCTTTCCCAGCCCTGATCCAGCCTGATCGTCGCATCCCTGGCGAAGGCGACAAAGCTGATGTCGATGTAGCGCTCGGGGACCTGCACCAGATTGGGATACTGGCCGCTCAGACCCGCAATGCGCAAACCCTCGCCATCGACTTCGCCAAGGTTGGCCGAATGCAGCGAGCGCTCGGAAGGCAGGCTGACCAGCTTGAATTCAATGCCGATGCGGCGAAAAGCCTCCTTTGACAGATCGTGCAGCGCCTGGCGATCCAGCGGTGTGTTGTTGGTACTGACGGTGATCGTCGGCTTGTCGGCGCGAGCCACGGAGACAAGGCCGAGGAAGATCGCAAGGAGCAGGAATAACTTGGGTCGCATGTCTTTGGTCGATGGATCAGGCGTCGCAGGCAGATGCCGCCCATACCCACGATGCTTCCATGGCTACGCCAAAAGAGATATCGGTAGATTGTGCGGCAAGTTGCGGAATCTACGTAGGACGCTCGTTCTTGCGGGCTCAGTGGCCGGTGCCTTCCGGGCGATTGATCTGGTTGTAAAGCTTGTACTTGCCGACCGGCTTGTCCATCGGGATGCGCTTCACCTACCTGAAGCTCAGCTCGGCAACCTTCTCCAGCGTGCGCTTGTCGTGGTTGGCGCCGATGCTTCGTTGCCGATGGCCCTGATCCTCTCGCATATCACGGCTTCGATCAGCGTACCGCTGGAGGAGAGAGTGCTTAAGACTTCCGCCGTGGAAAGCTCCCCGGCGAAATCCTTGTCGAACAAAATCAAATTATTGCCGCGGCTTGGCGGGCGGGCATGGGGTGCCCGGCGTTTCCAGCGCGGCGAGGTAGGCGGCGACACTTTCCAGCTTGTCATTCTTGTGTTTCTTGAGGCTATCGACCATATCGGGATCCACGTTCTGGCGGTAGCCGTCGCGGATATCGGCCATCTGCCGCAGCAGGTAGCGATAGTGCTGGCCGGCCAGCACCGAAAAGACCTTTTCCTTGCTACCCTGACCCTTGGCCTGGTGGCAATCGGCGCAGTCCTTTTCGTAAATCAGCTTGCCCTCGGCGATCCGGGCGTCGGCATCGGGCAGGAAGTAGCGGCCATTTCCCGGCGGGATGCACAGGCTCTCGATATACGCGGCGACATTGGCGATGTCGCGCGGATCACGCAGTTCCATGACGAAGCTGTGCATGCCCGGATTCTCGCGAACATGGGCACGGATGTCGGCAATCTGCTTGATCAGCACCGTGGAATGCTGGCCCGCCAGCATGGGGTAGCCACCGTCGCGACGACCGAAGCCGGACGGCAGATGGCAGGCGCTGCACACCTCATAGGCCGCCTTGCCGCTGGCGGCATCGCCCCCTTCGGCAAGGGCCAGGGCCCGCTCGGCCTCGGCCATGCTCGGTGACTTCTGCGGCCCCGGCGGCAGTGTGCGGCGCGTGGGCTCGGCCGCCCAGGCGGGAGCCAAGGTGAGCAGGGCAAGGAACAGCAGGGGCAACATCTTCAGCATGCAGGCCTCCGTAGCGGCGAAATCAGTCCCGCAATGGTCGCATATCGGCGCCTGTTTTTGATCAAGGATTGCGCCACCCGTCTCGGACTAAGATTTGCCTTCCCCACCGGAGAACAGACAATGAACCATATCGGCCAGCGTGCCCGCCGGATTTTGCTGATCCTCTCCTGCCTGGCCGTGGCCGCCGCGGCAGGCGCCGCTGAAGCTCCGCTGGGCATGAACGAGCAGCCCATCCATGACGCCGCGCGCTTGGGCAAACGTGGCGAAGTGGAAAAGATCCTCAGAGCCACCCCGCAGGCGCGCGATGCGCGCACGCCGCTGGGCATCACGCCACTGCACTACGCCGCGATGAACGGCGACAGCGGCCCGCTCAAGGCCTTGCTGGCCGCCGGCGCCGCCGTCAATGCGCGCGATGGCGAAGGCCGCACACCGCTGCATATGGCCGCCTTTTCGACCCGCACCGCCAACGCGATACTGCTGCTCGAAGCCGGGGCCGACCCGGCGGCGAAAACCGACGCCGGGCGCGATGTGCTGAGCATGGCGCGCAAGGTGCGTGCCGACGAGCTGGCCGGCATCATCTCGCTCTGGCTGCTCAAGGGCTGCCAGCCCGGCAAGCCATGCTGAGAACCCTGTTGGCGCTGCTGTTGGCCGCCGGCCTCGCTGCGGCGGCCAATGCCGACGACGAAGCCCTGCCGCCGGTCACGGTCTACGCCCCCTCGCCCTGCCTCGCCTGCATCGACTGGGCCGACCACCTGCGCCAGGCCGGATTCAGCGTCAGCATCGAGGAAAAGGAAGCCGCCGCGATGCCGCGCCTGAAGCGCTGGCTCAACGTGCCTTCCGGGCTGGAATCGGTACATACCGCCAGGGTGGGCAACTACTTCATCGAAGGCCACGTCCCCGCCGCCGACATCAAGCAGCTGCTGAAGGAAAAGCCCCGGGCGCGCGGCCTTGCCGTGCCCGGCCTGCCGCGCGGCGCGCCGGGGCGCGAACAGTCCAACCCCTTCTGCGAAACCGCCTGCACCATCCTCGACAACGCCGGCCAGGAACGCGACGTCCGGCGCGAGGCCTACAACACGCTACTGGTCGGGCCGGACGGCAAGACCAGCGTGTTTGCGCGGCATTGAGGGAAACAAGGCCCGAAGGGCGAGGATGGTCCTTGTTACGCCGCTATCGGGCGACAGCTTTGTGCCCTAAGCGACGCTCGCGTTGCTCGAAAGCAGCCTTTCAAATGAAAGGCATCACAGGAATTAAAGTTGTCAAACGAAGGGATTGCTTGTTCTCGTACCAGTTCCGCGAAAATCATCGACGTTGCGAGTTACTACTGTCAAGTCATGAATCAGTGCGATCGCCGCAATCTGTTTGTCTATTGGATGTTCATGATGAGGCGACATCAGCCGGCCCCACACCTGAGCGCATTCTTCATCAAAGCTCAATATCCTGTCGGCGTAATCCGCCACGACCAGATCAAGCCATTTTTCAAGCTTCCTGGTCTGGGGAAGATCGCCGCGACGCCGGATATTCTCTAG
>CAJBYR010000280.1 GCA_903959855.1 uncultured beta proteobacterium
CATCGGCTGGTTCCGGTGATGGCTCGGGCAAGGCCGACACCGAGGGCAAGACGGAGGGCTCTGGCAAGACCGATGGAGCAAGTACCGGATCAACCGGCCGTGGCAAGGACGGCGGCGGAACGGATACGGGCGGCAAGACCGCCGCTCAGGAGTCATCAGGCAGTTCGGCCGCTCCAAAACAGACCGTACAGGGAAGTCAATCGGCCGCAACGCCTCCCCCCGCACCTCCGCCATCAGGCCTGACAACATCGCAGTCCAGTACCGGCCCTGATTGTTCCGTGCAGTAGGAGGCCTTGTTACGCCGCCGTTGCTGCACCTGAAGCAACGGCAGACGCTTTTGCACACATGTCAGCACACTGCCCGGCGGAGGGGCTGTGATGTTGCTATTGGCGGATGGGGTGAGATTCGAACTCACGAACGTCTTGCGACGTCGCCGGTTTTCAAGACCGGTGCATTCAACCGCTCTGCCACCCATCCGTCGGGGCGCGGATTTTAGCATCGCGCTTTGCTGCCACGCTCGCGTGGCTCAGCCGAACCTGGAGAAATCCGGTTTGCGCTTTTCGAAGAAGGCGGCAAACGCCTCCTTGGCTTCCGGCGACACCAGGCGCTGACGAAATACATCCGCCTCGGCGCGCATGGTTTCGCCAATCAATACCTGTTGCGATCGCTTCAGTAGTTGTTTGGTGAGTCGTATCGACGCCGCCGGCTGTGCCACCAGCTTGCGGCAGCGCTCAAGGGCGTGCTCAATCACTTGTCCGTCCGGCAGTACGGCATTCACCAGTCCCAGTTCGAAGGCAGTCTGGGCATTGAAAACTTCGCCCAGCATCAACAGCTCCGCAGCGCGGGCGTATCCGGCGCGCAAGGGTAGCAAAAGGCTGGATGCAGCTTCGGGAGTCAGGCCCAGATTGGCGAAGGGCAGGGCGAACCGGGTGCCCGCTCCCGCATAGGCCAGGTCGCAATGCAGCAGCATGGTGGTGCCGACGCCAACTGCAACGCCTTCGACGGCGGCGACAAATGGCTTTTCGAGCTCCGAGAAGCCCTTGATGAAGCGGAACACCGGTGCGCTGTCGTCCATCGGCGGTGTCGCAAGAAAGTCGGCCAGATCGTTGCCCGCGGTAAAGCTGCCGCCGCTACCCGAGATCAGGATCACGCGCACGGCAGGATCCTTTTCCGCATCGGCGAGGGCATCGGCCATCGACTGGTACATGGCGGCGGTCAGCGCGTTTTTCTTCTCCGGCCGCGCCATCTCGATGTGGCAAATGCCATTGAGCACCGCAACATTCACTGCGCTCGTCATTTCTTTAACCGTGACATGTAGGTTTCCATTGCGGATTTGCGATCGTCATTGACTTTCAGGGCATGGGGACGCTCGCCGATCATTTTGAGGTAGGCCTTGGCCTGTGGCAGAAGTTCATCGATGAAATCCCGGCCATAAATCTTGCGTGTGCTTTGGCTGATCAGGGGCAAATGTACCCAGGCGGCGCAGTCGGCGTGGGTGAAGTGGTCACCGCCGATGAACGGGGAGAAGCGGGCCAGGCGAGCCAGGCTGCGCAAACCTTTCTCCAGTAACGGTGCGACTTCGGCTTTGGTTTCGTCAGACACCGTGCCGCCGAAGAATGCCTCTTTGTACAGACGGCGTGCAGGCAATTCCAGATGCAGCTCGATATGCTCGATCAACTCGCGGCAACGGGCCCGGGCATACAGGTCCTGCGGATACAAAGGGGGCTCGGGCCAGCTGTCCTCGATGAATTCGGTGAGTACCTGGGATTCGCTGAGCACACCTTTCAGTGTGCGCAGGAAGGGCACCTTCCCCATCGGCGACTCACTGAGCATTTCCTCGTTTTGCGAGGGGTACGCGACGGCTTCGGAAAAAGGGACGCCTTTTTCCAGGAGAGACAGCTTGACCTTGTTGTAGTAGTTGCTGACGGCAAAGCCGCAGAGGGTGATTGGTGTAGTCAATTCAGGCTCCAGGAAAACGGTATTCGCGCAGCCGGTCGCGCAGCTGCAGCTTGGACAACTTGCCGGTCGCGGTGTGCGGCAGATCGTCGACAAAGATTACGTCGTCAGGTATCCACCATTTGGCGACCTTCCCGTCATAGAAGGCGATCAATTCATCGCGGCCGACTTCCTGCCCCGGCTTCTTGACGACGACCAGCAGCGGGCGTTCGTCCCACTTCGGGTGCGCGGCGCCGATCACGGCAGCTTCGGCCACCGCAGGGTGGGCGACCGCAATATTTTCCAGATCGATCGAGGATATCCATTCGCCGCCGGACTTGATGACGTCCTTGGAGCGATCGGTGATCTGCATGTAGCCGTCGGGATCGATGGTGGCAACGTCGCCGGTGGGAAACCAGCCGTCGCGCAGCGGATTGCCGCCTTCGCTCTTGAAATAGCCGCTGGTAATCCAGGGGCCGCGCACCATCAGGTCGCCAAAGGCCTTGCCATCGTTGGGCAGGGTAGTGCCGTCACCATCGACGATCTTCAGTTCGACACCGAAGATTCCGCGGCCCTGCTTGAGGCGAATGCGATCACGTTCCTCCGCAGAGAGGGCGAGGTGCTTGAACTTGTAGGTGTTGACCGTGCCCAGCGGGCTCATCTCCGTCATGCCCCAGGCATGCAGCACGGTGATGCCGAAATGCTCGTCGAAGGCGCGGATCATGGCCGGCGGTGCCGCGGAGCCGCCGATCACCAGCCGCTTGACGGTGGATAGCTTGAGCTTGTTGCCCTGCAGATATTGCAGCAGACCGAGCCAGATGGTCGGCACGCCGGCAGACATGGTCACGCCTTCCTCTTCGAACATCGCATAGAGGCTGGCGCCGTCCAGGTGCGGCCCCGGCATGACGAGCTTGGCGCCGGTCAGGGCGCAGGCATAGGGCAGGCCCCAGGCATTGACGTGGAACATCGGCACCACGGGCAGGATGCAGTCGCGGGCCGAACCGCCGAGTGCGTCCGGCAGGCTGGAACCATAGGCATGGAGTACCGTCGAGCGATGCGAATACAGCACCCCCTTGGGGTTGCCGGTGGTTCCCGAGGTGTAGCACAGCGAGGATGCCGTGTTCTCGTCGAACTCCGGCCACTCGAAATCGTCGCCTTGTGCGGCAACGAGGTCTTCGTAGCACTGCAAGCCTGGAATCGTGTTTTCCGGAATCTCGTCGCGCTTGCACAGGATGACCCAGCTCTTGACGCCCGGACAGTGGGGAATCAGTGCCTCGACCAGCTTGACGAAGGTGACGTCAAAAAAGATGAAGCGATCGTCGGCGTGATTGACGATGTAGGAAATCTGCTCGGGAAACAGGCGCGGGTTGATGGTGTGGCAGATCGCCGCCATGCCCGAAACGGCGTAATAGATTTCAAAGTGCCGGTGCGTGTTCCAGGCCAGCGTGCCTATCCGGTCCTCGGCCTTGACGCCGAGAGCGATCAGGGCCTTTGCCAACTGGCGCGAGCGCTTGGCGGCGGCGGCATAGGTGTAGCGATGGGTGCCGCCGACCGCCAGGCGGGACACGATTTCGGTATCGCCGTGATTCGCTTCGGCATGCCGCAGCAGTCCGGAAATCATGAGCGGCTGATTCATCATCAGGCCAAGCATCTGAACATCTCCTCTCTGTGTTGCTGGTCGTGCGCCAGCCTAGGGGAGGCAACCATAGCACTGGATGCGTCCGCGAACAATCCGCTTACTTCAGTATCGAGTGTTGGTTCCGCTTAGTGGAACCGTACCTGGCCGGATGTGGCGCGGTATCAGGGGCGCCCGGCGTCGGCCCAGCAGTTCGGCGTTTCGTAAAGCCGCACGCGTTCCAGCTGAAGATGGTTGCCGTAAGTATCGCGGTAGAGCGGGTCGAGTATGGCAAAGGCCAGGCTGGCGAGGTTCTCGGCGGTGGGCACGCGATCAAGCACCACCGTCTTGTGCTCCGGGAGGCTGGCAAGAAACCCGACCACCGGCAGATCCTTGCACCAGACCAGGAAGGCGTGATCCCAGAGGTCGACGACGTGGCGCTTGGCGATAGCCTTGACCTCGGAAAAGTCCATCACCATGCCGTCGTCCGGGCGCTCGGAGGCGTCGATGACTCCTCCGCTGAGCGTGATTTCGAGCGCATAGCGGTGCCCGTGCAAGTGCCGGCACTGGCTTTGGTGATTCGGGATTCGATGGCCCGCGTCGAATTCGAGGCGGCGGGTTATGCGCATGGTCGGGGTCGCCCGGATTGTGGCAAAGTGTCCGCGATCGGCAGCGGACGAAGCTGCCGGATTATAGCGGCGGCAAATCGCCGTCCCGCCAGCGCCGACTTTCAAAATTGCCCACGCAACCCCGCATGCCATCCAAAGCGCTCAGCACTACAGACCACTCCCGCGACAGCGCCGGCATGCGCTATGTATATCCGGTGATCTCCCGACGAGCCGGCGGCGTATCGGTCGGGATCAACCTGAATCCCAACAACGCCTGCAACTGGCGCTGCATGTATTGCCAGGTTCCCGATCTCGTCCGCGGCGGGCCGCCGCCAATCGACCTTGGCTTGCTTGAGAGCGAACTGGATGGCTTCCTGCATTCGGCGACGGCAGGCGATTTCATGGCGACGCGCGTGCCTGCAGATTCGCGCCGTCTGGTCGATGTGGCGTTTTCCGGCAACGGCGAACCGACCAGCGCCGCCGAGTTTGCCGGAGCGGTGGCGCTCGTCGGACGTGTGCTGGCGCAGCATGGATTGAGCGATTCCATGCCGGTGCGTGTCATCACCAACGGCAGCCTGCTCGATCGCAAGGTGGTGCAGCACGGGCTTGCCCTGGTCGGAGGCATGGGCGGCGAAGTGTGGTTCAAGCTCGATGCCGGCTCGGCGGCTGGCATGGCGCGCATCAACGGCAGCCGCCTGCGCCCGGAGGCCGTCGCGCGGCGGCTGACCTTGTGCGCAGGCCTGGCCCCGACCTGGGTGCAGACCTGCCTGTTCAGCCTTGACGGCGCCGCGCCGGAAGAGCTTGAACTACGGGCTTACCTGGACTTGCTGCTACCCGTCGCCCCGTTGCTTGCCGGCGTGCATTTGTACGGTCTGGCGCGGCCTTCGATGCAACCCGAGGCGCCGCGATTGGGGCGCCTGCCGCAAGCCTGGATGGAGGGCTTTGCCGGGCGGCTCAGGGCCGGTGGCCTGGTCGTCCGGGTGAGCATCTGAATCGGCTTGTCGGCGAGCCGATCCAGCCTTTTCTGTGCATCCGTTAAAAACAAGCGCGGGTGACCTCGGGTAAAATCTGCGTTTTCGTTCGGCAGAGCATTTCGATGGCATTGATTGTTCAAAAATACGGCGGGACCTCGATGGGCTCGCCCGAGCGCATCCGCAACGTCGCCCGGCGCGTTGCGCGCTGGAAGGCGCAGGGGCACCAGCTGGTGGTGGTGGTTTCGGCGATGAGCGGCGAAACCAATCGCCTGATCGCTTTGGCCAGGGATGTTTCGCCGCAGCCCGACGGGCGTGAGCTGGACGTCATGATTTCCACCGGCGAGCAGGTGACCATCGCCTTGCTGGCGATGGCGCTCAAGGACATCGGCGTCGAGGCCCGCAGTTACACCGGCGGGCAGGTCAAGGTCCTGACCGACGCGACCTACACCAAGGCGCGCATCCTTCACATTGACGAAAGCAACATGCGCCGCGATCTCGACAAGGGGACCGTGGTCATCGTCGCCGGCTTCCAGGGTGTCGACGAGGACGGAAACATCACCACCCTCGGCCGTGGCGGCTCGGATACCTCCGGCGTCGCCCTGGCGGCCGCGCTCAAGGCGGAGGAGTGCCAGATCTATACGGATGTCGACGGCGTATACACCACCGATCCACGCATCGTTCCCGAGGCGCGCAAGCTGGAACGCGTCACCTTCGAGGAAATGCTGGAGTTGGCCAGCCTCGGCTCCAAAGTCCTGCAGATCCGTTCTGTGGAATTTGCCGGCAAATACAAGGTCAAGCTGCGCGTGCTTTCCAGTCTTGAGGAAGAGGGAAAGGAGACGTCCGGCACGCTGATTACTTTCGAGGAAGACAAGAACATGGAACAACCGATCATTTCCGGCATCGCCTTCAATCGCGATGAAGCCAAGCTGACCGTGCTGGGCGTGCCTGACCGTCCCGGCATCGCCTATCAGATCCTCGGTCCGATCGCCGAGAACAACATCGACGTCGACATGATCATCCAGAACGTCGGGCATGACGGCACCACGGATTTCTCGTTCACCGTGAATCGCGGCGACTATGCGCGTACCCGCACCATGCTGGAAGAGCAGATTTGCCCTGCCGTCGGTGCCCGTGCGATCAATGGCGACAACAAGATCTGTAAGGTGTCCGCGGTCGGCGTCGGCATGCGTTCGCATCCCGGTGTGGCGAGCAAGATGTTCCGTACCCTCGCCGAGGAGGGCATCAACATCCAGATGATTTCCACATCCGAAATCAAGATATCGGTGGTGGTGGACGAGAAGTATCTGGAGCTCGCCGTGCGCGTCCTGCATCGCGCTTTTGGCCTCGATCAGGCGCCCTGAAGCGTCGTCGCGGCGGTAAAAGCCCCAGCATTGCGCCGGGGTTTTTTCTAGTAGATGCCCAAGGCGATGCCGGTCGCGAGTTGGGCTCCCAGATCGTGGCAGCGCACCAGGTCTCCGGCTGCGATTGCCTTGGGTGCAAGAATTTCGTCCGGAGTCTGGGCGCGCGTGCAGACGATCAGCGGTTCGGCCACCGGCTTCAGGCGCCACCCCGTGGCGATGCGCGCGATTTGGCGCGCGGCGTTGCTGCCGTCGCTGCCTGCGCAGATCAGTGACGCATACGGTCGGCCGTTGATCCGATCCAGCGCCGGATAGTAGCAACGGTCGAAAAAGTCCTTCATCACGCCCGAGATCGCCGCAAGATTTTCCGGGGTGGCGAACACATAGCCCTGCGCGTCGATCACGTCGTCCGGTGTTGCTTCCGGCGCGCGCAAAAGGCGCGTCGAAACACCGGTTTCCTGTTGCGCACCGGCAACAAGCGCTTCTGCCATTTGCCGTGTGCCATCGGTCATCGAGTGGAAAACCACCAGCAGCGTCTTCACGGCTTGCGCCTGCCTCAATCGAGGCCGGAGAGGAAGTGGCTGACTGCCCGAATTTCCTGATCCGTCATCTTCGACGCCACGGAATGCATCAGGGTCTGGTCGGTGGTTCGCGAGCGTTCGATGAACCGGCGCAGCTGCAGCTCCAGGTAGTCGGCATGCTGTCCGGCCAGGCGCGGCAACATCTGGCCGCCGCGTGCGGTCGGACCGTGACAGACATAGCACGCAGCAACTCCACTGGCCGGGTTGCCCTGCATATAGAGGGCACGTCCCAGGGCGCCAAGCTGTTCGTCAGTGACGGGTGTCGGCTTCAGCGGCCGGGTGCTGAAGTAGCGGGCCAGTTGCACAATATCGTCGCCGCTCAGATCGGCCAGTTGCGGCTCCATGACAGGGCTGCGGCGCGCCCTGCTCTTGAAGTTGAACATCTGCTGCACCAGGTAATTGGCATTCTGGCCGCTCAATTTGGGAAACATCGCGTTGTTTCCCTGGCCGCCTTGTCCGTGACAGGATTCGCAACGTTCGCTGGCGATTTTTTCGATCCGCTCCGGGCCCGGAGGGGCCGCGGCGAGGCTGGTCGTCGCGATGGCCAGAAGCAGCAGTGAACTTGCGCTGAGCTTGATTCGCATTGCGGTGTCTCCGTTTGAGTTTGCTTTCCGGCAGCGTTCAGTTCCCACTATGCATCAATTGCCTGAGATTCTCGATGCGTTCCTCGCCGCCGGGGTGGGTGCTGAGGAATGGCATCCCCGAACTGCCGCTGGCGGCAAGCAGGTGGCGTTGCAGGCGGATGGCCCCGTCAGCAGCAAACCCCGCCTTGCGCATGTAGTCGAGGCCGGCGCGATCCGCCTCGCGCTCGTCGTCCCGGCTGTAGGCACGGGTGGCCAGTACCGCCGTGGCATCTGTGGCCATGCTGGCGAAAGGCAAGCCGAACGCCGACAGCACAGCGCCCGCGAGGGAACTCGCCACCTCCGTGCGCTGGCGCCGGTCAATCTGCTTTTTGAGATGTTCGAGGCGCAAATGCGCCAGTTCATGACCGATCAGCGCCGCCCAGGCATCGTCATCGTCCGCCAGTAGTCTGACCATGCCCTGGCTGATGGCAATTGTGGGTTGGCTGTCGTTATAGAAAGCGAAGGCATTGACGGCGCCCGAGGCCAGAATTGCCAGTTCCGGTTTCGGTACTCCGTCATGTGTTTGCAGCAATCTATCGGCGATGGCCTTAATTTTCCGGGCCATGGATGTATCCATGGCGCCGTGGATGCCCTGGGGGCTGCGCAGCACGATGGCGGGTTGATCGACGCGCGCCAGTTCGTCGAGGCTCCAGAGAGTCATCCCGGTGTCCCCTTGATGAGCCGCCTGCCTGTGATTTGGCGGCGACTGGCCTTGGTGCGAGACTCCGGGTGCGGCGCAGCCGGCGGTCATTGTTGTCACGGCGAGAACCACCAGCAGCAAGCTTGCCTGCGATGCCCGTGCTCGCGGCCCGGTGATCAATCCCTGCAATGTCGGAGAGTCGCAGCGCTTCCTGCGGAACGGATTTGATTCCGCTGGCAACACGAAAGTCGGCGCCGGTGCCACGGTGATCAGGGACGCTGTCCCGGTGGATTCGGCGGCGAATCCGGCAATGGATGAAAGGCGCGGCTGACATAGTCTGCAATCGCGCCGATCTCGCCCGGGGAGAAGACATTTTTCCAGGCCGGCATCGATGTATTTGGCAGGCCGTCGCCGACCACGGCGATGAAGCGCGGGCGTGTCATCTGTGCCATGAATGCCGGGTCACGCAGGTTTCGTGGATGGGGCTCGAGAAAGCTGCCGATCCAGTTTTTGCCGGTGCCGTCGGCGGCGTGGCAAAAGGCGCAATTTCCCTGAAACAGCTTTTCGCCGAGACGCTCCGAACGCGTCAAACCCTTCAGTCTGGGGCGCACATCGTGCATTGCATAGGGACTGGCGCTTGCGATCGCATCGGGCTTTGGCGGTGCCGTGAAGGAAAAATTGTTGCGCGGGTAGGAAAGCGGCCGGGCGTCCCATGTTGAGCCATCGCGCTCGCCGGGGCCGCGGTCATGACAAGTGATGCAGGTACCGAGGAACAGCCGCTTGCCACGGGCCTGTTCCGCCGTGAGGCTTTCCCAGCTCTGGCTCATGGCGATCTCGCTGGTGGCAAACGGAAACGCAATCCGGTAGCGCTCGTGGTCCGGCCAGCCGTTTTCCGGCGTGTGGTAGCGGGTATTGACCGCCTTGCTGACCACGAACTCGTCATGTACGAAGCGCGCGACCGAGGTGATTTCAGCCTCGGACAGAACGCTCGCAAACGACTTCATCGCCGTTCCCGGCCGCCCGACCTTCAGCGTGGCGACAATGCGAGCCTCGGGCAGGCTGGCGGGGGTCGCGGCAGTGAAATCGGCCGGCGGCGGGGTCAGGAAACTCGCCGCAACGGTTTTGGCGTTGCCGGAATAGCCGTGGCAGAAGTAACAGCGGAAATTGTAGATCGCGCGTCCGTCGGAGCCTGGCTCTGGAGCCGGCGCCGGACGGGCCGGAAACGGCAGCAAAAAAAGAACGACGACAAGCAGCAATCCTCTCATCGGGTCAAACAGTGCTTACTTTGATTTGCCCTGCTTTTGCCCCGGCATGACGAAGCGCTGGAAGACAAATTCGGAGACATTGGCAATTTCCTGATTGCTTAGAACCTTGTTCCAGGCGGGCATTTCGGTGCCGAGGCGGCCCGTTGCAGTCGCCGCGTAGATTGCCGGCCGGTTGAATGCCGACGTAAACGCGGGGTCGATGAAGATCCGTGGTTTCGGGTTGATGAAATAGGCGCGGGGCCCCTGGCCATCTCCCTTGGCGCCATGGCAGGTGGCACAGTTGGCCATGTAAAAGCGGCCGCCTGCAACCGCATCGCCCTTCAGGCTGTTGGGCATCGGCTGTTTCATGTCGGCCCCCGACGACTTGGCCGCGGGCAATGCCGCCCCGGTCTTTCGTCCGGCATGGGCGCTGGTGCCGGAAATTTCGGTCTGCGGCACCATCAAGGCGCTGCGCACATAGTCCACCACCGCTTCTATATCGGGCGCTTGCAGGCGGCTGCCGAACCCTGCCATCGCCGAACCGGGCCTGCCCATGGTGACGGAAGCAATCATGCGCTCGCGGGTCAATTCGGCTCGCGCCTGGGGGGAGGCAAGATCGCGCGCCGGCTTCGAGCCGCCGATTGCAAGTTCGCTGCCTTGTCCTTGCGCCCCGTGGCAGGTAATGCAGTTCTGCGCATAGAGGGTCTTGCCGCGTTGCAGCCGTGGATCAAGGGCCACGATCATGAACGTGCGGCGGATGTAGTCCGTGACCAATACGATTTCAGCAGGGCTGAGCTGGGTCTTCCAGCCGACCATGGCCGTGCCGGGTTTGCCATGGGTGATGATCGTGATCATCGCCTCGCGGGTCAATTCGCCGGCGGTGGTGAAATCCCGTGGCGGCGGATTCAGGCTGTTGCGCGCGCGGCTGCGTCCGTCGCCCCGGTCGCCATGGCAGACCGAGCAATAGTTGTGATACAGAGCATCCGGTCTTGATTCGGTACCTTTGGCGACACGTTCGCCGGCGAGAGCGGGAAAAGACCCGAAAAATCCCAGCATCGCGAGAACAAGAGCGATGCGGAAAGGGGAAATTAGGAATGGCATGTTGATTGTGGCCTTGAAAATGTTCCGGGGATGAGTCGCGCAGAGCCGACATGGTAGAGCCAATTCGCGCTTTGGAGCAATTCTGGAAGCAGGTATCGCACCGGACTTCGCTATGGCGTGAATCTTGCGTAATTTCTCGGACGATTTCGGGCCGGCACGCCCTCGCTGCTGAGATGCCGGCTATGTCATAGAGGCCTGCACGCTGACATGAATTCAGTTTTTATCCGTATTTTATTGGTTCTCTCGCCATTGGTCCTGTGGATCTTTTCGCTCGGGCCGTCCGACGGAATTGCCACTGCGGCCGACAAGAACATCGGGCGGGACATATTCCTGCAAAACTGTGCGGCCTGCCATCTCCATGGCGTCGCCCAGGCGCCGCGGGTCGGCAATTTTGCGGAGTGGGAGCCACGGCTCGCCGCCGGGCGCAGCAATCTGCTGAATTCGGTATTGCGCGGCAAGGGCGGGATGCCGCCCAAGGGCGGCAATGCGTCGATTTCTGACGCACAGGCGGCCGCCGCGTTAGACTATGTCGTCGCACAGGTTCTGGCGCTTGACCGCGACGCACAAGTGGCCAGCAGATCCGGGATGTAGAGCGGTGTCCCCGATTTGAAAAAGGCCAGAGTGCAGCTAACCGGGCTTCAGTCGCATGTATTTCGGAAATGTCTGACTATCAATTTCAAAAAATTCCCGGACGGGACCAGGCGCGGCGTGAGCGGGGTTTCCTTGCACGGTTTCCAGTGCTGATGCGAGGCGGCAATTGTCGTCGGGCAACGGTTTGGCTGGTTGCGATCCTGCTCGCCACCAGTGTCAATGCGGACGTCAGGGAGACGCCGCACAATCTCATCCGTTCCCGCGACAAGAGTGTCAGCGAGAAGCAGGTGTGCGTTTTCTGCCATACCCCCATGGATGCGATGGGCGACGCCGCGGCGGGTAGCGGCAGCGGCGTAAAGCCAAGCTGGCAGCAGTCGCTGGGCAAGGAGTTTGCATTCACGATTTACGATGACATCGGGCGGCTCGGGATCGGCAAGCCGTCCGTCGGGTCCCAGTCGCTGGCCTGTCTATCCTGTCACGATTCAAACCAGGCCTACAGCGTGGGCCGCACCTCCGCCGATCATCCGTTCGGGGTTCCCTACCGCGGCGCCAAAGGGGTCGGGCTGCAGAATTTCGCTGCGATGACCCGTGAATCAGAATCGATTGCGCCATTCCGGGTGGCGCAGCATTTGTTGTCGCTCGAGGATTTTCGCGATGTCAGTCAGGGTACGGTCGAAGGGCGGACTATCTTCTGGGTATCGAGCAGGGGTGTTACGGTGCGCCGCACGCGCAGCGACCTGCCGCTGTATGCCCGCAGCACCGGCGATCCGCTGCTTGAAGGCGATCTGTCCGTCCCGCACATCGAATGCAGCAGTTGCCATGATCCGCATACCAAGAACGATGCTTTCCTGCGGGTTTCGGCAACTGGTAGTCAGTTATGCCTGACCTGCCATGACAAATAGGCGGAGATACCCTATGCTTTTAAAAATTCTTTACGGAGTCGCTCGATGAGTTCGGAAATCCGCTGGGTTGAAAATGTGGCGATTCTGGTGGTCCTGTTCGGCTTGTCGGCCTGCGTTACGGTCGAAAAGCGCGACCTGGACAAGGTCGGGCGAGCCGCCCGGGTTCTGGTTTACCCGTCGCCGCCCGATGAACCGCGGTACGCCTTCGAGCGGGCGATCCGCTCGAGTGCCGATGTGATCCCGGAAGAAGACGAATCCGCATTGCGTCGCGCATTGACCGGCGGCAGCGGCGCTACCGCAGAGCGACTGAACAAGCCCTATGCAATCGCGGTTCACAAAGGCAAGATTTTCGTTTCCGATTCGGTCGGCCGGGCTGTGCGTGTGTTCGATGTTCCCGGCCAACGGTATTACAAGGTCGGCGACGAAGACGGTCAGGGCAAAATCGCCAAGCCGCTGGGCATCGATCTCGACGGCCAGGGCAATCTTTATGTCGCAGACGCTACCCAGAAAGTCATCCTGGTGTTTGATAACGAGGGCAAGTTTTTGCGCAAGTTCGGCGGGCCCAAGCAGTTTGATCGCTTGTCCAGCGTGACAGTCGACGATGCAGGAGAAAAAGTTTACGTGGTCGACATCGGTGGCGTTTCCTCGGATCAGCACCGGGTGCGCGTGTTCAATGCCCGCAGCGGTGTGCATCTTTACGACATCGGCAAACGCGGTGAAGGCCCCGGCGAATTCAACCTGCCGCGCGACGTGGCGCTGGGCAAGGACGGCCGCATCTACGTGGTCGATGGCGGCAATTTCCGGGTGCAGATTTTCGACAAGGACGGCAAGTATCTGAAGAGCTTCGGTTCGGTGGGCAAGCAACTGGGCAACTTCGCCCGGCCCAAGGAGATTGCCACCGACCGCGAGGGCAACGTGTTTGTTGCCGACACCGCATTCGGCAACTTCCAGATATTTACCGCAGAAGGCGAATTGCTCATGTTCGTCGGTGACCGCTCCGAGCAGGATCAGCCTGCCGGCTACATGCTGCCGTCCGGTATTGCCGTGGATGAAGATGGCAGGGTGTATTTTGTCGATCAGTGGTTTGCGCGGATCGACGTATTCCGGCCCTACAAGCTCAAGGAGTCCGAGGGCTACCTCGGCGCCCGGGCCAAGCCGAAGGTGGCGAAGAAATAGCCGCGAAATGAACCGGTCTGTAGCGGTTTCTTGTCAAATCCGAGAATCGCATTCCCAGTTTTGAAAAAATTCTCAAAGGCGCCGTCTCGCGGTGGAGGAATACCGTGTGTTCCCGAAGGGTTGGATGTGGCGTTTTCTTTGGCGCGCCTTAAAAATTACATAATTTCAGAGGCTTGCCTGCCGCTGGTGGCTGGAACCTCAAAAGGTTCCGGAATGCCCTGAAATGCGGTCGGCTGGCACAAATGCTGCTTTATGTTGCTCGTGACTTGCTTTAACTAATAACTGTCAGGAGAAAATCATGAGCAGAATCAGAAGCGGGCTGATCGGCTGGGCATCGGGGGCAGTGCTTGCTCTTACCCTTGGCATGCCGGGCATTGCGGCCGCAGGGATTGCCAATACCAAACACAATCTGACCTCGGCCGGTCCGGGTGTAAATAAGACGACTGGTACCGACCAGATCTGCGTGTTTTGCCACACGCCCCACGGTTCGAATCTGGCAGTGTCGGCTCCACTTTGGAATAAGGCATTGCCGGCCAGTTCGTATAAAACCTACAATTCCACAGGGGACGGTGGTGGTTCGGGCGTTGCCACGACGGCAACTAACTCCATCGATGGCCAGATCTTGGCCGTAGGCTCCGTGTCGCTGGCCTGTCTGTCCTGCCATGATGGTTCGCAGGCCATGGACAATATGGTTAATGCCCCCGGGTCCGGTAGCACGGCGATTGGCACTGGGGGTTGGTCGGGAGCGAACCAGGCGACAGGTGCTATAAAGGCTGGATTGTTTTCAAACTTGGGTGTCGATCTTAATAACGATCATCCGATCGGAATCCAGTACTGCGGTGGTGGTGTAACGGGTGGCGCGACCACGTCGGCCGCGGCTGATGCCACTGTCAGTTGCAACGATGCCGACTTTGTGACGACCGTGAAAAACGCGAAGATAAATGGTCAGCAAGTGTTCTGGGTGGAGCGTGATGGAACCGCGACCAAGCGCGGCAAGGAAGACATCATTCTCTACACCCGCGATTTCACCAGCGCGTTAGCAACCCCTTCCGTTGAGTGCGGAAGCTGTCATGACCCGCACGTTGAAACAAAGGGCACGGACAACGTTAATTTCATGCGCGTAACGACATCCGGTTCGCAAATCTGCCTGGCCTGTCACGTAAAGTAAGCGGTCGAAGCCTGACGCAAGTCGCGAACAGGTGCGGAGGGCCGGGTAGCCGGGTGCTGCTCTGAATCCTGCGGCCTAACTCCAGCCCCAAAGGAAACTTTGGGGCTGTTTTTTTGTCCTTACGCTGGACGCGTGTCTCGCCAGCCCTAACGAAACGCGCATCTTCATCAAACCATGTGGCGGCGGATTCCCGGATCCGGGGGCGGGCGGGTTTCGACGCCCGGGCATGGCTCGTGTGCAAGTTCAGTGGGCATCAGTCGCGGCCGGTATCACGCTCGCTCTGCCGTCCTTGCGCGATTTGACCGGCAGACCACTAGAATCGGGCCTTGATGTTTTTTGTGTGTGGCCCCTCAGGAAAGGCAAATAATGAACAAGACATGGAAGTCATGTGCCGCTTTGGCGGCAGTGCTGTGTTGCTGGCTGAGCGCTGCGGCCGTTCGGGCGCAGGCTGTTTCCCCTCCCGCTGCTCCCCCCGCGGCGGCAGCCATGCCGGCGGCGGCTCCGGCGGCGGTGCCTCCGGTAGCGCCCCCCCAGCCGCTGTATGCTACCGTCAATGGCAAGCCGATCATGCAGGGCGAGTTCCATGCCGCCTACGCCAATCATTTGCGGCAGAAGTTCTACCACGGTCAGGTGCCGCAGGAGCGTCTGCTTGAAGCACGCAAGGAAGTCAGCGACAAACTGATAGACCGGATACTCTTTCTGGAGGAAATCCAGCGCCGCGGCATCACTGCCGATCCGGCGGAGCTGGATCGGCGTGTGCAGGACTACGACCAGCGCTACGCCAACAATCCAAACTGGCAGCGCAGTCGCGAGCTGATGTTGCCCGGCCTGCGCGAGAAACTTGCCGAGCAACTCGCCATCGGGCAACTTGAACAATCCGTCAGCAAGGTTCCGCTTCCCACAGGGGAAGAAGTCAGGGCTTTTTACGCCGCCCGGCCGGAGCTATTTACCGAGCCCGAGAAGTTCCGCTTGCATTCGATTCTGCTTGCTGTCGATCCCTCGTCGGCGCGTCCGGTGTGGGATGCCGCAACGCGGGAAGGGGAAGGTATCGTTCGCCGGATTCGTGCCGGTGCTGATTTTTCGGAGCAGGCGCGACTGTTTTCCAAAGATGCGAGCGCGGAAAGCGGTGGCGACCTGGGCTACCTGCACCGGGGCATGCTGCCCGATTCATTGCAGGCCCGGCTGGAAGAGTTCAAGTTGGGCGAAGTCGGTGGCCCCATCGAAATGCTGCAGGGCGTGGGCGTCTTCCGGCTTGACGAGCGGGTGCCGCCGAAATTGAATGACTTCGATCGGGTGGCGGCGCGCGCGCACGATCTGCTGCATCGCGACCGGCAGACCCAGGCATGGAGCGATCTCGTCGCGAAACTTCGCCGCGATGCCGTGATCGTGATTCACGAGCCCGCACCGGTAGCTGCCCAGTAAGCGGAGCAGCGCCTGTGCATCGTGGCGGGTGTCGCCAACGCGTCAAGTGGGTGCCGGTACGGCCTTAGCCCGTGAGGCGCGGCGTTCGCTTGTTCCGGCACCGGACTCTCTCCCGCCTGCTGCTCGGCGCATTCGGCGGAGCAGCGGTCTGCGGCGGGTTTGCATGGGCGGCAGACGGCCCGGTCAATGTGTCAGCACCGGGCACGGGCAACCGCGATGGCACTGACGAAAACAAGCAAGCCGGTCTTGTATTGCGTTTGTCGCCGCGGCTTGGCAAGTCGCGGCTTCGCTTACCGACCGATCGGTCACCGGTGCTCAGGCCCGACATCGCCGATGTACCGGTGCTTTCGCTTTCGTACCGGCTCGACAAGCGTGCATCGGGCGCTGTCGTGGCCGGGAGGGCTCCGGCTGTTGCCGCCGCATCGGCAGCGGATCTGCCTGCGCAAGAGAGCACCGGTGTGATGATGGCGGCTACTGCGTATAGCCCCGGCTCGCCGGTCAGCCGGCTGGTCGAGGGTGAAGAACTGCCCGAGCCCGAGGCGCCGGTTCCGTTTGACCCGCAGCCCACGACGGTGCCGCGCGCGACCGCAAACCGCGAGGCATCCCGTGGCGGGGAACAAGGGCGGGATGCGGATGGCCTTCCGGACCTGAGCGCCGAGACTTGGGTCATGGCGCCGATACGCTGGAGCGGCATGACCAACACAAGTCTCAATGCCTTCGACGCCGGCGGGGGCTCGCAAAGTTTAAGTGATACCAATGCAATCAGCCTGCAAGCCAACAGTTTCATCATGGCGCCTTACATCGCCCAATGGACCGGGGCGGTCGGCTACAGCGGCGCGAACAGCCGATCGACTTCGGCGAGCGGCCCGACCTTGAAGAGCGCAAGTTCGGCCTTGAATTACGCCGCAGGCGTGAGTGTTTTTCCGCAAAGCCGGTTTCCCCTCAGCATGAATATCGGCCGCTCTACCAGCGAATCGAAGTCCGGTGGCGGTGCGTCTTCGACGATCAGTTCGACGTTTACCGCCAACCAGGAATACCGGACGGACGAGGGGCGCGACCGCTACACCGCAAACTTCGCCCGGAGCACCTACGGCAGTGGCAGCAACACCAGCCTCACTTCATCCCTGCAAGGGAGTTTTTCGACCTCCCGCGACTATGAATACGAGCATCTGCTGGAAGGGCGGCACGCGATCACGGCCAACTTCGGCATGTCTTCCGCCACTGCTGACCTCATCGGTCAGAAGTCACAAACGTTCAATGCAAACCTCAGTCACGGCTGGACAGTGTATGAAGATCTGAGTTTCGCCAACCGGCTGAATCTGATCCGCAACCAGGTTGTCGTGGCCCAGGGCAATGCGTTAACGCAGGCGGATTCGACCTTGCTCCTCGGGGCAAGCTCTTTTTCGTGGCGTCCGTTCGAAGATGAACCCCTGCGCTTATCCGGTGGCGGAAATTTCAGCCAGACCAAGACCATGGCGAATGGCACTGCAGTGGATATGCAGAATCTGGGCGCTTCGTTATCGGCCACCTACCAGTTCAACCAGCAGCTCTCCTTTGCCGGAAATGCCTCGCTGGTGTCAACCTCATCAGCCAGCATACATACCCTAGTGACCACCCAGGGTGCTACGGCGAGTTATAGCGGGATGCCCCTCAAGTTCGGAGATTTCAACTATCAGTGGGGTCTTGGCGGCGGAGTCAATAACTCGACCTCGAGTGCGGGGGGAGGGGGTGTTTCGGCGAGCGTATCGGCCAACCACGGACTCAGTCGTCCTTACCTGATCGATGAAGGGAATGTGATAAATCTGAATGCGGGGCAGAGTGTTTCTGTAAGTCGGGCGTCGTCGAGCCTCAATACCGGTATCTCCAATACCTTGGGGGCTTCCTGGAGTACCCGATATGGTGATCAACTGACCGGCAATCTCAGCGCCAATCTGGCGGACAATACGAACCTGGGTGCGGATGGCCAAACCCGGTTTCAGACCATGAGCCTGCTTGGTAACGGAATTTATCAGGTTAGCTCGCGGGCGGCAGTGTCCCTGAATACCAACCTGAACTGGAGCCAGAGCGGTGGCGGAGGGGGGGCTTCTTCGACGCAGGCGCTGAACGGCGTTGTCGTCGATACGCGTGCATCCCAGCTTTCCGGTTCAGTCGGGATCTCCTATTCGCACCGCAGCCCTTTTTCGATTCCATTTCTTGAATACACTGCTAGCGCGATTTGGACAGGCAGCCAGTCGGGCCGGCGAATCGTGGGGGGGGATGCCCAGTCAAGTCAGATCCAGTCAAGCGGTTCGTTTCAGCAGTTCGCCAATTACCGGCTCGGGCGGTTGGTATTCAGCCTGAGCAATTCGATCATTGGTCAGGGTGGCAGGAAAAGTGCTTCATTGTTCGGGTCGGTCACCCGGGAGTTTGACGGATTTTTTGACGGACGCTGGTAACGTCAACCCGGCCGCTACGGGTTGTGGAAAATTCAGGTTTGCTGAGGGAAGGATCTATATGTTTGGAAAATCTGCTGTGCAACGGCTGTTGCTTGTCGCGATGGCCCTGGCAACAGTGTTTCTGGTCGACATCGACGAGGCGCGGGCCGAGTATGGAGACGTCGTGATAAATAATTATTCCGACGCCGCGGGGATGCGCCCCGCGATATTTCCGCACTGGTTCCATCGTGTGCGCTTCCGGTGCAAGGTCTGCCATGCCGACCTTGGATTCAAGTTCAAGGCCGGAGGCAACGAAATCAACATGGTGAAGATCATCGATGGCCAGTTCTGCGGGGCTTGCCATAACGGCGAGCTTGCCTGGTCGGTGGAAAACTGCAACCTTTGCCATTCCGGCAAGCCGGGAACGCCGACGCAGGTTCACGAAAGCACGGTCCAGAAACTTGCCCCTGCGGCGCTTCAAAAGAAATAGGGGGTGCGATCATGAAACTGGAACGAATCATTCTTGCTTGCGTATCCCTGGCCGGATTTGCAAACACGACGCTGGCTGCGGATGCCGGCAAGGACCTTTATACCAAGACCTGTGCGGTATGTCATGCTGCGGGCATCGCCGGCGCGCCGCGCTACGGCAATGCTGCCGAGTGGCAACCGCGCATCGCCACCGGTGTGGCGCGCTTGTACAGCAATGCCATTCAGGGTACGTCCAAGGGTATGCCACCCAAGGGGGGAAATGCCGAAGCGTCGGATGGCGACATCAAAGCGGCGGTTGACTATATGCTGGCGTCGGTCAAGGGCGGGGCGGCGAAGCCGGCGCCGGCCGTGGCGGCGGCCCCTGCAAAGCCCGCTGCGGCGGCAGCAACGGCTGCGCCGGCGGCAGCGCCGACGGCAGCGGTCGATCCATCCTCGAATACCTCGGGGGTGCCGGCAGCCGATATCAACTCCTTCAATCGCCTGTTGCGGCCGATCGGAAAACGCAATCCACCGCCGGTGGAAGATGGCATTCACGATCCGGCCAATGACGGCACGTTAGCGCTGATGGCACCCCTGGCCGCCTATGGTCCGTTGCCGAAAAGCCTGGCAGGAAACCGGGTCAACTGGGTCAAGGCGATCGAAGAGAACAAGATCAATCCGCGCTGGGACCGCAACGATCAGGCGGCGACTCCGGTGGTCATCGATCTCAACATCGTCCGCGAAGTCAAGGGTTCAATGCCGGATGTGGTTTATCCGCACAAGCAGCACACCGAGTGGCTCGACTGCTCGAATTGCCACCCGGCCATCTTCGTTCCGCAGAAAGGCGCCAATGCGATCAGCATGGCTGCGATCCTGCTCGGTGAAAAGTGCGGCGTCTGTCACGGCAAAGTGGCTTTCCCGGTTTCGGAATGCCGGCTGTGCCATTCAAAGAAAAAGGACTTTCGACCTGCTCAGGCCCAAGCGGCTGCTGCGCCAAAGTGATTAAGGAATAGCCATGAAGACGATTCACGTAGCTCTGATTTGCCTGCTGCTGAGTGGCGGTGCTTTTGCTCAGGCCACCGCAGCAACCCCTGACAGTGCGGCGTCGCGCCTGGCCGGCAACAAGATCGACAAAGGCCAGCTTGCTTCGAATCTTGATTCCGTCGGCAAGCTGCTGGAGACTTCCTCGGCAGCCCGCCAGATCGAGTCAAGCAAGGCGCCGGAAGCGTTGCAGCGGCGGGATCGTGCCCGCGAGCTTTACAGTAACGCCAAGGCCGCGCTCGAGCAGGGCAATCTGGAAAAGGCCTCCGCCCTGCTGGCCGAAACCCGATCGGTCTTTTTCGACGCGGTCCGGTTTGCGGCACCGGAAGAAGTCACTGCAAAAAAGCTCGAAAATGACTATCTGCTGCGCCTTGAAAGCGTGCAGGCATTGCTGGGCGCCTACAAGCGGGTTTCAGGTGAAAAATCGGCCGGGGGCGTTACCGATACTGTCGCTCAGATCGAGAAATCGATGGCCGCAGGCGCACTTCTGGCGAAAGATCGCAAGTTCAAGGAGGCGCGTGCCGAGGTCGACCGCGGCTATCTGGTGGCCAAGGCGGGGCTGACCACGCTGCGCAGCGGCGATACCTTGACGCGGTCCTTGAACTTCGCCAACAAGGAAGAAGAGTTTCATTATGAAATTGACCGGAACAATACCCATCAGATGCTGATCAAAGTGCTTGTTGATGAGCAAAAGTCTTCCGGTGAGATGGTCAGGAGCTTTCTATCCAAGGCAGCTGAGTTGCGGGTCAAGGCCGATGCTGCGGCCACCCGCAAGGATTACGCCGAAGCGGTAAAGCTGCTTGAGGATTCGACCTCCGAACTGGTCCGTGCGATTCGAAATGCAGGAATATACATACCGGGATAACCCCTAGTGCCGACGTGGATCATTGTTGCAGCTTTGCTTTTGGTGAACGCCCCGGTACTGGCCGGGCCATGGGACAAACTGCGCGAGGATGGCGTCCATGATCCGCGCAGCCCGGCGATCAACCGGCTGCAGGAGCCGGGAGATGCCCTGTCGAAACTTACCCCTGACAGCGCCGGAAACATGGTGCGCTGGGTTCAGTCGCTTGAAAAAGGCGAAATAAACCCGCGCGCCAATCTGCGGCCGGACACCAAGATCCGGCTCTATGATTCCGATGTGATGCTCAATCTGAATGGCGGGATGCCGATGGTGAAATTCCCGCACCGTCAGCACACGCTGTGGCTTGATTGCGCAAATTGCCACGACCATTTGTTCAAGGCCGAGGCAGGAGCCAACAAGCTCTCGATGCTGGCGATTCTGAACGGCGAGCAATGCGGGGTCTGCCATGGCGCGGTGTCCTTTCCCCTGACCGAGTGTTTCCGCTGCCACAACACTGCCAAGCCGGGCGGCAAGCCACCCCGGCCGAGCCTGCCGATTGCAATCCCGGCCGGTGCAGTCCCACCGAAGTGAGCCAGGTGCGGCGAATCCTTCAGGTTTGTCTGCTGCTGATTCCGGCCCTGGTTGCCGGGATTCCGCCGGCAGCGGCCGAGTATGCTGACGTGGTCCTCAATCGTCGGGCGGAAAAGGAGGGCATGCGTCCGGTCATATTCCCCCACTGGTTTCATCGCATCCGCTTTCGCTGCAAGGTATGCCACCAGGAGTTGGGTTTCAAAATGCGTGTCGGCAGCAACGATGTCAGGATGTCGGATATCGTCGAAGGAAAATTTTGCGGTGCGTGCCACAACGGCGATGTTGCCTGGGCACCGGACCAATGTGATCTGTGTCATTCGGCCAAGCGCGGCTTGCCCACGGGAATATATGGCGGTCATGAGACTCTCGGCCCCGGACGCTGGTAGGCGCCGTGCATTCCTCTGCCGCTCGGCCGCCACCGCGCTGGCGCTTGGCATGGCCGGCTGCAGTGCGGCGGCGCCGGCGAAGCCGCGACGGGAACTGTGGCTTGATCCGGTGTTCGGTCTTTCCGGCGCGCGCCTGACGGACAAAACGGATCCCACCGGATTTCCTTTGCCCGGTGGTAAAGAGAGCTTCGTGTACTTCCAGTTTCCGGTCGCTGTTGTCGCCAGCCTTGAATCGATCTTTATTGCCGATGCAGGAACCGGCCGCTTGTTCCGCTACGTTCAGAGCAGCGGCCTGATGACGGCGATCCCCGGCGTCAGGGTTCGTCCCGGAATGCGATTGCAGGCCGCACTCGACGGCACGGTGTTTGCGCTGGATGCCATGGGTGGGGAAATCTCACGGTATTCAATGCAGGGCATTCCACTGCCCGCGATGCAGCCGCGCATGCCGGGCAGCCGCTACCTGGATTTTGCGATTGATCTGCAAAGCGGAACGGTTCTTGCGGTTGACGCCGTATATCGGGTGGTGGACCGGATCGAGCCCATGGGTCGTATCGCCATTGTTCATATGAACCTTGGCACAACAGGCCCGCTGGCCCTCGATGGTTCGCTGCTGGTGGTTGCCGACGCGCAATGCAAATGTGTCAGCGAATGGCGCGGCGGACGCATGCTGCGAAGGCTTGCGGTCGGCTTGATCCGGTTGCCCAAGGCTCTGGCCGCGGAAAAGGGGGAAATTTATGTCCTGGATGGATTTGATCGCAGCATTTCGCGTGTCTCTGAGGGCGGGCTGGAAACCATCATCGCGGCCGACCTCAATCTGGTTTCTCCGGAGCAGATGACCGTCGCCGGTGGCATGATGTATGTGGCCGACGGTGCTGGTCGCAAAGTGATGGCTTTTAAAATCCGACGGCGTCAGGACTGATGACACTGCGTCATTTACTGCTTGTTGTTATGTTTCTTGGATTGTTGTCCGGCTGTGCCGGCCAGGCCAGGAAGAACCTGTTCGTCATTGACGTGGATCAGACCCAAAAAGGGCATCTGATGTTTCCGCCGGATATCGATGGCGATGTTCCGCGTTACGTCTACCTCGGCCATCTTTACGGAGACCGGAATTTCATCGATCCCGAGCCCAGAGGCCCCGGTTTGCTGGAAACCCTGGGGCGGATTCTGGATTTCATCAAGGGTGATGCGCCGCCACGCGAACTCTACCGGCCGCAAACGGGTGTAATCGACGAGGCGGGCCGGATTATGGTCGTCGATCGGGGAAGCCCTGGGGTGTTTGTGTTCGACGAAACCAAGGCGACCCTGGAGTTGTGGCAGCAGGCCGTGGGCTCGCAGATGTTCGTGAGTCCGGTCGGTATTGCCCTGGGGCCGGACGGCTTGCTGCTGGTGGCGGATAGCGAACTGGCGTTCGTTGCACAGCTTGACCGGCAAGGGAATCCCGCAAGCACCATCGGCAAAGGCCACTTGACCCGTCCGACCGGGATTGCCTACGAGGCATCGACCCGGCGCATCTTTGTTGCCGATACCGCCGATCATCAGATCAAACTGTTCGACTTGCAAGGCAAACTGCTCGACGTCTGGGGCGAGCGCGGCGACGGACCGGGCGAGTTCAACTTTCCGACCTTCATCACTGTGCGCGACGGGAAACTTTATGTCTCAGATACGATCAATGCCCGGGTTCAGGTGCTGTCTACCGTAGACGGCAAGCATCTTGCAACGGTTGGCAAACTCGGGATGTACGTTGGTAACATGGTTCGACCCAAGGGTGTGGCTGTTGATGGCGAGGGAAATATTTATGTGGTTGAGTCTTTTTATGATCATTTGCTGGTCTATAACTCCCGTGGCGAGTTCCTGATGCCGATCGGGGGCGTCGGCAGCGAGCCAGGCCAGTTTCACCTGCCATCCGGTGTCTGGATCGACGCGCGCAATCGCGTGTTCGTCGCGGATGGCCTGAACAGTCGTGTCTCTGTATTTCAGTTCCTGGGTGGAGGATCGGAGAGTGAATAGGTTCTGGTTGCGGGTGGTTCTGCTGCTGGCCATTGGCGCCTTGAGCATTCCGTTCGCCCGTGCCGAACGCCAGTCAAAAGTCAGCGAAACCAAGCACAACCTGTCTACGAGCAGCGCGGACGGAAACACCAAATCCGGGACCGAAAGCCAGATTTGCGTCTTCTGCCATACGCCGCACGGCGCCAATACGACGAATGTTTCGCCACTGTGGAACCGTGCCACCTCCGGCGCAACCTACAACGCGTACTCCTCCGAATCGCTGGACGCCAGATTCGTCCTGGCCAGCAACTGGCTGGGCCAACCGCTGGGAAGTTCGAAACTGTGCCTCTCGTGCCACGATGGCACGATTGCGCTGGGCAATGTCGTCAATGCCCCCGGTGCAGGTGCCGGCAGCGCCATCTCTGTTGCGGGCAGCACAACAACCACAATGCCGGCCGGCACCAACACCGATGGCGCCTCCCCGGCTCAATCGGGCTATACGCGTCTGATCGGCAGCGATCTGCGAAACGATCATCCGATCTCGATCACCTATGACAGTACGCTGGCCGCACGGGACGGCGAACTGCGTGTGCCGAACGCCCAGCAGCAGATTACGGGCCTGGCGCAAAACAGCAATCATCCCCTGGTCGGGCCGCGCGCTCCGGGTCAAGGCAGCGGCATCGGCAACTCGGCCGCCAGCAGCGGATTGTATGGTACGAAATCGACGCGCCCGGTGCTGCCCCTGGAAAACACCACCGGCGCTGGCAGCGGCACCGGGCAAGTGCAATGCACCACCTGTCACGATCCGCACATCAAGGAAACCGACCTCACAGCCGAGAAGAACATCAAGTTTTTGCGGCGGCCGCGTTTCCAGCTGGATGTAGCGACCGGCAACTACCAGGACGGCAAAGACATCATCTGCCTTGCCTGTCACGACAAAGGCGGCGAAAGCTGGGCCCGCTCGGCGCATGCCAATAGTCAAGTTGCCCAGCAAACTTACAAAGATGCAGCCGCCAACCTTCGCGAATTTCCATTGAACATTCCCGTCTGGAAGGCCTCCTGCCTGAATTGCCACGATACGCACACCGTCAGCGGCGCGCGGCGCCTGACACGCGGTGGTGTGCTCAGCGGCACCAGCACCCCGGCGCTGGAAGAAACATGCTACCAGTGCCACCGCAGTACCGGTTCGATCCTCAACTCGGTGACCACGGTGCCGGATATATGGGCTGATTTTCAGCTGGCCCGCAAAATGCCGATCACTGCCGCCAACGAGCAAACCAGGCACGACATCGGCGGAAATTTTAACGACACCTATTTGGGAACGGGAACGTCGGGATCAAATTGCACCGGCGCTACCAACAAGTGCGGTGCCGATTTTGTCGAGGCTGTTGAGTTTCTCGGCCCGCCTCCGGGTCACCTTTCCGGTAAGGCGACCAACTCCAATCGCCATGCCGAATGCACGGATTGCCACAACCCGCACCGGGTGGTGAAGAATCGTCTTTTTTATGGATCGGCGAGCGGGTCGTACAATATCACTGCGCCGCAATCCGAGGGGACACACAATCATACGGACACCGCGATGCTGCATACCAATGTTGCTTCGGGAGTTTTGCGGGGAACCTGGGGGGTCGAACCGAGTTATTCGAGCGCATCTTTTCATAGCCTAGCTAGCGATTTCAAGGTTCGTCGCGGCGACCCGGGTATCGATTTTGTAGCGAATGATTCTACCCCCGACGACAAGGGCTTTGTGACGCGCGAATATCAGGTGTGTCTCAAGTGCCATTCTTCTTATGCCTATGGCAGCACGCCGCCGGACTTGGGCGTTTCCACGCCAAGCGGAACCAACGGCCTGACAAAATACACGGACCAGGCCAAGGAATTTCAGGCACCGGACGCTCACAGAGGCGAACCCCTCAGCGTCGGAAATGCCGGTGGATCGGTTGGATACAACGCGAACAACCACCGCTCGTGGCACCCGGTGATGCGTTCAACCGGCCGCGACGCCGGGAGTCGCGATTTGAATGCCGACAATGCGTTCCGGCTACCGTTCCGGAATGTCGGCACCCAAACCATGTACTGCAGCGATTGCCATGGGAGCAACACGGGCGGCACTACAGCGATCCCGGCGGGAACAAACCAGTCCGCCGGCGAGGGCTCCGCCTGGGGGCCGCACGGCTCAGGCAATGATTTCATTTTAAAAGGAGTATGGACCGGTAATACCGGGCACAACACTGCCAATGCGCTTTGTCTGAAATGCCACAACCCCATAAGTTCAACGGGTTTTAATGGGCCTGTAGGGAATTTGCATGACGAACATCAAAAACGGATCGGGGGAACCCTGCAATGTACCTGGTGCCATATCGCCGTACCGCATGGCTGGAAGAACAAGGCCTTGCTCGTCAATTTGAACGATGTGGGCGGCGAGGTGCCGGGTTACTTGGCGACTGACAGTTTTGAGGTCGCCATTCAAAATAGCGCTGACAACTATACGGCGCCGCCATATTATCTGGAGGCAAAAAACAAGATTCGTTCTTTCGCGCAAAGTGGTAGTTGGGTAGAAGGCAACTGTGGATCATCGAATGTTGCAGGGAAAACGATCATCGCGAATAGTCAGGGCGGCACTAGTAATCGCGCAGGGTCAGGGAAAAACTGGATGACAGCGGGTGTCTGCAATTCGGGCATGCCGTAGCTCCGAGACATTCTCCCGATTTAAGTCCGTCTGCCATTGTCCGCGAAGCAAGTCGGACGCTTTCGTGGTGATCAATGGAAGCACCACTGCAGCGCGGTTACCGGCCACACCCATGTCACCCTTCTTGATGGACAGCGAGGACGTTCAGCACATTCCTGAGCGCGCCGGGTTTGAAACCGAAAACAAGATTGCACTCAATGAAACTGTCGCACCAGCATCCGCCGCAATCAGGTGCCTGAAGTTTTTCCAGTGCGTGGGCGAAGCCCAGTTCGGTGGTACTCCAGCCCTTGACCGCGCCCTGAAGATAGTTGCAGGGATAAAGCATCCCGTCCGGTGAAATCGAACAGAAGAGTTGCGCGGCATGGCAGCGCAAGCGGCCGGCATGCCAGGCGCCCTGCTTTTGTTGCGGTTGCTGCCGACCCCAATGGTCGCGATAGAAGGCAAACAGATCCGTCGAGCTTGCTAGTGGCGTCGCCGGACGGTCGCGCTCGACGATCAGATAGTTCATGGCGGCGGTAAATGCTTCAGGATCGGGGAGCAGCTCTGCGGCATTGCGCGACTGCAGTCCTTCTTTCATCACCGGTAAAAAAGTCGCCCTGATGCCCTCCCGTGTTGCCAGCGCGATCACTTCAGGTATCAACCCGATATTGTTACGACCCAGCACGGTGGTGGTCCATACTTCGATGTTCGCAGCTCGCGCAGCACGGATGGCGGCGATGGCTCGGGCGTAAGACCCTTTGCCTCTGGCCTTATCGTGCACTGCTTGCGGGCCATCAAGGCTGATCGCAAGGAAGTCCAGCCCCGCGAGTTCTCCAATACGGCGCGGGATTTGTAACCCATTGCTTACCAGATTGACGGTCAGACCGCGTCTTTTGGCATGACTGATGATGTTCCCCAGGTCGCGTCGTAGCATGGGTTCGCCACCCCCGAGACTGAGGCGTTCGGTACCGGCATCGGCAACCTGGTCGATCAGTTGCAACACCGTTGCCGTGTCCATTTCGGGCGGTGGGTTGCTCCAGACGCCGCAGTATGCGCAGCGCAGGTTGCAGCGGTAGGTCAGCAACAGGTTGACGATCAGCGGTATGCGGGCGACACCGCTGCGACCCTTGAGAATCTTCCAGGCGGTTCCCGCAGGGGAGTGCCGATAGCGCGCAAAGCTCACTTGTTCGTTACCCGCGTTTGCCGATCCAGCAGCGATCGCGTCACGAAAGCGAATGGATTCTGTACCCAGGCCGCATTGCGGTGGTAGCAGTTCCACCAACACCTGCACTGGTCGGGAACGGCCTGCGGCAGCGTACGCAAGGCGCTCTCGATATCCGTCGTGTCATGATGCAAGGGCGCGCCGACGGCGGGCGTATCCTGACAAGGCAACAAACGACCGTCGCTATCGATCGCGAGATAGGCTTTGCCAGCCATGCAATGGACTGCGGCGCGGCCTTCCACAAACGGCACGAAGCCCGCAATGTAGTCGTCCGGTTCGTCGATGGCCATGCCGGAACGCTTCAGGGCTAGAAGTTCATCCTGCAGCGCTTTCAGGCCGGCGACTTTTTCGGGTGTATCAAATGCGTTCAGCGGCCCCGGGCGCTGCACCAGTTGCAGGTTGAGCGGGATGTGGTAACGGGCCAGTTCGTGGGCGACCCCGATGATGGAATTGACATTGCGGCTGGTGATGACGGCCGTACCGCGCAATTCAAAGGATCTTCGCCTGGCATACTCCGCCATCAAGGGGAGCTTCCCGTAGGCGCTCTTGAGCGATGCATCCGAGTCGCCGCTGTGGTCGATCGAGAAGTTGAGGTAATCGAGGCCTTGCATCGCCTGCAGATGGCTTTCACTCAGGGTTCTGGCGTTGGTGCACAGACCGGCGATACCTAGTTCCGACAGTGCATTGATGACCTCGGGCAGACCCTTGTACAGCAGCGGCTCGCCCCCGGACACGGTGAAAATCGAAAAGCGGTGGGCGATACGGCGGGCGATCTTGATCCAGTCCTGTGGAGACAGGTCCGCGCTTTTCCCGTACGCCGTGCAGTAGCTGCAGGTCAGATCGCAACGCCGGGTGACAATGAGATTGACTGCGGCACTGCGTTGCCAGGCGGCGCGCAATGTAGCGTTGGCCCATTTTCTGATACGCATCTCAGGGTCTGCCCGGGCTTTGCCGGGCGGCCGGAGCGAAGAAGCGCCACAGGCGCCAGGGACGATAACTCACGGTGGCAAGGATGGCGCATTCAAACGAGCAGCGGCATTCGGTGGCAGCGATGTAGTCAGTGACCCGCCGCGCTTGCGGACTGGAAAGGAGGGCGCCAAGGTGGTCACCGTGGGCGTCAAGTCGGCCGAGGACAAAGTCGTTGTGTGTGGCGGCATGTTGCGGACGCACGATGTGAATCATCTCGCAGGGCAGTACCGTGCCGTCCGCATGAATCACCGCCAGGCGGCGTCCGGCCAGACATGTGCCGCAAGGCCAGGGAGATTCCGGGTGGCGCACGATCAGGGACATAGTGCGGTCGAGAGCGGTCAGGAGCCGCGTCAGCCCGGATATGCTTTGCGGGGGGCCACTGGGGGCAGCGAGCAGGGCACAGGCTGCATCGTAGCTTGCATCATCGATACCGCCCAGACTTGGATCGGCAGGGACACCACGCAGCCGGTTCAACTCGATCTGATCAGGCCGGAAATTGCGCAGGGTTGCGAGCGTGGCCTCAAGACGGCTGTGATTCGCTGCGGTGAGTGTCAGGCAGATATGCATGCGCAGTTGGGGCAGCCATTGGCGCGCTTCGTCAAGTAAGGTCAGCGAATGTTCGACCTTGCGATACAGACCGGGCAGTCCGCGTAACCTGTCGTGTTCGTCCCCGAGGTCGTCAACGGAGATCTTGATGATGATGCGTGCGCGCGGTCCGGCAGCGGCAAGCCTTGGCAGCAGGCGTTCGAGCCGTTTGGGGTAGGAGCCGTTGCTGGCGATGCTGAATGAGCGTACTCCAGCCGCGTAATACGCACCCAATACCTCGGCGATGTCGTCGCGCAACAATGGTTCGCCCCCGGTCAGCGATACGTGACCTAGGGGACCGGCGCTGGCCGCAATGCGCTGAATGCGCGGCAGGTCAAGTTCGTCGGCAGCGCCGATGCGCTGGCGCTGAGGGCTGTCAAAACAATGCGCGCAGTGGGCGTTGCAGCGGTGGGTCAGGAAGTGGATCAGGTAACCGCCGGCACCGGGGGTGACGAGGCTTTTCAGGTAGCGAAAGAACATGGCGGCGTCGATGGTCTTGCGTTGCACGGGCAGTCGTACCGTGTCCATGACGCCGAGCAGTCCGCCGGCCACCAACGCCAGCGTGGCAACAAAGTGAAAGACCGCTACGAGTGGCAGGCTGAAGAGCGGCATGGTTTGCAGCAGGCGCGCGAGAAAGCGATGCGACCGCACGGTGGAGATCGTCAGCATGGCAATCCCGGCGGCGCTTAGCGCGGGTGCGAGAACGCCTCCCGCTAGAAACGCCACACCCAGCAAGAACAGCAGCCGCGCAGCGCCTTCACGCTGCCCGCCCATGACGTCGCTGAACTGCCGGTAGCGATGGATCAGGTGCATGTAACAGCGCGTCCGGAGCACAAGTTCCGACGCGTAATGGTACAAGCCTGGCTGTCGGTGTTCCACCCGCAACGTGCCGGAAAACCAATGTCGGTAACCGGCCTGGCCGAGACGAAGGCCCAAGTCGACATCTTCCAGCGTCATCCGTGGGTTTTCGATAAAGCCACCTACGGCTTCGAAGGCTGCTTTGCGCACGCCACAGACACAGCCATTGAGGTTGCCTGGCGCCCATTGGTCGATGATCGATTCCCGCATGGAGGCCTCGGCGGCGTCGAGATAGCGGGAAAACACATCCTGGGCTAGATTGTTGTCGCGGTAACAACCGGAGAACGCTCCACAGTCAGGATGCTCGCGCATCAATGTGGCGCAGCGCTGAAGAAAATCGGCTTCGCACACGCGCGTGTCGGCGTCGAGAAAGATCAGCACCTCACCCCGCGCGGCTGTTGCTCCGGTGTTGCGTGCTGCGCCGGCACCCCGGCGCACCGGATGCGTGAGCAGTCTGATCCAAGGGTAGGCGGCGAGCATGGCGGCGGTATCGTCAGTGGATGCGTCATCGACGACAATGAATTCGCAACCACCTGTAGTTGCGAGTTGTTGGCGGCAAAGGGAATCGAGCAGTGCGCCGATGAATGGCGCACCGTTGCGAACCGGCACGATCACTGACAGTAAGGGAGGCGGCAGCGCCGGGGCATTTGAACCGGTCATCCCGGCACGGTTTCTGACGGCACGGGGGGGGCATTCGCATCCGTTGATGCCAATGCGCCGCGGTAGCGATGAAGTGCGAGCAACAGCATGGTGAGGACGAAAAGAGTTCCGATCTGGACGTCCATATAAATGGCGCTTGGGCGAATCAGGTGCAGCGATGCAAAGCTCGCAATCAGGATGACCATTTCCGTAACGCGAGCGCCGCGTTGGTGCATGTCAAGCCAGATCCATGCCATTGCCGGGACTAGCAGCATGAGATCGTAAAGATAAACGCTCGGCACCGCCAACAGTGTTGTCAGGCAGAGGATTGCCGACTGCAGACCCAGCGTGTCGCGGCGGGCGCGCCCACACCACCATGTCCATGCCACTATCAGGCTCATTATCGCTGCGCTGGCGATCTGCGCTAGCCATGCACTGTCAATCGATCCGCCGGCAAGACGCATTGTGGATATGATCGAAACCATCGGTTTGAAGTTGTATGCGCCAATCCCGAAGCCCTCCACCAGGTAAACCGAGGTTCCGATGAAGCCAAACCACGGGTCGTCGCCAAAGGCGATCAGGCTGAAAATAATGGTTGCGATAACGGTGGCTGAGGCGGCGCCAAAGACGCGCCAGTGACCGCCGCAAGCAAGCGCCAGAGGAATCAGGATGCCAAAGTGCGGCTTGACGCCGGCCAAACCTATACAAATGCCGGCCAGCATGGGGCGTGGAACAAGCCACGCCAGGCCCAGTCCGATGAAACCGGCGGTCAGGAAGCCGGTCTGACCATACATGATGTTGTAAAACACCGGAGGGGCTGCCAGCCCAATCAACCAGAAGCTCTGGCCCTGAAGAATGGCGCGCAATGCAGCCAGATAAGGAATAGCGGTAACCGCCAGCCAGGCACACCAGGCGGAAAAATATGAAAGGTAAGCCAAGGGAATGGCGGCGAGGATAAAAGTTGGCGGATACATCCACGGGTGAAAGCCTATCGTGCGTGCCTGCTTTTCGCTAAGATTTCCGCCATATGCGGCTTGTGCTCCGCGCAGACCCGCTTGATACATCTCTTTCGGAATGTAAAGGTCGGATGCAGGTTGCTGCTTTACCAGCATCGATGCCGCGTAAAGCGAGGTGAAGTCAGTGAGCAAGGGCGCTTCGCCCCGCGCCGCAGAGCGTCGGCCATCGATGTGCAAATAGCCGACGATAATCAGGTAGCCTATGAAAATTGCCACACCCAATACCGCCCAGGGTCTCGATCTCCAGCGTTGTGCTGCAGGGTCAACAGTCATGTTTTTATCCATAACACCGCATGCTAACTCACGGCATTTCTATCTGCCAGTTGGCAGTGCCGGGCGCGGCGAATGAGCCGATTTTCGAAGTCAGATTTTCCGCCGCCCTGCGGGAGCGGGCGGTATGTATAGCATCGGACTGGTCGAGAGTCGGCGGTGGCCCTACGCCGATGGGGTGCTTGTGTATGCCATACGAGGGCGCCCGTGAGTACTGAAACCATGCGCTGGCTGGACCGCTGGCTGGGCATTCCACTGTGTTTTTTGCTGTCGCTCGGTGTGTGGTGGCGCAACCGGTTTGCATCGGCATCGGCCGGCGGGATGCAGCCGAGGAGGGTGCTGTGCATACAACTTGCGGAAATGGGCAGCCTGGTGCTGGCCGGCCCTGCAGTTCATTGGCTGCGAACGCGCGGGGTGACGCCGTTTGTTGTCAGCTTCGCGCGCAATCGCGACTGCGTGGCGTTGGCGGGGTTGGCGCCGGATGAGCACGTTTTCCTCTGGCGCACCGATAACGCACAGGTTTTTGCGGCTGACTTTCTGCGCTTTTTGCGCTGGGCCTGGCAACTGCGCTTTGACGCCGCCATTGACTTTGAGCCCTGTTCGCGCTTTTCGGCATTGCTTTGCCTGTTGGCCGGTGCGCGGCTGCGCAGCGGTTTTGCGCATGACGGTGCGTATCGTGGCCGCCTTTACAATCTGCCCGTCCGTTACCGCGAAGATTGTCATATCAGCGAGAACTTCCTGGCGCTTGCGGCGACCTTGTTGCCCGATGAGTCGTCGCAGGGCATTCCGGGGCACGAGGCGGCCTGGCGCGAGCAGCTTGTCGCCCCGGGCGAGGTGGATGCGGTGCCTATCGCTCGGGTTCTGGCGCAAGCGTTTCCGGCTGTTGCATGGTCATGTCGCCTGATCCTTTTTAACCCGAACGCCGGCGACCTGTTGCCGCAGCGACGCTGGCCCGCCGGGCGCTACGTGCGGCTGGCGCAAGCCGTGTTGCAACGCCATCCGGAGGCCTGCGTCGGGTTCATCGGGGCGGTGGCCGATGACGTGGCGGTTTCGGCAATGGTTGCCGCGGTGGCTTCGCCACGCTGTGCCAGCCTGGCCGGGGCCGTATCGGTCAGTAGCCTGCCGCAACTGTTTGCACGTAGCTGCCTGCTCGTCAGCAACGACTCGGGGCCGGCCCATATTGCCTCGCTGTCGCAGACCCCGACGCTGGTTTTGTTCGGTCCGGAAACCCCGCGGCTGTATCTGCCGTTGGGGAGGGCGCGCGCGCTTTACGCGGCCTTGCCATGTTCGCCGTGCATTCGCCCGGCGAACCAGAGGCGCAGCAGCTGTCAGGACAACCTGTGCATGCAGGCGATTCAGGTTGAAGATGTCCTGACCGAAATCGACGCGATGCTGGATGGCGATTGCCCGAATGATCGGCGTGTTGCCAGCGCCGACATTCATCCGTCCATGATGGATCCGGCATGATTCCCCGGCGACGTATCGACATCGGCTGGGCCGATGTCGCAGATCTGCTTCGCGGTATCGGCGACAGCCCGTTCGATGCGGCCCGCCTGGTTGGCGAGTTCGAGGCTAGGTGTTCCGTTTTGCTTGGCGGCCGGCCGGTGCGCGCTACCGCAAGCGGGCGCGATGCGCTGGATCTGATTTTCGAGGGCTTGGGCTTGCGCGCCGGCGATGAACTTGTGGTACCTGCATATACCTTGGGCGAATTGATTGTTCGCATGCAGAACAGGGGCCTGCGTCCGGTGGCCGCCGATGTCGATAGCGAAACCTTTACGGTGACTCCGGCCAGTGTTGCGCGGGCCATTACGCCGCGTACCCGCGCGGTCATCGCCCTGCATGTGTTTGGTGCCCCTTGCGATATCCGCGGCATCGGTGCGCTTGCAGCCGGGCGTGGCCTGCCGCTGATCGAGGACTGTGCCCACGCTTTTGGCGCCCGGGTTGGTGGCGAGCCGGCAGGGGCTTTCGGTACTGCGGCGCTGTTCAGCCTGGAAGTGGCGAAGCCGGTAAGCGCATTCGGCGGCGGTTTGCTGGTGTCGGCGAACCGGGAGTTGCATGGGGTGGCTGCTGCGCAACTCGCCCAGCGGCGATACAGCCCGTGGCCTGTCACACGCAAGACCGCGCTGAAATGCGTCGAGGAGCTGATGGTGCGCAGCCCGGCGTACGGCATCGCCGCGCGCTTGATGTTCCGCGACAAGGGAACGGGTGGTTTCGAGCGGCTATATCGTGGCCTGCATGACCGGGTAAGGCCGGTGGATGTTACCTTCAGCGGTTTTCAGGCCCGTCGCGGAATGCGCCGGTTGGCTGGCCTGGCAATGCGCACCGGGGAGCTGAATGCGCTTTGGGCGCAGTTGGCCGCGGGGCTCCCGCCCGGCTTTCTGCCGCAGTCGCGTGCGCGCCATGGTGAACCGGCAGCCTACAATTTTGTCGCCCGCTACACCGGTGATATTTCACAACTGCGCCGGCGTGCCCAGATGATGGGGCTTGATCTGGCCATTCATGGCGAGGTGCTCGATGATGTCGCCGCGATGCTGGGCCAGACAGACTGTCCCGGCGCGGCAAAGGTGTTTGCGCAGGCCGTGGCGATTCCGCTGCACCGGGGCATTGATGCACGACGCCTGCAGCGTATCGTTGCTATCCTGGCAAAGGCAGCCCGGTCATGAGTGATGTCGCGCTGCTGCGGGTGGACCGCATCGGTGGTGCTGGCGGGCATCCGCGTCATCTGCATCCGGCCCTCGACTTGAAAATTCTTGAGGCCTCGCTGTCGCAAGGCGCCGCGATCGCTTCACCTCTGGTGGATGGCTGGCTGATCAAAGGGGGGCCGTCGGCCTGGGTGGAGCAGGCATTGGCCGGGAGGCCCCGGCTGGCAGTGATCAAGGGAGAAACGTGGTGCCTGGCCGAAGCCCTTGAGTGCGGGCGGCGACTGCGTCAGGCAGGGGTCACCACCATCGCCATCGGGCAGCAGGTAGCCCATGTCCAGCGAGCGCCGCGCCCTGACTGGCATGAGGCATTCGACCTGGCGCTGGCCGGCGAGCCCGAAGAGGAACTTATCGGCAGTCTGCCCCGTCTGCTGCAGGGTGACAGATCGACGTTCGATGATTACAGGCGGCGCTTCGAAACGGGCCATCAATTCGAGGTCGTGGAGCCGGACCGGTTGCCGCGTCCCGGATACTCGGCTGCTGAACAGCTGGCGTTTGCCTTCCCCTTTCCGTTGCCGGGTCAGCGCTTGCGGCGATGGGCTTATGTCTTGAGTGCGCGCGGTTGCCCGCATCGCTGCCGGCACTGCTCGACCGTGGTGCGCAAGAGTTCGGGCGAGCGCCTGCGCAAGCGTGACCCGTCGCAGGTGGCCGACGAGGTGGCGATGCATCTCGCCGCCGGTGCCGATGCCATTGCCTTCGAGGATGATACCTTTCTGGTCGACAGACGCCATTTTCTGGCCATTTGCGAGGAGTTGTCACGGCGCAATATCCTGGTGCCCTGGATCGCCAATGCCCGTCCTGATGAGCTCGATGCGGAGCGGGTCGATGCTGCCGCCGCCGTCGGAGCGCGTCTTTTGAAGCTGGGCATCGAAACCGCGACACCGCGTCTTATCGAACTGATGGGCAAGGCGCGCGATGGCACAGCCTGGCGACGGCAGAGCGAAGAAGGCCTTGCGCGCCTGAAGCGGCGTGGCATTGCCTCGGTGGGACTGTTTCTGGTCGGTTTGCCGACGGAGACCGCAGCCGAAGTGGAGGAGACGGTGCGCTGGGCGCAAGCCCTGGCACCGGACTATGTGCAGGTGCAGATTTTCCGCAGCTATCCCGATATTCCATGGTGGCAACAACTCGCCCCGGAAGTGCGCGATGCCGATGCGGCGTATCACTACGGCCCCATCCGTAACACAGCGGCGGCGATTCCGCCGCAAGTGCTGCCGCTGCTGCAGCGCGATTTCTACCGGCGCTATTACTTGCGCGCCGGTTTCATGTTTTCTCATGCCTCTCGTTATTGGCGACATTACTGCAAGCCCGAAGGAATTGTGGCAACGCTGGCGCGGCTGCGCTACATGATGCGGCATGAGCCGGTGTTGCAGCTTCGCGGTGAAGGGGCGCAGTCTCGTGCAGACTGATCCTGAAGTCCGGGTGGCGGAAGCGGGCGCTTCTGCTGCAGCGGAAAAATTCACGCCGATCTGGCGGGTGCTTGCTGTTCTCGGATCGCTGCGGTTGACCCTTGTCAGCCTGCTCCTGCTGCTCGCGTCGGTTGTTTATATCTATGACAGCGGAGGCGAGGCCGAAGTGACCTTGCCATTGGCGTTTCCCGTGGTGATGTTGACGAGTAACCTGCTCGCGGCGATTTTGACCAACAAGACCTTCCGCCGGCAACTTCCCTTACTGGTGTTTCATCTGGCGTTGCTGGCCATCATCGTCCTGGCGGCTGTGGGACGGATGACTTATCTGCGGGCGACCAGCGAAGTGTTGACCGGAGGCGAATACCTCGCCATGGATCGCATCGAGGCCGGGCCCTGGCACAGGGGCGCAAGGGATGCCGTGCATTTCGAGAATCTCGGCTTTCAGATTCAGTACAAGGCCGGATTGCAGCGTCACGCAACACGGAATCAGGTGCGCTGGCGGGACGAAACCGGAATCCGGCGTACGGCGGATATCGGCGACCAGGTACCGCTGGTCATCCATGGCTATCGCTTTTACACATCGTCGAATAAGGGGTTCGCCGCCGTGTTCCGCTGGGAGCCGAACCAGGGCGAGGTCCAGACGGGATCAGTGATTTTTCCGAGCTACCCGTCCGCCAAGGACGACCAGTCGGCCATCTGGCGGCTGGCGGGCGAGGAGATTCGCGTCCGCTTGATCATTCCACAGAAACTTATCGACCCGGAGAACGAAGCCTGGTTTCGCATGCCCGATCAGCATGAAGTAAGCCTCGACTCGTCGTGGCGGGTCGCCACCTTGAAATCCGGCGAATCCATGCTGATACCCGCAGGCCGCATCGTCTATGTCGGCCTGACGACCTGGATGGGTTACAACGTGTTCTACGACTGGACGATGTCCTGGTTGCTTGCCGCCTGCAGTCTGGCCGTGTTGTCGCTGGGCTGGCACTTCTGGCGCAAATTCGCAGCACGACCCTGGCAGGCAGAATAGGGACGCCCCCCTTGGTCCGTTGCAGATTTGCCGGGCGCTCCACGACTCAAGACCGGGCGAGTTTCCGGTGCTTCAATCCACCATTCGTCAATGGCGGTATCGAATGGTTCGCGAGAGGCGCGCTACCGTTTCTACTTGGTGTGGCAGGCAAGGCAAACCTGGCTGCCACTATTGGAGCCTTGTCGCAGAAAAGTTGCCGCCGTGCCAAGGTGAGGGTTGTGGCAGGTTGCACACTCAACCTTGCTGTTATAAAGCGGCAAAGTTGTCGATGGCTTGAAGTCTTCCGCCAATGACAAACCTGCGTAGAGCATGCCTATCGGATGGTCGTCGTTCAGGTCGGTGCCGATTTTCGCCCAACCTGTGATTTTGCCTCCGACCTGGCCATCGCCACCATCGCCGAGCCGGCCGCCTGCGGCGCCAAATCCTCCGACACCGGGGGAGTTGATCACGGTGTCAGTGGTTTGGGTTCCGTCATGACACGTCAGGCAGGCTGTCGATACGCTGGCAGATGCCGGAAAGACGCCGCCGTTGTAGGTCTTGTTCCATAGCGGCGCATTCTGGGCAACACTCGACCCGTGAGGCGTGTGACAGAAGACGCAAACTTGCGTGGTCGCCTGCACGCCGGCCTTCTGTGTGCTGCTGAGGTCGTGCTTGCTACCGACTACCCCCTGTGCGTGGGACAAAGGTAGGTACAAAACCAGGCACAAGACCGAAATGAGAGCCTTCATGAGAGATTGCAGCACCAGTCTGCTGCGGCCTGCAAGGGGAATCGGTTTGAAGGCGCTTAATAGTTGTTTCATTTTCAAATCTCTCCCCGAAGTGAGATGTGCTTATGCTTTTTTATATGGCTACAGTGCCTGACGCTAGCTGACGGGATGCGTTTCGGGGGTTAGAAGCAAATGCTATGCCGAAGTATTTTTTGTGATATTTGCTTTGGATATGGCCAGTGTGTGTGGAATACCCATGTCTAAGTTAGTGCGTTTCCCGGAATTGAGAAGTTGCGACCCTAGCGCTCTCGATTTTGAGAAGCTTTTGCCTCCGGCAAGCAAGCCCGTCGTCCGATAGGGCTACAGCCTGCTCCTTTGTGTCTTGATCAGAGAGTCCTGACCGCAGGAGGCTAGTTTTCGGCTGAGCGTCGTTTTGCCTCGGCACGCGCTGCGCGGGCTGCATGATTTTGCGGATAGGTGTCAAGCAGGAGATCCAATTCACGAATAGCCTGCATCCAGATTTCCCGCTTTTCGATGGGGCGCCAGGATTGCGCGATATCGGAACGCGCAAACATCAGCCCGGCCGGTTCGGTGTTGACCAGCACCCATTTGTCTTGCCGGGCCAATTCTTGCGCAAGCGGAACGAATTCACCCGAATATGGCAATGTTGCGGGTGTCAGTATGAACTTGACGTCATAACGCGAAAGGAGTGACTTCCAGTCATTATCTGCGCGCATCACGCGATCATGATATTCAGAGGCGAATGAACTGCGTACGAAGTGTCCATCGACCGCAACCTTGTAGCTGGGGCCGAGTTCCCATGCGAGATATCCGCCATGATGGAAAAAATTCATCACATTGCCGCCAGTACTCATTTGCCGAATCATCACGGCAGCGCGGGAAAATACCGTTTCTGCGGCGACCCCGTAGCCCCATCGCTCGGCAGCAATCAGACCCGCCAGGGCATAGATTCCCAATATGCCGGCAATCCACCGCAATCGAAATGTGGTGAAAAATTGGCCATGACGATGAACTGCATGGTGCAGCGCCCTCGATAACGGGACGGCGATCATCATGGCGAATAATCCGATGTTTCTTGCATAAATCCAGGCAACTGCTGCAAAGGCCGCAATCAGCAGCCAATCAGCAATGCGCTGCACGGGCGCGAAAAACAAAGCTGCCATCGCCAGGATCAGGGTGAAGATAAAGTGCCATCGATATTCTGTCTTGAGTGCAGGCAAATACTCGACCAGATCCGAATTGAAGTTGATCAGGCTGCGCAGGATGACCAGGAACTGCTCCCAGCCGTTCGGGTTCAGCCAGGGCACCGCGATCAACAAAAGAACAATGCCCAGTACAAACCACAATTCCCGTGCCTTGCTTGTATGACGGTTGCGGGCAAGCTCAAAAATATACTGCGCAAGGTAACAAGCGAAGACGATTAACAGCAGTACTGCCGAGGTATGAAACAAGGACAGAACGGCAACCATGGGGGGCAACCAGAGCAAACGAAGACTTATGCGGTCTTTCAGCCACGCTTCGAGGATGAAAATCTCGGTGCCAAGAAAAACAAACAGAAGATTCTCCGGGCGATAAACAAAGCGGAATTCGGCCAGCAAATACACCAGAAGTCCGACGATGATGGAAGTTTCAATGCGGTTAGATGCTGGCTCCCTGTTTTGTGCGGCCATCAGGAGCATGAAGATTGCAGATGTCGCCAGGGCCGCATTGAATGCAGCCATGGCAAAAAAGCCGCCTATTTGATGCACTAAAAAATATAAAACGCCAAAGCCGATCGCCGAAAATGTTGCCGGTTCTCCCTGTGCCGGAAAGATATAGAACTCGGTTAGAGGTATTCTGCTTGAGGCGACGATTTCACGTCCCTGGACCAGGTAGAACCAGATGTCCGGATCGGAAATCTGCCGGAACGACAATAAAAACAAGACACCCGCAAATCCAAGTAGTGACAGGGTTGCCCTACTAACTGATGGATCCGAGTTCAGGTTCATGACGATTATTTTGACGGCCGCGCTGATCAAGCGGCCGCAATTGCCGGCAACTGATTAAACTCGAACTGAAATCTCATTTTTCATTGAGTGGGGAGTTGTCGGTGCGCCTCGGGGTGCGGAATTCTCCCGCGTACCGGCTATGCTGAAACAATTCAGCGCTTTCGTCGCCGGCCTTTCTGCGGTGCCAACTGATCCTGTGCCGAAAAAAAATGGGCGATGGCAGTAAGTTCTTCATCCAGCAGACCCCGATAGGCATCGTCCATCAGGTAGGGAAACGGCCTTTCCTTAGACTTGAAAGCCAGTGTCTGCGCGATCAGGTAGTCCAATGACTGCCCGGCAGTCAATGGCGCTTCCTTGTCGGATTCGCGCCCGTTGTCCAGATGGCAATCTGCGCAGCGTTTCAGGTAGAGGGCTTCGCCACGTGCTACGAGGTCCGGGTTGGTCACCGATTTCGGGCGCACGGCTTTTTGCTGCGCGTAGTGTTTTGCCAGCAACTCTACGCTGCCGGAGGGAATTTCCCGGTGGATGCGGACCTTGGGCGCCCGCTTGCCCTGGCGAAAGGCTTCAATCATGGCGACCAGCAACGCTTCGGGCTGGCCGTTAAGATGCGGCATGTCGGGTTCGACGCCGATGCCATCGGTTCCATGGCATTCGCTACAATTGTCGGTCAGATTTTTGTTTGCAGTTTCCTGCGCCAGGATCGGGGCGGAACCAAAAATTATGGCTGCGGTCAGTAACCACGTACTTCCAATGCGGCAATTCATGGCGGCAGCGTGCAGGGAGTGTTTTTTCATACCTAATGATATTTGACTAATTATTGTGATCATCGTGCAATTCTACTGCCGCCAAATGCTTGCCGGTTCCGTCAGTCGCGATTCTGTGGCGTGGTGATCGTCTAGCTATGGAACAGCTGGAGTTACAGATACTTTGGGCGGCAGTTGTGGCCTATGTGTTGTCCGGAGTCGTGGCGATTTTCGGCGTTGTCTTGAAGAAGGAGCCGCATCGCTTTGTGCTGGGTGCGCTTATTCTGGGTTTGGTGTTGCTCAGTGCTTCGCTGGGGCTTCGCTGGGGGCGTTTGGGGCACGGGCCATTCATCACAATGTTCGAGATTCTGGCGAGCAATGTATGGAGTTTCGGACTGATCTTCGGCATTGCTTACTGGCGTTACCCGTCGATACGTGGAACAGCGGCCGTGGTGATGCCGATCATATTTGTCATGTTGGGCTGGATGACGCTTTCCAGTACCCACGAGGGGCATTTTCCACAAACCTTCCGTACCCCATGGTTGTATATCCATGTCGGTTTGTCCAAGGTATTCCTTGGTACGGTATTGGTGGCGGTAGGTATGGCAGGGGTGATCCTGTTGCGCCGTGCCGGCATCGGCGTGTCGCGTTTCGCCGGGCTACCGACGGATGAGCGCCTCGACGATCTGGCCTATCGGTTCATGGCGCTGGGCATAATTTTTCAGACGCTGATGCTGATTTCCGGCGCGATCTGGGCGCAGGATGCCTGGGGCCGGTACTGGGCCTGGGATCCGCTGGAAACATGGTCCTTCATCACCTGGATCATGCTGGCCTTCGCCTTGCATTGGCGTTTGACCATGAAAAGCTCGCTGGTGGTCGGTTCGTGGATGATTCTTGCAGTCTTCGTCTTCGCTTTCCTGACCTTCTTCGGCATCCCCTTCGTGTCCGATTCGCCGCACAAAGGTGCGGTATGAGGCTCGCTGCCATGCTGCCACAACATCGTCACGAGGCATCGGGGCAACTGGCGCTGGGCTGGCTGGTGCTTGCGACAGCCGCCGTGGCGGCTTCGGCGCTGTTCGCCATCCTGATCGTGATGGCGCGCGTTCCCGGAATCGGGTCGCTGTTTCCCGGAACCGAGTTTTATCGCGTGGCCTTGACGCTGCATGTCGACTTGTCGCAATGGGTCTGGTTCATGGCTTTTGCCGGCATGCTCTGGAGCCTGGCGGCGCGTCGGGCGCCAGGGCCGTGGGCCTGGGCGGCGCTGGCGCTGGCGACGCTGGGTGCCCTGCTGATGGCGGTGTCTCCGGCCTTTGGCGCGGTGCGTCCGCTGATGAGCAATTACATGCCGGTGCTCGACAGCCCGGTGTTTCTGGCAGGGCTTGCGATCTACGGCCTGGCGGTGCTGATCAGCGCACTGGTCGCGTTGCTTGATGCCGCGCCGGTTTTCCGGCGTGCCGCCGGCACTGATATCACATATGACTCTCAGGACACCGTGATGAGCCTTGGCTTGCAGCTGGCGGCGGCTGTGGTCCTGGTCGCGCTGGCGGTGCTGGCCGTTACCTGGTGGCAAGTATCGGCCACCCTGAGCGGCCATGCGCTGTTCGAAACCCTGTTCTGGGGCCCCGGCCACATCTGGCAATTTTGTCTGACGACGCTGATGCTGCTGGCCTGGCTGGGCCTTTGTCCGCCGGCGCTGGCCTTGCCGTCAGCGCCAAGGCTCAGGCTGCTGCTGCTGCTGGGCGCTGCGCCGGCGCTGGTGTCGCCCTTGCTGCTGGTGCTGGCGCCGGAGAGCCCCGAATATTTTTCCGCCTTCACCCGGTTGATGCAATGGACCAGCTGGGAAATACCGCTGTTTCTCGGCAGCCTGCTGATAGTGCTGCACCGGCGCAGCAGGATGATCCCGGCCACGGGGCTGGCCCTGTCGCTGCTGCTGCTGGTCTGCGGCATCGTGCTGGGCACCATCATCGACGGGCAGACTACGCTGGTCACCGCGCACTATCACGGCACCATCGGCGCCGTGACGCTGGCCTTCATGGGGCTGACCCACGGCGTGCTGCCGCTGCTGGGGCATGCCATGCCGCCGCAACCACGCATCGGGCTGCAACTGAGGCTCTACGGCTACGGCATCCTGATGATGATGGCCGGTCTGGCCGGCGCCGGCCTGATGGGTGCGCCACGCAAGATGGCCGGAAATGTTGGCATCGAGTTCAGTGTCGAAACAGTGTCGCGGGTGTTCCTCGGCATTGGCGGCAGCCTGGCCACCGCAGGCATCCTGATGTTCCTCTATCTGGTGCTGCGCCAGATGTGGCCGGGCGCTGCGCTGCGGGGGGCGCATCATGGCTGAGACCATTCTCCCCGGCCGGCGTGGACGGGATCTGCGCATCATCGGGTTGGTCGTTACCGTGGCGCTGGTGACGGGTGGAGGGTATCTGCTTGACCGGTGGATTAACGGTACCGATCGTCCCGACCTAAAGGCGCATGTTGATGCCAAGCGTACGGAAGAGATCGATCTTCGCTTCAAGCAAGGGGTGATCATGCTCCACTCCAAGCAGTACGAGCATGCGATGACTGCCTTTCATCGTGTGCTGCAACTGGCGCCGAACATGCCGGAAGCTCACGTAAATATGGGCTTTGCCATGTTGGGTCAAAAACGCTTCAAGGAGGCCCTTGATTTTTTTGACGGCGCGACCGAGCTCAATCGCAACCAGCTGAATGCCTATTACGGCATGGCCGAGGCGTACGAGGGGCTGGGTGACTATCGCGGCGCACTGGAGTCAATGGAAGCCTGGCTGCATCGGGCCAAGGCCGATGACCCCTTCCGTCGTAAGGGGGAGGCTGCGGTGTGGGAGTGGCGAGAACGTCTCAAGAAGGATATTCCGCCCGCTTCGGGGAAAAAATAGGTGTTGGCGCGAAGCTTGCGTTTAGGCCAATAGTTGGATAATGCAAGTCAATGATCAACAAAGCTGCAAACGGAGCAACTGAATGATTCCTGAACTTGGCCAGTTTTCACTGATCCTGGCGCTGGCAGTTGCCTTGGTGCAGGGCGTCGTGCCCCTCGTCGGCAGCTTGCGCGGTGATTTGCGCTTGATGAGCATCGCCCGACCTGCTGCTGCGGCGCAGTTTCTGGTGATGGTTACTGCCTTTTCCTGCCTGGTGATCTCCTTCGTCACCAACGATTTCTCGGTGCTGTATGTCGCGCAGAACTCGAACTCGATGTTGCCCACCTTCTATAAGGTGACAGCTGTCTGGGGGGGGCACGAGGGTTCGATGCTGCTCTGGGTTTTCATCCTTTCGCTGTGGACGGTGGCAGTGGCGGCATTCAGTCAGCGCCTGCCGTTGCAGACGGTGGTCAACGCACTGGCTGTCATGGGTCTGATCGCAGTCGGCTTTTTGCTTTTTCTGCTGTTCACTTCAAACCCGTTTGATCGCCTTATACCGGCGGCCGTCGATGGCCGCGACCTCAATCCGCTGCTCCAGGATGTCGGCATGGCGATTCATCCGCCCTTGTTGTATATCGGTTACGTGGGCTTTGCCGTTGCTTTCGCTTTTGCTCTCTCGGCTCTGATTTCGGGCAGGCTGGACGCTGCCTGGGCTCGCTGGTCGCGGCCATGGACCACGGTGGCCTGGCTGTTCCTGACATTGGGTATTGCCATCGGGTCCTGGTGGGCATACTACGAACTGGGCTGGGGCGGCTGGTGGTTCTGGGATCCGGTGGAAAACGCCTCGTTCATGCCGTGGTTGGTCGGCACGGCGCTGATGCACTCTTTGGCCGTAACCGAAAAGCGCGGCGGATTCAAGAGTTGGACCGTGCTGCTGGCGATCATGGCTTTTTCTCTTTCGCTGCTTGGTACCTTTCTGGTACGTTCCGGTGTGCTGAGTTCGGTTCACGCCTTTGCTACCGATCCGAAACGCGGCGTGTTCATACTGGGCTTTCTGGTTGCGGTCATCGGCATCTCTCTGATTCTTTATGCGTGGCGCGCGCCGTCGGTGGGGCTGGGGGGCAAGTTCGAGTTGTGGTCGCGCGAGACTTTCCTGCTGGTGAATAACGTGCTGCTGGTAGTCGCGGCGGGGGCAGTTCTGCTGGGCACGCTTTATCCGTTGTTCCTCGATGCGCTCGGACTTGGAAAGGTGTCAGTCGGGCCGCCTTATTTCGAGGCGGTTTTTGCACCACTGATGGCTCCCCTTGTGCTGTTGATGGGGCTGGGTCCCTTTGCCCGCTGGAAGCAGGCACGTCTGATCGATTTCTGGCCGCGCTTGCGTTGGGCGGTGGGATTCTCCTTGGCTGCGGCGATTGCGTTGCCGTTGCTGCTGGGGCGTTGGTCACCACTGATTGCCTTTGGCCTGCTGCTCGGGTTCTGGGCGGTTGCTTCGAGCGTTACCGTGCTGGCAGAGCATCTGCGCGAGCGCGGTGGAAACGCTTCATTCGGCAAGCGGTTGGCATCGGTGCCTTTGGCGAAATGGGGCATGTTGTTGGCTCATGTCGGCATCGGTGTTTTCATATTTGGAGTTACCCTGGTCAAGGGCTACGAGACGGCGAGCGAAGTCAAGATGCAGCCTGGAGAAAAGGCGACGGCAGGTGGCTATGAGTTTCAGCTCATGGAAATCGGCGAGCGGCGCGGCCCCAACTACATGGCGGTGCGCGCTACGATGAACGTTACTCGCGGCGGTGTTCCGGTGACAGTGATGTATCCGGAGAAGCGCATGTACTTTGTGCAAAAAATGCCAATGACCGAAGCGGCGATCGATACCAATATTTTTCGTGATCTTTACATCTCGCTGGGTGAGCCTGTCGACGCTACCTGGATCGTGCGTGTGCAGCACAAGCCTCTGGTCAGCTGGATCTGGGGCGGTTGCCTCCTGATGGCCCTGGGCGGATTGCTGGCGGCATCTGATCGCAGATACCGGATTCAGAAACGCGAGGATGTCGCGGACATCGGCCGCGTGGTCACAGTTTAAGGAGCTTCGATGCGGCGTTTCCTGTTTCCTCTGGTAGTGTTCATTGTCCTTGCAGGCTTTCTCGCGGCTGGCCTGCGCCTGAATCCGCGCGAGGTTCCATCGCCCTTGATCGGCAAGCCGGTGCCGAACTTTCGTTTGGTGCAGTTGCATACCAGTGACAAGTTCATTGCACCTGAAGACCTTCGCGGAAAAGTCTGGCTACTTAATGTCTGGGCCTCGTGGTGTGTGTCCTGCCGCCAGGAACATCCGGTACTCATAGAGCTGGATCGACAGAAGAGAATCACCATCATTGGCCTCAATTACAAGGACGAGCGCTCGGCGGCGATCAACTGGTTGCAACAGCATGGGGGCGATCCCTATCTGGTGTCAGCGGTTGATGCGGATGGTCGGGTTGGCATCGACTTCGGTGTCTATGGAGTGCCGGAAACATTCCTGATCGACAAGAACGGCGTTATTCGCTACAAGCATATCGGTCCGGTGACGGCTGAAGTCCTGAAAGCCAAGATTTTGCCGTTGGCCGACGAGCTCTCCCGTGGTTAAGATGAGCATGGCTTCGAATGCCTGGTTGCTAAAGTCGGCGCTGGTGCTACGGCGGTCGTTGCTGGTGCTGCTGTTGATTCCCGGGCTGCAGCAGGCATTGGCCGCGGACGGGATGGCTAAGCCTGTGGGTGAGCCGGTAATTGAGGCTCGCGTCAACAAACTTGCCGAGGAGTTGCGTTGCCTTACCTGCATGGGGCAAAGTATCGCGGATTCGCAGTCCTCTTTCTCGAGCGACATGAAGCGGGAGATTCGCGACATGATTCGGGCGGGCAAGAATGACCGCGAGATCATGGATTTCATGGTTCAGCGTTATGGCGACTTCGTACTGTACCGCCCGCCTGTAAAGAGCACCACATGGCTGCTCTGGGGCGGCCCGTTCCTGATCCTGATCCTGAGCTTGATCTTCCTGATGCTGAAGCTGAAAAAGCGCGCCGGGCAGACGGCTGCGGAGCTCACCGCGACAGAGCATCAGGAGGCCGTGCGACTGCTGGGTAAGCGTGAGGGTGATCATTCATGAGCACCTTCGTTGTTGTCGCAGTTTTGTTGACTCTTTCCGTTCTGGCGCTGCTGCTCGTGCCACTGCTGTTCAAGGAGCGCAAGCCGTACGTAGGCAGTGCCAGCGAGCTCAGCATCGCGGTGCTGCGTGACCAATTGAGTGACCTTGAAAGTCAGCGCAAGGCCGGTTTGCTGGACCCCCAGTTATTCGTTGAGGAACAGGCCGAATTGGAACGTCGTGCCTTGGAAGATACAACTACCGCCCGCTCAACGACCTCCTATTCATCCTCGCGGAAAATGATAATTGTGGTCGCGATCGGCGTGATCGTGCCGGCGCTGACGCTTGGTCTGTATTTCTTTCTCGGCTCACCGGATACGCTGAAAGCGAAGCCTGCGGCGGACCCGACCGGCAACCATGCCTTGTCGCCCCAACAGATTCAGTCGATGGCGGACAAGCTGGCCGAACGGTTGCAAAGTAACCCCGATGATGGCGAGGGGTGGTTGATTCTGGGGCGCTCTTATACAACTTTGGGGCGCTACCCGGAAGCGGCGGCGGCCTTGGGGCGTGCAACTGCGCTGCTGCCGCCCAATCCCAACCTGCTTGCGGATTACGCTGATGTCGTGGCCATGGCCCAGGGTCGCAGGCTTGCCGGCGAACCGGAGAAGATCATTGCCCGTGCCCTGAGTATCAATCCACGGCACATCAAGTCGTTGGCGCTGGCTGGTTCAGCGTCATTTGAACGCGGCGATTATGGCAACGCTGTCCAAACCTGGCGTACCATTTTGACCCTGGTTCCGCCCGACTCGAATGTTGCCCAGACTATCGGCACCAGTATTGCCGATGCCGAACGCAGACTGGGAATTGCTGGTGTCCCATCGGTATCTGCCCCCGCTTCGCCTCAGGTCGCATCAGTCGCGGCATCGGTTTCCGGCACCGTGGTGCTAGCGCCGGAGTTGGTCGGCAAGATGCCTGCAAATGGCACTCTGTTCATTTTTGCCCGCGCCGTCGATGGATCGAGAGTTCCCCTTGCCATGTCACGGGTAAATCCGATAAAACTTCCTTACGCATTTACCCTCAATGACTCGATGTCGATGGCACCGAATGTACGCCTTTCTTCAGCGAAGTCGGTCGTGATTGGCGCACGCATATCGCTTGCCGGCGAGGCCTTGGCGAAACCTGGTGACTATGAGGGCTTCTCAGCACCCGTGAAAGTGGGTGCGGAAGGCATCACGGTAACAATCGGCGCAATCGTCAAGTGAGCACTTTTCACTCTTGCGCCGCCAACACCCGCTCCATATGGATATGTTTCAGCGATGTGGCTTGGAGCGCTGGGTGGATTTTTCAGCGGTTTCCATGGCTTTGCGTGCTTCGACATGCCCCTTGCCTGCAGCAGTGCGAAACCAGCGGATCGCTTCATTTCGATCTTCAATAACGCCTTTGCCAGCAAGAAAAAGCAAGCCCAGCGTGTAGGCGGCCTCGGCGTGTCCGGCACTTGCCGCCTGAAAGTACCAGATGGCTGCTTCCCGGTCCGGGTCGGCGACACTTTTCGCCGCGCTGCTGCCGAACAGGTAGGCATGTGCGATCTGGTACATGGCTTCGGCATTCCCGGTGGCGGCGGATTTTTTCCACCAGTAGATCGCCATGTTCTCGTCTTCGGCAACACCTCGACCCTGATAATAGAGATCTCCAAGGCGAAACTGAGCCAGGGGGTTCCCTTCGCTGGCGAGTTTAAGGAGAACTTCTGTAGCCTTCGGGTTGCTGCCGGCCTCCAGCGCTTTGAGGGCGTCATCCAGAGGCGATGCGCTGCTGGCTTGAGGATGTGGCAGCAGTACTATCAACATAGCCAACGAAGCAAACCATTTGACGGACATCAGTTTTCCTTGTCGTTTATGCGTTGCAGACTAATCGGACATTTCCGATAATTGTACCGTCCCTCCCGTCGCTTCTGATATTTGAACGCATATTCATGATCCATGTCGCAGCATAGTCAGCCCAACGTCGAACAAGTGCCAGAGCCTTCAGATCCGAAGCCAGGCGGGGGCTTGGGGACAAGCTTTAACCAGAAGGGCTCCAGGATTCTGGGTGGTCTGGTCATTTACCTGACTCTGGCGACTGGCGTTATTGGCTGGGAGAGAAAGCTGCTCTTCGAAGCGGTAAATCAGCTGGAGGCGGTCCACGTGCTGGAAGAGCAGCAACTCGCGCTGAACATTGCTGTTTCTCATGCCATCCTGACGGTGAACGAAAACTATTTTTCGGAAGATCTCGCTGCTGCGGCGCGACTACTAAACCTGGAGATCAATGGTGTAGTGTCGAAGCTTGCCCGGATGGAGGTCGAGTCAGGTGACTTGGGTGCTTACATTGCCAATCTGAACAGATTCAATGCGCAGCTTCAGCTGAATCCAACGCGCACTACGATTGCTGAATTGCGCGAGGAGTTCCATCAACTGGTACTCCGCCTCGATCTCATGACTACAGGAGTTCGTGAGCGGAAAGCGGCTGTTTTGGCCGGATATCGCGACGTTTTCAGGCGACTGACCACCGAATTGTTTGCGCTTATGATCATTGGAGTCGCAAGCATCGGCTGGCTCAGCACCATATTCTTCAGGCAGCTCTCGCGCGATATCGGCCTCGTCAAGGTTCGTGCTGGAGAGATAGTGAGGGGGTATCGAGGCCCGCCGCTGGCCGTGACTCGCAAGGATGAGCTAGGTGTTTTGATGTTGGCTGTCAATGATATGGAAGCTGAACTCAGTTCGCGCGACAGCCAATTGGAACTGAGCAGGCAGCAACACTTCCATACAGAAAAAATGGCCGCAGTGGGCTCGCTTGCTGCAGCGGTGGCGCATGAAATAAATAATCCTCTTGCCGCCATCGTCGGCCTGGCTGAGAATCTGGTCAATGAAAGGGCGCAGGGTAGCCACAAGGGACGCGCGGCGGATGATCAGATCGATCTAATCCTCGAACAGGCGCGACGTGTAATGTCGATCACCCGTCAGATCGGGGAGTTTTCGTTGCAGCGTCCGCTGGTGCCGACATTTATCGACCTGAATGGCCTGATCAAGAGCACATGTGCCTTCATCAGTTTTGACAAGCGCTTTCGCGGGATAGCCATGAAACAGGAACTTGCCGACGATCTGCCGGCGCTGTTGGTAATTTCGGACCATATTGTGCAGGTGTTAATGAACGTGTTGATCAACGCAGCCGATGCGCTCGAAGGGCGCGAGGATAGCGCTCCGTCGATCCTGGTAGAAACTCGCCTTGAGATCGGTTCGGTGATTCTCAGCGTGTCTGATAATGGTCCGGGAATTGCTTCGGAAAACCTGGGTCGGGTCTTTGATGCGCATTTCACTACCAAGCCCCCGGGGCGGGGCTCCGGACTTGGTTTGTCGTTGTGCCGCAGCCTGGTCCAGCAGGATGGTGGTGACATACAAGTACGCTCTGTTTCTGGGCAAGGTGCCACAGTGCGGATTATTCTGCCGATTCCAGCTGATACGGTGCATTAGGAGAAACTGAGTGCATGTACTGATCATCGATGACGAGTTGGCTCTGCGGCAAATCATTGCGGCTACGGTACGTCGTGCCGGCTATTCTGCAGACATAGCTGTCGGCGTCAAGGACGCAGCAGCGAAGCTGGTTCGCGGCGATATCGATGTCGCAATATGCGATATCAGGATGCAAGATGGCGACGGGGTCGATCTTGTGCGCAGCATGAAGAGCTCCGGAGTTCCAACGCTTTTTATCATGGTTACGGCTTTCGCTTCGGTACAGACCGCTGTTGAGGCCCTGCGTGCGGGTGCGATGGATTACATGGTCAAGCCCGTAGACAGCGAGGAACTGCTTTACCGGTTGCGACAAGCGCAGACCTTGCTGGGCTTGAAGGCTGAAAACGTTGCACTTCGAAAAATCGTAAGTGGCGAGCGCGGCGATAGCCGTTTCAAATTTACCTCATCATCGATGGCTGCCGTTGAGCGCCTCGCAACCCGCGTCGCTGCTATCGATAGCACTGTTCTGATTACAGGCGAAAGCGGTACCGGCAAAGGAGTCCTCGCGCGGTTCATTCATGATCAGAGCCGGCGCGCAGAGGCTCCATTCATTCCGGTTAACTGCAGTGCAATTCCCGAGAACCTGCTTGAGAGCGAGCTTTTCGGGCACACCAAGGGGGCCTTCTCCGGAGCTGCTCAGGCGCGAAAGGGCCTATTTGCTCAGGCGGACACCGGCACATTGTTTCTGGATGAGATTGGCGAGCTCCCTCTGCACATGCAGACGAAAATGTTGCACGTGATCGAGGACAAGGAAATTCGTCCGGTCGGAGGCGAGCAGTTGCGAAAGGTAGATACGCGAATTGTAGTGGCGACCAATCGGGACCTGCCGATGATGGTAGCGGCAGGGAGCTTTCGCGAGGATCTTTTTTTCCGGATTTCGCAATTTCACATTGATATTCCACCGCTGCGGAATCGCGGTGAAGATATTTTGCGCCTGATCAACTTTTTCTTGGATGCGGCCAAACAAAAGGGCGAAACCAACATTGAGCTTGATTCTGCCGCGGAGGAATTGCTGCTGGAGTATCCGTGGCCCGGCAATGTTCGCGAACTCGAGAACGTAATTGGCCGCGCCATGATCATGTCTGATGGCGGGAAAATCACTATCGGGGATCTGCCGCCGAGCTTGTCTATTAGAACCGGGAAATTCGAAGGTGAGCAGAAGTCGCCTTTGGCGAGTCGAAGCTTGCGTGATCAAATTCGGCAGGCAGAAGCTGATATTATTTTTCGGGTTCTGACGGAGTGTGACGGCGATAGGAAAGCCGCTGCACGTCAGCTTGAAATAGGGCTCTCGAGTCTTTACCGTAAGCTGGAGGAGTTTGAAGCTTTGGGACAGGGGCTTGTTCGTACCAACGAAGACTTTCGACGATCCGAGCGAAATGGATAAGTGCAGGAATCATCAACGATAGAATGCGATCCGAGGTGCAGGTCTTCTTTCTAAGTGCGGCTTATTCTGGAGTAAGTGCGGTGCCGGTAACGGGAAAGGATTCCGGGCGCGCTGCGCCGGATAGAGTCCTGCTCGGTGAGCGTTGCACGGCGATCGTGACGTGAAGGTGCGAGAGGGTGATAACTAACTGCAGGTGAAAAAGCAGTTTGCTATCCGGCGATATCCGGAGTTGGACAAGGCGGTTCGATTGCTATCCAGCATATTTTGCGGTGGTGTGTCCTGGTCTGATTTTTCGACTGAAGAGCAATTCGGTGCAACTGAGGTGGACTTAATGGTGAGTACTAATTTCTACAAAAGTTTGGCCGGGGCGGCAACTGCCGTGGTTTTATGCTTTGGTTTCGGCTCGATTCCCGCATTGGCCGGCCCCGATGAGGATTTTGCAGAGGGAAAGATTTCATATCAGAGAGCTGATTTTTCAACTGCAATTCCCGTGCTGCGCAGGGCTGCTGAAGCAGGGCATAGCGATGCACAGGTACTCTTGGCTTCGATTCTTGATGCCGCTGATTCGGATGACGAGGCGGTAGCTTGGTACAAAAAAGCTGCTGATAAGGGTAATCCTGACGGGATTTTCGGTCTTGCCGGCATGCTTTTTTCGGGCGAAGGTGCTGCGAAGGACGTTAAGGCAGCCAGAGAGTTGTACACGCGTGCTGCGGAGACCGGGCACAAGGGGGCAATCGCCGCCCTTGCTCAAGGATATATACGTGGTGATCTTGATATCCCTGAGAGCGAGCGAGTCGGGAAGGTGGCGCTGAAATGGATTTCCCTGGCAGCTGACGATGGGATATTGGTCGCTTTGGATGCACTTGAGCAGGCGTATCGTGTTGGTGGTTATGGATTGCCACCGGATGTCGCAAAGGCAAACGAATTAAAAAAGAAGAGCGATAAGATCAGGGGAGTCAAAGAAGGAAAGAAGGGGCGTCGTCGTGGAGAAGCCAAATGAAGATTAAATTGGGCACTGGAATCCGGATTGTCGGACTCGTTGCTGCTCTGCTGCCTGATGTTGCACTTGCACTGGACTTGATGCGCGGGCAGCGGGTCTACAACACACATTGTGCGGTTTGCCATGGAATGAACGGTATCCCCGTAATTCAGCAAGCGCCTAGCTTTGCTTCGAAGGAGCGTCTGATGCAACCGGATATGGTGCTACTCCAGTCAGTAAAGATGGGGAAGTCGATCATGCCTCCATTCATGGGAATATTGAACAACGATGAGATTCTGGATGCTCTCAACTATGCACGGACGCTTCGCTGAAGGAGTTTCATCGATGTGCTTGTTTATTCGCGGTGCCATTGCGCTGACTGTAATGTACCTATGTACGTTACCTGCTGCGGTTATGGCACAAGGTGTCGAGAAGGTTGTTGAAAAGTTTGAAACCGGAAGCGGAACCTACGTTCGCTCGCTGCTTTATAACAAAGCAGGGAATTCGTTGTGGGTGGGAACTTCGGTTGGCGTGATGGAGATCGATCTCAAGACTATGTCGCCGAGAAATACCTTCACTCGAAACGATGGTCTGGCCAATGAGTACGTGTTTGCAGTTGGAATCGATTCGGCAGGGTACACGTGGTTTGGGACCAATGCCGGTGGCGCATCGCGGTACAAGGACGGAAAGTGGAAGACCTATTTCCCGATGCATGGTCTTGCTGACTACTGGATCTATTCGTTCGCCAATGACAAGAAAGGAAACCTCTGGATTGGTACCTGGGCTGGTGCCAATCTCTTTAACGTCAAGACCGGTAAATTTACTACCTATGTAAAGGAGTTGATCAACGAATGGGTCTATGGCCTGGGGGTCGATAAGGACGGACGTGTCTGGTTTGGCACTGAAGGTGGTGTCTCGATGTACGATGGGACGCGCTGGAAGTCCTGGACTCACAAAGATGGATTGGGCGCAGAAAACCCGGAGAACCTTCCCGCGAGTCCGAATACGGGCCTTGGCACCCGATCCCGCCATGATCTTGCGACGGAAGTGCAGGGGGCGGGATCATACAATCCCAACTACGTATTTTCGATTCTTGTGGCCAAGGACAACAGCATTTGGGCCGGCACCTGGGGCGGCGGGGTCAGTCGTTGGGATGGTAAGAAATGGTCCAGTCTTTCGTCGGTAAATGGGCTGGCTGGAAACATTGTCTATTCTGTTGCTCAAGATGGCGACGGGATTTTTTGGTTCGGCACCAACAAGGGCGTATCGCGTTTCGACGGGAAAAACTGGCGGACCATCGGCACCTCTGACGGGTTGCTCGACGAGCATGTATATTCAATTGCACTGACTCCGGGCAATGTGTGGGCCGGTACGAAGCGTGGTGTAGCCAGGATAGCGACAAAATGAACATGAAAATTATCGCTTCGACTATGCGATCGGTCCCATCAATCATTGCGCTTGCATTGGCCTTGGGCACCGCAGGTGGAAGTTCAATAGCAGCTGATTCCGCAGCACGAGGTACGCCTTCCGGAAATCCTTCAATGGGTGCAAGCCACCCGCCTGTTGCGCCGCCTGTTCGCGAAGGGAAGGTTACCGTCGATCCGGCGGCCAAATTTACGCATTTCAGAGTTGGCAACAAGAACGTAAAGTCCTTGTATACCGACAGTGGCGTAGTTTGGGTTGGTACGTCCGGTGGTTTGATTCGCTACGATACAAAAGATGACAGTTTCAAGCTGTTCGATACCAAGAATGGCCTGCTTTCCAATGGCATGTTTTTCGTTGGCAAGGTCAAGGGGCGTATCGCGGTCGGTACCTATGGTGGCGGGCTGTCCTTGCTCGACGAGAAAACCGGAAATTGGCAGACCTACAATATTCCGGAAGGCCTTGGCGACGCGTTTATTTATGACGTTATCACAGCAAAAAACGGTGATATCTGGATCGCAACCTGGTCCGGAGCCAACCGTGTTCGGGGTGGTGATCTCGACAACCGCAGCAAGTGGGATCTCTATACCGTAGACAACACCAGAGGAGGGCTACCCAACGACTGGGTTTATGGTCTAGCCGAAGGTAAGGATGGCGATATCTGGCTGGCAACCGAAGGTGGAATGGCTCGATTCGCCAAAGGTCGCTGGGAAAACTGGAATCACGCGAAGGGTATGGGGGCATCCTATGATCGCGTAAAAAAGGATATTGCCTTCAAGAACGACCCGAGCAAGCAGTCGGTACATCACGCCAAGCAGAAGGAAGAAATGGGGCTGCAGGATGTCGATGTGGCATACAACCCCAACTATATAGTAGCGCTTGAGGTTGATTCGTCGGGACAGGTGTGGGCCGGCACGTGGGGCGGCGGTCTATCGAGGTTCGATGGACGGCGCTGGCAGAGCTATACCACTGCCGAAGGTTTGCCGGGAAACCATGTATTTGCTCTGCATATCGATCGCAAAGGTGAGCTCTGGATCGGCACCAATAGTGGGCTCGCGCGCTGGCAAAAGGGCAAGTTTTCGAAAGCATTGACTACTGCGGATGGGTTATTCGCGAATAACATTTTTGCCATGACTTCGTCTCCGGACGGGTCTCTTTGGGTTGGCAGCTATGGTGGGGTTGCTCATTTGCGGCCCGGAAAATAGTGGGCTGCCCGGATTGGGCGCGGTTCTGCAGCTGCTAGGCATTTCGTGCGGTTTGCTTTTGTTACTGAGTTTCGGGTCTGCATATGGCTTCGCGCTGGGAGCAGAGAGCTCCGTGCTGGCGTTCCTTAAAGCTGCGCCGAATGTTGTTCCCGCTGAGCCCCTCACCGACAAAAGTGCTTCCGCCGAAGATGAAGTGCATCCGGCACGTCGGGCGATAGAGAACAATCCGATTTATGATGAAACCAATCCCGAATATTCGCGATTGCAGCGCATTGACGAGGCAACCCGCAATCTGAAGCGTGATGCCATTGGATTTCCCGATTGGATGGCGGCGCTGCGTTCCGGCGCAATTTCACCCAGGGCCGGCCTTTCCGATCGAGAGAAAATGAATGTGTTCGATATGGATGTGGTAATGAAGAACACAAAGGAAATGCCCTATGTGCTATTCCCGCATCAGTCTCATACGCTTTGGCTGGATTGTTCAAACTGTCATCCGGTACCCTTTTTGCCAAGAACCGGCTCCAATCCCATTTCTATGGCTCAGATTTTTCGCGGCGAATATTGCGGCATGTGCCATGATCGCGTCGCCTTCATTACATTTTTCTCTTGCAGTAGATGCCATAGCGTGTCGCAGGAAAGGTCGCCTAAGTAGGTCAGCTTGCCGGCAATTCCGCAGAACCGGAAATTTGATGTGGTCGCCTAAAACTGCCGAGCAAACCTGCCATGATTTTTGCTAGAGTATGGGCCGGCCCCCAACCTGTGGGGGACTTTACCTGGAGAACGAAAGAATGGATCAGTCCCGTCGTAACATGCTAAAGCTGGGCGGCGCCGCGCTCGCGATGATTCCCGTAGTTGCGATCGCTGCGAAGAACGATGCAATGCGTACTTCGATGAAGTACAAGGACACCCCCGAGGGTGACAAGAGCTGCGCTAACTGCGTGCAGTTTGTTCCCGGCAAGTCGGCTACGGATGCCGGCGGCTGCAAGATTTTCCCGGGCGACACCGAAGTTTCCCCGAAAGGTTACTGCGTTGCATGGGCCAAGAAGGCCTGATAGGTCTTGCTTCGGCATGAAAAGGGGCGGCAACGCCCCTTTTTTTTCGTCTGGCGCAGGCTCGCTCGCAAGGCCGATTGAATACAAGTCTGTTTAGGCTTCAATTTTGCTTGAACCCTCCTGCCGGATGTTCCCATTGTTTCCGTTACCGGTTGAAGGCATCGGATATCCCCTGCCTTCAGGATATTCCACGTTTTACCGTCGAAACGTGGCACAGGGTTTTCTCATAAATTGGAATGGCTTTGCCAAACTTGATAAGCAAGCTCAGGGATCTGGTGCCTGGCCGGTTCGGCGCGATCCTGGTTTCGACTCTCGCGGCGGCGCTTTTCGTCATTCCTGTTGGCAGCTACTACACCCGCGATCATCACGGTCTGGTACCGCGCACTCGGGATGCCAATCGTGACTTGCAACTCCGCCTGGCAGTATCCGAGGCGCTGCTGAGGCAGGCGCTGGCGATACCGGGAATCCTTGTCGCCGGCACGGCGCCCGCCGCTACTCCCCAATCGTGGGAAGCTGCGGCGCGGGCAGCCCTCACTACCAACCGGATTCTTAGCGGTATCGACATCATTCCGGACGGGGTCACAGGAATTCGACTGCGTCCGCAGGGGCAAATCGCCAATCTCGACATTGGTGCGTCTGCCGGTGGATTCGATGCAACGCCAAGGATAGCGGCTGCACCCGTGGGAAGCGTCCTCAAACTGGATGGCGCACCTGGAATCTCCAATCCCCCGGGCGCCATTGTCGCGACCCAAAGGCTGGTGCAGGAAAGCCCGGGAGCTCAATCGAGGGCATGGGGGCAGGTGGTTGTCGCCGTCTCGGTCGCCGAACTCACGAAATTGATCGGGCTGGGCGACCTTGCCGGCCAGGGGTATGCGCTGAGTCTCGAACATGTTGCCCCTGGCCAGCGGGCTGCAGCTATTGCTGCAATGGGTGGGGAGATTCGAGGTGGTGCCATCGTCCATGAAGTCCAGTTTGCTCCGGGGCAGCAACTGCAGTTGCGCGCAAACCTGCCGGTGGCATGGGACGTACCGGCGATCGCGACGGGGGAACTGTTACTTTTGCTGACCGGGGGACTCCTTGTCGGCCTGCTGACCTATCTTCTATTGCGCAATTCGGCGGAATTGGGGCAACAGGTGGCCGTGCGAACCCTTCAGTTGTCCCTTGACAAGGAAGTCCTGAAATCGGAAGTGGATCTGCGCAAGCAGACCGAGGCCGAGCTCAAGGACTCGCATGCCCTGCTCGATTCGATTTTCGAGCACATACCGAACATGATTGTCCTCAAGCGTGCGTCCGATCTGAGGGTGGTCCGGGTCAATCGCCTTGGCGAAACCCTGTTGGGTCAATCCAAAGCATCGCTTCTTGGGCAGTCGAGTCGGGATTTGTACCACGGCGAACAAGCCGAGAACGATACCGAGACCGATCTTGCTGCGATACGCGAGCAAAGTCTGGTCGAGATTCCAGAACAGCGCATGCAAGTTCCCGGCGAGGCGCCACGCTGGGTGAAGATGCGAAAGATTGCACTGTTCGACAGTGCGGGCAAGCCCTCTCATGTTCTCGGCATCGGGGAAGACATTACCACTCGCAGAAACCTTGATGAGGCACTGACCGAAAACCTCAACTTTGTCGAACAACTGCTTTCCGCCATTCCATCACCGGTGTTCTTCAAGGACGCCAAGCTTTGCTATATCGGCGTCAATCAGGCATTCGAGGATTTTTACGGCACCAAGAGCGAGACCCTGATCGGCAAGAGCGTATACGACATCGCGCCACCGGAACTGGCAGAGGTTTATGACAAGGCGGACAGGGAGTTGTTGGCCAGCGGCGGCCGCCAAACCTACGAAGCCAAGGTTCGTTGCGCCGATGGCGCCGTCAAGGACGTAATGTTTTTCAAAGCCGTGTTTTCCACGATGCAGGCTGAAGTCGGTGGCATCGTCGGCATTCTTCTCGATGTCACCGAACAAAAGGCGGCACAAAGGCATGTATTGAGGCTGAACCGGACTTTGGCCGTCGTCAGTGAAACCAACGAAGCCATTCTGCGTACCCGCAGTTGCCAGGCGCTGATCCAGAAAACCGTCGAGACCTTGCATGAAAGCGGTGGCTTTCCGCTGGCCTGGGTTTATGCCCAGGAGTA
>CAJBYR010000281.1 GCA_903959855.1 uncultured beta proteobacterium
CCCGGACCGCCCAGCGCCTCGGGCACCGTGGTGCCGAGCAGGCCGACTTCGGCCATGCGGCGGTATTCGTCAGCGGGAAACCAGTCATCGTCGTCCATCTTCCGCAGCAGCGGGTGGTGGCGCTCGCGCGCATAGCGCCAGGCCATGTCGTAAATCTGCTGGTGCTGTTCGCTGAACCCGAAAGTGCGCAGTTCGGTCATGTCTCCTCCATCGTGGTGCGAGTGTAGCGGAGGCTAGCACCGCGTCTGGCCCGGAGATTGCGGCGCAGTGTGCGCTTCTTCACGCTATTCGCGGCCTATCCGGCGGGCCAGCGTGCGCTAGTTCACGGTCCCTGCACGCAAAACACCGGATCATGCAGGCGCGGCGCCACTTGCACCGCCTTGCACCATGGAGCAGAAATGGCCAGACCCATCGACATCGAGTTGAACGACAGCACGCCGGGCATCGGCGCCACGGCGGAACGCCTGCGCGCCGACGTGGCACGTCGGCGCGATCAGCGCGACGAAGGCACTGCCGAGCTGGTGAAGCAGATCGACGAGGCGGCCCGCCAGAAGGCCGAGGACAAGGCGGCACGGGGCCTGGCCGAACGCCTGCGTCTGGCGGCCGCGGAGCAGGCCCGCCGGCTGGTCGAGGAAGCCGCTCGGCACGCCGCCGAGACACAGGCGCGATTAGCCGCCGCCGAAGAAGCCCGCCGTCAGGCTGCCGAGCAAGCCAAACGCGAGGAAGAGGAAGCCCGGCAGCGCGCTGCGGAAGAGCGCAAGCGCAAGGCCGCAGAGAAGAAGGCACGTGAGGAAGCCCGCGAAAAAGCGCGGCTCGAAGCAGAGGAGCGCGACCGACAGGCTATACAGGAACGGCTGCGCAAGCGCCGGGAACAACAGCGCCGCGTGATCTGGCCATTGGTGCTGGGGGTCGTACTGCCGCTGGTGCTGGGCTTCCTGTTCCTGCAGTTCTACGGCTTCGATGGCAGGCGCGCCGAATTCGAGAACACGGCGTCGAGGCTGTTCGGGGTACCGGTAAAAGTCGGCAGCGCCAGGCTCACCTTGCTGCCCGGCCCGCAATGGCAAATGCATGATGTGGTGGCAGGCTCGGGTGCGGACACGGTACGCATTGCCCAGGTCGGTATCGGTACGTCGCTGCCGGGCATCTTCGGCACACCGACACTGGAGACAATTCATCTCGATCGTCCGCAACTGCCGCCGGCTGTGGCCCTGAAGCTGCTTGAGCAGACATCCGACCCGGTGTTGCTGAAGTCAGGTGAACTGCGCGTGACCGGTCTGGTTTTTGGTGCCGGCATGAAGGACCTGCCGCCATTGAACCTGCGCGCATCGTTTCGCGACGGTAGGCTGAACGCGATCAGCGGGCAGGGTGAAAGCCCGGAAGCCGGCAAGATCACGCTGGATCTGGCGTGGGAAAACCAATGGCAACTGGTGCTCAATGCGTCACAACTGCGCTGGATGCTGGGCGCCGAAGTGCCGCTGACCGAGGTCACGGTCAAGGGCACGCTGATACCCGGCGGCCTGCAGATCGCCGAGTTCTCTGCCGGCCTGTTTGCTGGCGACCTCAGGGGCAGCGGCCGGCTCGGCTGGGAAACCGGCTGGCGCCTCAACGCCAAACTGGCGGCAAAACTGATCGATGCAAGCAAGGTAGCAAAGGCCTGGATCCGCGAGGGGGGCGTCGGCGGTAGCGCCACCCTGGTGGCCGAAGCACCCGGGCCGAAGGAACTCCTGCCCCGCGCCAGCCTCAGTGGCAGCCTGGTCATCGAGCGTGGCGTGCTCGGCGGCGTCGATCTGGACAAGGTATTGCAGGAACGCGGCATCGGCGAAGAAACTCGCTTCGAGTCCCTGAACGGCGACTTCATCATGGAATCGCGGCGCATCGATTTCTCAAGCCTGACCCTGATGGCCCGCGACCTGAAGGCCAATGGCAGCCTGGGCATCGACGCCAACCGGGCCGCCGCCGGCCGCGTCGTCGTCGAGGCCAGGTCGAGCGGGGCGCGCCGAACGGCAAGCCTGAGAATCTCCGGCTCGGCCACTACACCCAGCTACCAGCGCTGAAGCACTGCGGAAAGCGGATCGAAATAGCCAGGGCGGCGCGTAACCCCTTGCCCGCGATGTCAGCCTGACAGACAATGGCATATCCGCCGGAGGACCCCCATGCCCGCCCACTTCCTCGCCACGCTGCCGAATTTTCTTTCCTACCTCGGCGCCGCCGCCGTCCTGCTGACGGCATTCATCACCATCTACCTGTTCATCACGCCTTACGACGAGATCAAGCTGATCCGCGAGAACAACGTCGCGGCGGCAATTTCGCTTTCGGGTGCGGTGCTCGGCTTCGCCATGCCCATCGCCAATGTCATCGCCCACAGCGATACGCTGCTCGACCTGGCGGTGTGGAGCCTGATCGCCGGGCTGGTGCAGCTCGCGGCCTGGGGCGTGGCGCGCGTCACGCTGCCGCGGCTGAAGGAAGACATCGCCGCCAACCGCATCGCGCCGGCGATCTTCGCCGCCGCGCTGTCGCTCACGGTCGGCCTGATCAACGCCGCCTGCATGACTTACTGAAACCAACGCCCATGACTTCGATCGACCACCCCGCGCAATGAAAGCACACCACCTTCGTCCGGCCAAGTGCTGGCAAATCTCGCCCCCCACCCCCATCCCCGCCCCGGGGCGGGGCTATTGATCGGCTCGCTTCGCTCGACTATTGCCAGTCGTGTCGAACGAACTGTTTCACGTAACTAAAGGAGACGCACATGGCACTCATGGATTTCATCAAGAAACAGTTCATCGACATCATCCAATGGACCGAGGATGACAGCGACACCATGGCCTGGCGCTTTCCCATGGCCGAAATGGAAATCCAGAACGGCGCCAGCCTGACGGTGCGCGAATCGCAGATGGCAGTGTTCATCAACGAAGGCGTAGTGGCCGACATCTTCGGCCCCGGGATGTACAAGCTGACGACGCAGACCCTGCCGGTGCTGACCTACCTGAAGAACTGGGACAAGCTGTTCGAGTCGCCCTTCAAGTCCGACGTTTACTTTTTTTCCACGCGCCAGAAGATCGACCGCAAGTGGGGCACGCCCAACCCGGTGACGATCCGCGACAAGGATTTCGGCATGGTGCGGCTGCGTGCCTTCGGCATCTACGCCTTCCACCTGACCGACCCGAAAGCCTTCCACACCACGCTTTCCGGCACCATGGAAAGCTACAGTTCCGAGCAACTCGAAGGCCAGTTGCGCAACACCATCGTCGGCCACATTTCGGACATCTTCGGCGATTCCGGCGTGCCCTTCATCGACATGGCCAGCAACCAGGTGGAGTTCGGCAACGCCCTGCGCGCCAAGATGGAGCCGATGTTCCAGAGCTACGGCCTGGCGCTCGACAGCCTCAACGTGCAGAACATCTCGCTGCCCGAAGAGCTGCAGGCCATGCTCGACAAGCGCATCGGCGTAAACATGATGGGCGGCATGCAGGCCTACACCCAGTTCCAGACCGCCGAGGCGATTCCGCTGGCGGCGCAGAACGAGGGCGGCCTGGCCGGCATCGGCGCCGGCCTCGGCGTCGGGCTCGGGCTGGGACAGCAGATGGCGGGCGCCATGGCGGGTGCGCTGAACCCGCTGGCGACACCGCAAGCCGCCGCTGCGCCAGCGCCGACTCCTGCGGCGCCGGTATCCGTCGATGAGGTCGTCGCTACCATCGAGAAGCTGCACGGACTGGTAGGCAAGGGCATTCTCTCCCAGGCCGAGTTCGAAACCAAAAAGGCCGAGCTGCTCAAAAAACTCGGCTGACGCCGCAGGTTTCCACACCGCCTATGCCCTTCAGCGCCAACTGCCCGGCCTGCGGCGCGCCGGTCGTTTTCAAGTCCTCGGCGTCCTTTCATGGCGTCTGCGAGTTCTGTCGCAGCACGCTGGTGCGCCATGGCGGCAACCTGGAAAACCTCGGCCGCATGGCCGACCTGCTGGAAGACGCTTCGCCGATACGGCTGGGCACCGAGGGCCGCTACAAAGGCGTGCATTTTGCGGTGATCGGGCGCCTCCAGCTGCGCTACGCGGCGGGTGTCTGGAACGAATGGCATGTGCTGTTCGACGACATGCGCGGCGGCTGGCTGTCGGACGCTGGCGGCGAATACACGCTCAGTTTCCTAACCGCGCCGAAAGCCGAACTGCCGGCCTTCGCCGGCCTGATGCCCAACGACCCGATAACGCTCGCCGGCCGCGAATTCGTGGTCAGCAATCTTGAAGAGGCGATGTGCGTTTCCGGCGAGGGCGAACTGCCCTTCGCCTTCGGCGCCGGCTATGCCGCGCCGCTGGTCGACCTGCGCGCCGCCGAAGGCGAGGGCTTCGCCAGCATCGACTATTCGGAAACACCGCCGCTGGTATTCCTCGGTGAATCGCTGCCCTTCGCCAGCTTCCATTTCGCCAACCTGCGCGGCGATGCAGGCGCCAAGCCGGCCGGCGTGGTCAAGGCCCTGCAATGTCCGTCCTGCGGCGGATCCATCGGCATCCACGACAAGGCAGTGCAAAGCGTCGCCTGCCCGTCGTGCCTGACGGTGCTGGAGCCGGCCAACGAGAGCCTGCGCATCCTGCAGAAGGCTACCGCCGCGACACGCATCGAGCCGCTGATCCCGCTGGGCAGCGTCGGCCGTTTCCTCGGCAAGGACTGGACCGTGATCGGCTTCCAGGAGCGCGCCGTCACCGCCGAAGGCAAGGACTATCCCTGGCAGGAATACCTGCTGCATCACCCGGAAGAGGGCTTCCGCTGGCTGGTCGAATCGAGCGGACACTGGAGCTGGGTGAGCCCGCTGGCCAATCCGCCGCGCTATCAGATAGGCCAACCGGGGGCCTTGTTCAAGGACGAGGAGTTCACCCGCTTCTCGGCCGGCTCCGCCGTGACGCGCTATGTCATCGGCGAATTCACCTGGAAGGTCGAGGTCGGCGAAACCTGGGAGACCATCGACTTCATCGCGCCGTCGAAGATGCTGAGCCGCGAGGCCAGGCATGCCGAGATCGCCTGGTCGCTCGGCGACTACCTGCCGACGGCGGATGTCGCCACGGCGTTCAAGCTTGACCACCCCTTGCCCGCGCCAATCGGCATCGCCGCCAACCAGCCCAATCCGCGCGCCGAACCGCACAGTCGCGTGTGCAGCCTGTTCTGGAAATTCGCCGCGCTGGCGCTGCTGGCCCAGGCGCTGTGGGTCTTCATCCTCGGCGGGCGCACCGTGCTCGATCAACGGATCTTTTTCGCCACCGACAACGAAGAGCCGGTGACCACGCAGGTCTTCCAGCTGGAGCGCGACGCGCGCAGCGTGGTACTGCGCCACGACACCGACCTCGACAACAACTGGCTCGGCCTCAACATGACCCTGGTCGAGAAGAACAGCGGCAAGGCCTGGATCAGTCAAACCGATGTCGCCTATTGGCACGGCTATGACGACGGCGCCTGGAGCGAAGGCGACCGTTCGCGCGAGCTGGTGTTCCGCGACCTGCCGGCGGGCAACTATTTCCTCGTGATCGATCCCGAGTTTTCCGCCGAGAAGCGCGTCGGCGTTGCCGATCGCGTCCGTGTAATCCGCGACCAGGCAGCCTGGAGCAGCTTCTTCTTCCTGCTGATCTTCCTTGCGCTGCTGCCGATGTACAGCCGCATCCGGGTGGCCGGCTTCGAGGGCGAACGCTGGGAGGAGGCCGACTTCCTGTCCACCGGCGAAGAGTTCGGTTCGGCAAGCGACGACAGCGGCGACGGAGGCGACGACTGATGCATCGCTTCGCCCTGATCCTCGGCCTGGCCGCCTTCACCGCCTTCAACTACGCGCAGTACCAGGGCTGGAGCATGTTTTCCGAAAGCGCCGACGCCCAGCCCGTGCGTGCGAGCAACGCGGCGCGGACCTACCACAAGTAAATGCAGCGTCCCCTGCTGGTTTCGGTTTTCATCGTCGCCTCTTGCGGCCTGGCCTACGAGCTGATCGCCGGGGCGCTGGCGAGCTACCTGCTGGGCGATTCGGTAACGCAGTTCTCCACCGTAATCGGCGCTTACCTGTTTGCCATGGGCATCGGCTCGTGGCTGTCGAAGCATGTGGCCGCCGCATCCGTATCCGGGCTGCTGGTGCGCTTCATCCAGATCGAGCTGATGGTCGGCCTGCTCGGCGGGCTTTCCGCCGGGCTGCTATTCCTTTTGTTCACCCTGCATGCCGGCCCCTTCCGCTTCGCGCTCTACGGCCTGGTGCTGCTGATCGGCATCCTGGTCGGGCTGGAGATTCCGCTGATCATGCGCATCCTCAAAAGCGAGGTGGAGTTCAAGGACCTTGTCGCCAAGGTGCTGACCTTCGATTACATCGGCGCGCTGGCGGTGTCATTGCTGTTCCCGCTGCTGCTGGCGCCGCATCTCGGTCTGGTCAGGAGCGCCCTGTTGTTCGGCCTGCTGAATGCACTGGTTGCCGCCTGGGCGCTGTGGCTGTTCCGCGAGCGCATCGGCCGGCTTGCCGCCCTGCGCGCGCAGTGCGGGGTGGTGATCGGCCTGCTGGTGCTGGGCTTCGGCTTCGCCGGGCAATTCGTCAGCCTGGCCGAGGCCAACCTCTACAACGAAGACATCGTCCATGCCGAGTCCAGCGCCTACCAGCGCATTGTGGTCACCAGGTACCGCGACGAGACGCGGCTCTATCTCAACCACAACCTGCAGTTCTCCTCACGCGACGAATACCGCTACCACGAGGCCCTGGTGCATCCGGGGCTGGCGGCGCTGCCCGGCGCGCGGCGGGTGCTGGTGCTGGGCGGCGGCGACGGCATGGCGGTGCGCGAGATCCTCAAGTATCCGCAGGTCGACAGCATCGTTCTGGTCGACCTCGATCCGCGCATGACCGAGCTCTTCGCCCAATCGCCGCTGCTTAAGGAACTCAACGGCAACGCGCTGGCCGCGCCCAAACTGAAGATCGTGAACGCCGACGCGCTGCAATGGCTGGAGGCCTCGACCGATACCTTCGACTACGTTGTCGCCGACTTTCCCGATCCGTCGAACCACGCATTGGGCAAGCTCTACTCGACGGCCTTCTACCGCCTGCTCAAACACCATGTCGCCGAAACCGGCATGGTGGCGATCCAGGCCACCTCGCCCATGTATGCGCGGCAAAGCTACTGGACCGTGGTGGCGACCCTGGAAGCCGCCGGCTGGCGCACCGCGCCCTACCATGCGCTGGTGCCAAGCTTCGGCGAATGGGGCTACATCCTCGCCGGCAAGCGTGAGTATCGGATGCCGCAGGTGATTCCGGTGGCGACACGCTTCGTCACGCCGGATGCGCTGCCGGCCCTGTTTCACTTCCCCGCCGACATGGCGCGCGTGGACAGCGAACCCAACCGCCTCGACAACCAGAACCTGGTGCGGATATTCGAACGCGAGTGGGGCAGGGTGCAGGCGCACTGAGCGCTTGATTTCAGCTCCCTCGACTGGCACCATTGCATCACAAATGTAATGCACGGAGACCTGCATGAAAACCGCCGCCATACCCGCCGTCCGCGTTCCGCCAGAACTTCGCCAGGCCGCCGAGGAAGTATTGACCGAGGGCGAGTCGCTGTCCGGCTTCGTTGAAGAGTCGGTGCGGCGCAACGTCGAGTTCCGGCGGGCACAAGCCGCGTTTGTCGAGCGCGGCTTGGCATCGCGCGACGCGGCACGGGCTTCCGGTCGTTACGTGAAGGCCGCCAGTGTGCTCGGCAAACTGGAACGACGCGTAAAAGCGGCACATAAAAAGGCCGGCGGCGCCAAATGAAGAAATTCGTCGTCCGCTTCACGGAAGAAGCGGAAGCCGATTTGTTGCGCCTGTTCGACTACCTGCTTGAGCGCGACATCATCGCGGCAGAGCGCGCACAAAAGGCCATTGGCAAGAGCATCGAGCTGCTCGAAATCTTTCCCTTCTCCTGCCGCAAGGCAGGCGGTGGCGCGCGCGATCCCTTCCTGCGCGAACTCATCATTCCCTTCGGCAACTCGGGCTATGTAGCACTGTTTGAAATCGAGGCCGAGGGCTACGTGACGATACTTGCCGTCCGGCATCAGCGGGAAGACGACTACCACTGAACCATGCGCCGCCGCGACTTCCTTGCCGCCACGGCATCGGCCGCGGCGCTTGCCGCCTGCGGCTCCAAAGCCGCGCCGCCGCTGCCGCCGGGTGTGCTCACCGGCGCCAACGAGAGCCTCGGCCACCGCCTGCGCAAACCCGACTTTCCGCCGCCGACGGAAACACGCCGCGTCGCGGTCGCCATCGTCGGCGGCGGCATCGGCGGGCTTTCGGCGGCATGGAAGCTGGCACGCTCGGGCTGCGACGATTTCCTGCTGCTGGAAATGGAACGCGAGGCCGGCGGCAATTCGCGCAGCGCGAAGAACGAGGTTTCGGCCTATCCGCTGGGCGCCCATTATCTGCCGCTACCTCCGCGCGAGGCCCGTGCCACGCGCCAGTTGCTGGCCGAACTCGGCGTGCTGCAGGGCGACCCCGATGCCCTGCATCCGACTTACGACGAGAAGTACCTTTGCCATGCGCCGCAGGAAAGGCTCTACACCAAAGGCTACTGGCAGGAAGGCCTGTGGCCGACGCTGGGCGTGCCGGCGGCGGAGCGGGCGCAGTACGCGCGCTTCCAGGAGCAGGTTCAGGAACTGCGCCAGCGCCGCGACAGCGCGGGGCGCCGGCCCTTCGCCCTGCCGCTGGCGCTGTCGAGCCGCGATCCGAAACTGCTGGCGCTGGACCGCAGCACGATGCGCGACTGGCTGCTGGCGCAGGGCTACACGGCGCCCGGCCTGCATTGGCTGGCGGACTACGCCTGTCGCGACGACTACGGAACTGGCGCCGCGCAAACCTCGGCCTGGGCCGGATTGCACTACTTTGCCTGCCGCGACGGCGAAGGCCAGGTGCTCACCGCGCCGGAGGGCAACGCCTGGCTGACGCGCGGGCTGGCAAAGGCGGCGGCGGGACGTGTGCTGCCCGAGGCACTGGTTTTTCGCGTGGAGCAGGGCCGCAAGGAAAGCACGGTCGACCTTTATCTTGCCGCCGAGAAGCGCAGCATCCGCGTCGTTTGCCGCGAGCTGATCTGGGCGGCGCCCCTGTTTCTGGTTCCCCGCGTTTTTGCCAAACCGCCGGCGCAATGGCTGGATGCCCTGCGTGGCACCGAGTATGCCCCGTGGATCGTGGCCAACCTGACGCTGAAAGAAGCGCCGGGCACCCGCGCCGGCCAGCCCCTGGCCTGGGACAACGTGCTTCACGACAGCGCCGCGCTGGGCTACGTCGTCGCCACGCACCAGCAACTGCGCTACGCCCCGGGGCCGACGGTGATCACCTGGTACAGCGCCCTGCACGAGGAATCGGCGTCCCGCCCGCGCCGACTCTTGCTCGACCAGGCCGGCTGGGCGAACGAGGTGCTGGCTGACCTCTCGCGGCCGCACCCGGAAATCCGCGAACTCGTCACCCGGCTCGACGTGCATCGCCATGCCCACGCCATGATCCGGCCGCTACCCGGGCGGCTGTGGGGCGGCGGCCGCGCGCCCTTCGAGCAGGGCAGGGCGGGGCTGCAGTTCGCCCATGGCGACGTCTCCGGCCTGTCGCTGTTCGAAGAAGCCAATTTCCGCGGCGTGCTGGCCGCCGAGCGCACGCTGCGCCGGCTCGGCGTATCCTTCGCATCCTCACTATGAACGGCCTGCACATCCTTGCCGAGTTCCACGATTGCGTTGGCGAACGTCGCCTGCTGACGGATGCCGCCGCGCTCGCCGTGCTGTGCCGCCGCGCCTGCGTCGATGCCGGACTCGAGGTGGTGACCGCGGCCTTCCATCAGTTTCCCGGTGCCGGCGCCACCGGCGCGCTGGTGTTGGCGGAATCGCACCTGGCAATCCATACCTGGCCGGAAATGAACGCGGCGACCTTCGACCTTTACGTCTGCAACCACAGCCGGGATAATCGCGCCGCGGCGGAGGCGGCCTTCGCCATGCTGAAGCGGGAATTTCAACCGCAACGCGTCGTCCGTCGCGACATCACGCGCGGCGAGATCCAGGCCGCTGTGCCTGCCCCTGGCCCCTAGGACACCATGGCTGTTCGGCTGATCTTCTTCCTGCTGGTCTTCGCCAACCTGATCTTCTTCGCCTGGAGCCAGGGCTACTTTGGCGAAGGCGATCCGAACCGCGAACCCGACCGCCTCAACCAGCAGCTGCAAGCCGAGAAGCTGCGCCTCCTTCCCTCCGCCGTGCCCGGGCCAACGCCGGCGCCAGCACCTCCGGCCGCGAGCAACGCCGAAGACCTCGCCTGCCGCATCGTCGGCGGCCTCGGCATGGCCAATGCCGAAGCGCTCAAAGTCGCCGCCCTCGGCGCCGGCGCCGAGGCCCAGCTGATGCCGCAGGTGGAGCCCACGCTCTATCTCGTTGTCATCAGCGACCTGCCCAATGCGGCAGCGGCCGAAAAGAAGGCGGCCGAGCTGAAGCGCTTCGGTGTCGTCGAACAGGAAACCGTGGCGCTCGACGGCGGTCGCCAGGAGATCATCCTCGGACGCCTGCCCACCGAGGCGGCAGCGCGTGAAGCGCTGGCGGCGCTGAACAAGCGCGGCATCAAGTCGGCGCGCGTCGATCCCCGTGACCAGCCGCCGGTAAAGGCCCGCGTCGAATTGCGCGGCACACCGGCAAACCTGTTGCAGCGCCTGCCGCAGCTGATCGCGCCCTATGCCGATGCGTCGGTGACGGACTGCGCGAAATGAGCTTCGTGGTCGGCCTTACCGGCGGCATCGGCAGCGGCAAAAGCGCGGTGGGCGATCTGTTTGCGGCGCAGGGCATTGCGGTGATCGACACCGATGCCATCGCCCACGAGCTGACGGCGCCCGGCGGCACGGCCATGCCCGCGATCCGGGCCGAGTTCGGCGACGCTGTCGCCGCCGCCGATGGCGCGCTCGACCGCGCCGCGATGCGGGCCATCGTCTTCGCCGACCCGTCGGCGCGCAAGCGCCTCGAAGGCATCCTCCATCCCATGATCCGGATCGAGAGTGAGCGGCGCCTGGCGGCCGCAGAGTCGCCCTATGTCATCTACATGGTGCCGCTGCTGGTCGAGTCCGGCGACTACCACAAGCGGGTCAACCGCGTCGCCGTGGTCGACTGCCGCGAGGAAACCCAGATCGCCCGCGTCATGCAGCGCAACGGCCTGGCGCGCCCCGACATCGAGCGGATTCTGGCGGCCCAGGCTTCGCGCGCCGAGCGCCTGGCGGCGGCTGACGATGTCATCGACAACGACGGAGCCCTGGCCGAACTCGCACCCCGAATCGACCAGCTGCACCAGAGTTATTTGGCATCGGCGGCCCGGATTGGTTGAGATTTGCACCCAAATGGGTCACAATCCCAAGAATTTTCACCACTCGGCCGGCGTGTGATTACTTACGAATACCCTCTCAGCGAGCGCGTTCGCACGCTGTTGAGGCTCGAAGACCTGTTTGACAAGATCGCTCATTTCGCCTCGGCGGATGGCGCGAAGGAGCACCACGTCGCGCTGGTCACGCTGTTCGAGATCCTCGAAGTTGCCGGCCGCGCCGAACTGAAATTCGACCTGGTCCAGGAACTCGAACGTCAACGGCAGATCCTGCTTTCCTTCCGCAACAATCCCGAAATCTCCGAGCAGGCGCTTTCAGGCGCGCTGTACGAGATCGAGCAGGCCAGCGCGCTGCTGCTGGCGATGCAGGGCAAGATCGGCCATTACCTGCGCGAGAACGAATGGCTGATGGCGGTCAGGAACCGCGCGGCAATTCCAGGCGGCGTCTGCGAATTCGACCTGCCGGGCTACCACTACTGGCGCCATCGCGAATCCGCCTTGCGCCGGCAGGACATCGACGGCTGGATCGCACCCATGCTGCCGATCCGCGCCGGGCTGGCCATCGTACTGCGCCTGCTGCGTGCCTCCGGACGCGCCGAAGCGCATGCCGCCCCGCGAGGCGCCTTCCAACTGATGCTGGGCGGCCGCAGCGCGCAGCTGATCCGGCTCAAGACCGGTTCGGGCGATCCCTGCCTGCCGGAAATCTCGGCCGGCAAGTTCGCCATCAACATCCGCTTTTTGCGTCCGGACATGGACCAGCGGCCGCGCCAGATCGATTCCACGGTGAACTTCGAACTCACGCTGTGTAACCTTTAGGCACTTTTCAGGACGTTTCACAACGTCGCGCAACACCCCACGAAGCCCCGCCGTTGCGGGGTTTTTTGTTTCTGGACGTTGCGTAACGTGGCAGGGCAGCGCACAATATGCGGGTAGCTAGGTAGGTAGCTAGGTAGCTACCGGGTAGCTAGACTGCAAATCAAGGGGGCGCTATGGGCAAGCTGACTGACGTACAAATCCAGAACTGGAAACGGGCCGGGAAGCCGGTAGCGATTGCAGACGGCGACGGACTGACCTTCACCCTGTCGGAAAAAGGTACGGCCGCGTGGACGCTGCGCTTCTACCTGGCGGGCAAGCGCAAAGAATTGACCCTGGGCCGCTATCCCGACATGAGCCTAGCCAAAGCGCGCGAGATCGCCAGCGCGAAGCGGGTAGAAATTCAGCAGGGCGTGGACGTGGCAGCGCAGAAACGACACGCGGACCAGGCGGCGGCGCAGGCTTGGACTTTCCGCAAGCTGGCGGAGGATTACTTTGACAAGGGGGCAAAGAAACTCGCCCCGGCGACCGTCACGAACCGCACCCAGCAACTACGCGACTTCGTTTATCCGAAGATCGGCAACATTGCAGCGGCGGACGTGACCCCGGCCGATATTGTCGGCATCGTTGAAGCGACGGCCGGCCGGTCCCTGCATGTTGCCCGGCTGGTCATGGTTGGCATTCGCATGGTTTTCGCTCACGGCATCGCCCGCCATGTTGTCACAGCGAACCCCTGCGCCCATATCCGAAGCGAGGCGATCATAGGCGGCGCGCCCGACCAGCGCGAACGGGTAATGCTGACGGATGCCGAGATCGGCGCAGTATTCAAGGCGCTGCCGACCATGAGCCGACCCAATGCGCTGATGGTCCGCATTCTGTTGGCAACCGGGGCGCGGATCGGTGAGCTTGTGCAAGCTGAATGGGTACACCTAGACTTTGAGCGGGCAGAGTGGACAATTCCCCCGGAACACTCCAAGACGAAAAAAGGCTTTGTCATTCCCCTGCCGCCGATGGTTGCTGGCTGGTTTGCCGAACTGCAATCAATGGCTTTCGGGTCCCGCTACGTTATGCCGATCCGCACCCGGTTTGACGGCAAGGAAGGCGACGCCCACATGGAACCCGTAACCCTGAATGCCGCCCTTGTCACCCTGGCAAAAAGGCTGGGCAAGAAATGCCGCCGATTCACCCCGCACGATCTGCGCTCAACCTGCCGCAGTCACCTGGGGGCGCTGGGCATTGATGTACTGATTGCCGAGCGATGCCTGAATCACTCCCTGGGGGGATTGGTGGCAACCTATGACAAGCATGACTATCTGACCGAGCGGCGGCGCGCCTTGGAATTGTGGGCGGCGAAACTCGCCAGTATCGAGAATGGCGAAGCCTTCAATGTGGTGCAATTGCGCCGCGCCTGACCCCCGTTTCGGCCGCTGTTCTCCCATGAAAAAACAACCCGACCCCCTAGAAATTGACCGGGACAACCGGGACAACCGGGACAAATCGCGGAAACCGTTGCAGCGCAAGGCTTTCCGGTTTTCGATTATGCCAAATGAACCGGGACACAGCCGGGACAAGCCGGGACAACCATTCGCGGGACATGTCACAACGTCGCAATTTTTGACGCAGCGGCGGAATTCTGGCCGGTTTTCCGACCGGCGCGCGCACACGCAAGCGGGGAAAAGCCGCGCAAACGATTACCTGCCGCGCCCCTTCGGCGCACGTTTCGATGATCCGAATTTGCCGAGAGGCAATAAGCGGGGCCGGCGAGTGTTAGAGCACTCACCGACCCCTAATCACGTCCCACCTAGCAAGAGGTGAACCATGACTGCTGTCGACTCTAGCACCCTAGCCCGCACCCGACGCCGGGGCGATGCGACGATACTGCGCGCCCTTTCCATCCTGAATGCGCGCCTGCGCGAGCCTGGCGAATGCCTGCAATCACCTGGGCAGGTACGCGCCTTCCTGATGCTGCATCTTGCCGAACAAGAGCACGAGGTATTCGCTGCGCTGTTCCTGAATTCCCAAAATCAGTTGATCGAATACCGGGAGCTATTCAGAGGCACCCTGACCCAAACCAGCGTCTACCCGCGCGAGGTTGTGAAAACCGCGCTGCGCCTAAATGCCGGCGCGGTGCTGTTCGCACATAATCACCCTTCCGGCATGAATGAGCCAAGCCGCGCCGACGAGGTGTTGACGCAATCCCTCAAGTCTGCCCTGGCGGTTGTTGACGTGAAAGTACTAGACCATTTCATAGTCGCAGGGCGCGGCGCGCCGCTATCATTTGCTGAACGCGGTTTGCTGTAACTGCATTCGCTGCGCCTAGCCTGCGGCTGATCCCCAAGGGCGAACACCGGGCACCCTTACCCGGCCGGCGCGGCGATCCTTAATCAAGGGGCGCACAAGGGGCGTGCAATGGCAAAGAAAGTTGAAGCGCCTGTAGCCACTGAATCGACGCTTAAAGACAAATACCTATCGCTGGTTTATGGCGGCGATGGGACCTTTCTTGATTGGGCGCGCGCCGGAAAGCTGCACAGTATTTTGAACACAGACGAAATCGCTTGGTTGCTTTGTGAAAGCAGAGAAACAGGAGCAATGCGGAAGGGCGCGGTTGCTGGTGAACTTCGATTGGCTGCGCTTCGTGGCGACGTTAAGGCGACGCTATCAGAGTTTAATCTTTGGGGAATCAAACCCAAGCCGGCCGGTCCCGCCCAAGAGGGGCAGCTTTACTGTTATATCCACCGTGACAATGCGCGCCAATATTTCCACCGCATAGGGCTGGGAATTCCCGAGGGCTGCCCGCTGTGGTGCTGGCTGTACGCGAAACCCGCCAGCGAGGCGAACAAACTGCGGAGAGATCAGCTCGACAAAACGGATTACCAGAAAGAATGCCTGCAAGTTTGGCAAATCAATCCGACGTTGCCGATAACAGGCGCGGAGGGTATTACCTATCACGCCGACCTGATGGCCTGGCAGCAAGCTGGGCGCTATGAACCTGGGACCTTCGTAAAATGGGCGCGGGAAATTGCGCCCGATGGCGTGAAAGGCAAGCGCGGCCGGCGCAAGAAATCTGCGCCCGCCTGAAAACAGATTTTCCACGTCGCCGACTAATTTTATTTGCATAGATCGGCCGCCATGATTCGCCGCACCGGGATACACCGGGGCATTGAAAGGCGAATCATGGAAAACCAAAAGCAAGACCCACCTAGCGCCGGCCGCCTAGCGGCGCTTGAACGCATCCCGGCCGCTGCAAAGCGAATGGGTATCAGCGTTTCGCAAGCGTATCGAGAAATCAAGACCGGCCGCCTTGTGCCGCTGGTCAAGCTGGGTGAGCGTGCATCGGCCGTACCTGCCGAATCCGTCGACCGCTGGATAGCTGAACGCATTGCCGAATCGACGCCGCAGCAGGCGGCGAAAGGGGGCGGCCGTGAGTGAGCGCAACCCTAGCGAAGGCGGAAACCTGACCGAAATCGAGGACCATGCCGCGATGGCTGGCGCTTTCTGGCTTGAGCAAGCGAACCAGGCAGCGGACAACGAACTGACCGACAAGGGCCGCGCCCCGGCATCCATTGCGGGCTACCAGATCGCGGCGGCGATCTTCTACCAGGCGGAACGGCAGGTCGACGCGGCGGAGCGCATCGCCGCAGGGTTGCGCGATCTGGCAAGCGCGGTCCGCGAAGGCAAGCAAGCGACGGAAGGCGGCGCATCATGAGCGAATCAGCGAACACCTTGCCGCCCGAATGGAAAGAATGCGCTGCTGATACGGTCCGCGCCCTGGCAGTTGCGCGGCACCTGGCAACACGGCACGCGCCCGAGGAAACGCCCGAATCGGTGTTGCTGCCGGCGCTGCTGCTGATTGTCACCCTGACGCGAACCAGCGCGGCAATCTGCAACCGTATCGAAGGCGTGATTGACGCGCTTGACGGGCTACGCGAGCCAATGCTGATCGAGCGGCTGGCGGGTATCGAAACCGAGCTATTCAGGATCGCCAACGCGGCCCGCGATGCCGAATCAAGGGCCGCCGAAACATTCCATGCAAAGAGGCGCAGCAATGGCCGGGGCTGACTTTATCCGCACTGTCGCCGCTGCCGCCCTATCCCGCTTCGACCAGGTAGCGGACTGGCTGGGACTGGCGGGCGGAAAGAACCAGGGCCGGGAATACCTGCCGCTGAATCCGAAGCGCGCCGACACCAAGGCCGGGAGCTTCACCATTAACCGCGATTCCGGCGCATGGTCCGACTTTGCGACCGGCGACAAGGGCGGCGACTTGGTGAGCCTGTGCGCTTACTTGCACAGCATCAAGCAAGGCGCGGCGGCGGACAAGCTGGCGGACTTCCTGGGCATTGAAAAGCCGGACGCGGCAAAACGCCCCGCAAGGCCCGCGACCGATGCCGGCAAGGGGAAGGCACCGCCCCCGCCCGAATCGCCGCACGGCGGCGCAGCGGCGGCGGACAGTGCAGACGTTTGCATGATGCCGATTCCCGCCGATGCACCGGCACCGCCTGCGACGCACTCACGGCACGGCAAACCGTCCCGGCGCTGGCCATACCCCACGGCGGACGGCGCGGTGAACTTCTACCATGATCGGTATGAGGCGAAAACCGAAGGCGAGCGCAAGCAATTCGCCCCGCTTACCCTGTGGCGAACCCCGGCCGGCCTGCTTCAATGGCGATACAAGGCACCGCCCGCGCCCCGGCCGCCGTATGGATTGCCGAGCCTGGCGAACCCCGGCGCGGCGGTCCTGACCGAGGGCGAAAAGGCGGCGGACGCGGCGCTGCTGCTGCTTCCGGATCATCCCGTATTGACTTGGCAGGGCGGCGCGCAAGCCGTAAGCAAGGCGGATTTTTCTGCGCTGCGCGGCCGTGAGATTTGGCTATGGCCGGACAACGACGAAGCCGGCGAAAAGGCCGCCCGCGATCTGCTGCCGGCGCTGCACGCGGCCGGCGCGGGACCGATCAAGCGGTTTGACCTGGGAGTATTCGCACAGACCGCCAGCGAGGAAAGCGGCGCGGCGATCCTGACCGAAGGCCCGCCGATGGCGACCGGCGACGATGCCGCCGACCTGGCGGCGCGTGGTTGGACGGCGGCGCATATGGCGCTGATTGTGAGCCGGCGCGATGCGCTGATACCTTTCGATCCGCCCCCGGCAAAAGTCGGCGCTGGCGACACGGCGACGCCGGCAACGGGCGCGGACACCAAGCCCAGCGACGCCCCGGCGCGCGGCTTTCAACTGACCGACAAGGGCGTTTATCACCATGAGCCGGACAAGTCGCCGCGCTGGATATGTTCGCCCCTGTCCGTGGTGGCAATGGTCCGCGATCCGCAGAACGCGGGCTGGGGACTGCTGACCGAATTTGCCGACCCTGACCGCAACCCGCACCGGATCATCATTCCGATGCAGTTGTTTCGCGGCGACGGCGCGGAGGTTGCCGGCTTGCTGTTGGATCGCGGCTTGAAGATCGCCCCAAGGGCGCGCCCCCTGCTGATTGAATACCTGCAGACAGCGCGCAGCAACAAGCGGGCGCGGATCACCGGCCGCACCGGCTGGCATGAAACAGCGAGCGCGGCGGACGGCAAACCCGGCGCGGTTTTCGTGCTGCCAAATGAGGCTATCGGCGCGGGGCGCGATGAATGGATATTCGATTCAGAAACGCCGGCAACGACATTCACGACACGCGGCACCGTCAAGGGCTGGCAACAGGAAGTTGCCGCGCTATGCCGTGGAAATTCCCGCCTGCTGTTTACCGTGTCGGTTGCATTCGCCGCGCCGCTGCTGCACCTGACCGGCAGCGAGGGCGGCGGCTTCCACCTACGCGGCAATTCGTCTGACGGCAAGACTACGGCGCTACGGGTTGCCGCCAGCGTGTGCGGCGGCCGGGACTATATGCAGACCTGGCGGAACACCGACAACGCGCTAGAAACCACGGCGCAGCAACATTGCGACGCGCTGCTATTGCTAGACGAAATCGCGCAGGTTGACGCGCGGGCGGCCGGCGAGTGCGTCTATATGCTGGCGAACGGCGGAGCCAAGGGCCGCGCGCAGCGCATGGGCGGACTACGGGCGCGCGCAAGCTGGCGTGTGCTGTTCCTGAGCGCGGGCGAAATCGGGCTGTTGGAGCAAATGAGCGAGGCCGGCAAATCGCCAAGGGCGGGACAGGATGCGCGCCTGGCGGAGATTCCCGCCGATGCCGGCAAGGGGCTGGGCATCTTTGAAAACTTGCACGGCTATCAGGGGGGCGCGGAGTTTTCCAAGGCACTCACGGACGCGGCGCGGACGAACTACGGCGGCCCTTTCCTGGCGTACCTGGCGGAACTGGTCAAGCATCAATCAACCGTAGCCGACACCGTGAAAGAGGCGCAGCGAAAATTCCAGGCCGCGTGCCTGACCGGCGAGGCGCACGGACAGGCGCGGCGGGTTGCGGATCGCTTCGCCCTTGTCGGCGCAGCCGGCGAACTGGCTACCAAGTGGGGGCTTACCGGCTGGGAACCCGGCGAGAGCATGACGGCGGCGCGCGCCTGCTTTGACGCATGGAAGGCGCGACGTGGAGGCGAAGGCAACCAGGAAGAACGCGCGGCGCTGGCGGCGGTGCGTGAATTCCTGCGGCGCTATGGTGAATCGAGCTTCACCGAATGGGACCGGCCGCCGAACAAAGACGACCATGCGCCCGTGCGATCCGACCGCAGCGGCTACCGAAAGCACGACGCCGCCGAGGACGCGGTGCACTTTTACATCTTCAACGAGGTTTGGCGCGCCCGCGTATGCAAGGGATTCGACGCGGCGGCCGTGGGGCGCTTGCTGGTCAAGCGGGGATTTGCCGAGGAAGGTACGGAACCGGATCGCCCCTGGCTGGTCCGCCCGATCATTCCGACCGAGGGCCGGCCGCGCGTGGTGCATATCCTGCCGGCGCTGCTGAGTGGCGATGATGATTGATTGGGACGCGCTGCTACCTGCTGCACCGCCAGCGACCCCGGCGACCCCAGCGACCGAGACACCCCGGCCGGAGCCGGCACCCGCACCCCCGGCCGCCGACGCATCAAGCGGCAACATCGCCCCGCCCTGGCGGGACGGCGACAACCGGCGACGCTGCGCCGACTGCGACAACCTGAACGAGCGCGGGCTATGCCTGGCGGCGCACCGGGGCGAGATCAAGGCGAGCCGCAGCTATACCCCGATCCGCGAACTACTGCGGCGCTGCGAAGGATTCCGGCCGCTGCCGGACGATCCCGACCAGCGCACCGCCTGGGACAGATGGGGAACGATTTACGGCAACCCGGCAACCCCGGCCGCCGTGTCGCCAGCGCCGACTTTTGAGGGCGAAAGCCGGAAAGATGCGACGCTGTGACACGTCCCGCGAACGAGTGTCCCGGCTTGTCCCGGCTGTGTCCCGGTTCATTTGGCATAATCGAAAGCCGGGAAGCCTTGCGCCGCAACGGTTTCCGCGA
>CAJBYR010000282.1 GCA_903959855.1 uncultured beta proteobacterium
CACCGTCAGCGTGCTGCTATTGGTCACGTTGCCTCCGGTCACCGACATCGCACCATTCACCGTGGTCACGCCACCGATGCTCTTGGTGCCCGCTCCGCTGAAGTTGAGGATGTCGTAGGTCGTCACCTTGATCGGCTGCGCCGCTGCGGCGCTTGTGTAATTCACCTGGTTGCCCACGGCGGTGGCCGTCAGCGTAGTGATGGTCGGCGTCGCCGTCAGGTTCAACACGCTCGCCGCCAGCGCGTTCGTCAGCCTCCCCGTGCCGCCCAGCACCCCGGTCAAGGTCAACGTGGCGTTGTTGGTCAGCGTGCCCGTGCCGGTCACCGTGGTGGTGCCTGTCACCGCATTGGTGTTGGCCGAGGTGAAGCTGGTCCCCGTGCCGATCACGAGGGTGCCACCGATGGCCATGTCGGCGGCCGAGGTAGCGCTAGCGGTGCCCGAAAGGGTCAGGTTGCCAGTGATCGTGGTTACACCCGTCAGCGTCTTCACGCCCGAGCCGCTCAGCGTCAGGTTGCGGTAGGGCACGGCCTTCACCGTCTGCGCGGCACCGGTGTAATTCACGGTGTTGCCGGCGACCGTGGCGGTCAACCCGGTGATCGTCGAAGTGCCGCCGAGGTTGAGCACCCCGGTCGCGCCATTCGTCAGCGTGCCGGCCCCGCCCAAAGCCGTGGCGACCGCGGTGGTGCCGCTGTTGGTCGCCGTGCCATTGATGTTCAGGGTGGCGTAACTGGTTGCCTTGACCGTCTGGCCCGCTCCCGTGTAATTCACCACATTGCCCCCTGCCGTCGCCGTCATTGTGGTGATGCCGGAGGTGCCGCCAATGTTCAGCGTCCGGGTCGCCGCATTGGTCAGGCCGCCCGTTCCCACGAGCGCGGTCGCAACTGTCAAGTCACCGTTATTGGTCACCGTGACGCCCGTCACGGTCATGCTCGGAATCGCCAGCGTTCCGTTCAGGGCTTGTGCCGCCGTATTGAAAGTATGCACGCCGGTACCGGCCGTGAAGGTGCCGCTGCTGTAGGTAAGGCCGCCGCGAAACGTGACCGGCTGGGTGGTGCCGGCCCATGTGCCGCCGGAGATCGTTACCAGACTGGCAAAGGTGCGTGCGCTCGCAGACGTCGGATTGAAGGTTCCGGCAGATATCGTGGTTACCCCGCCGATGGTCATGGTGTTGGTCGAATTGAAAGTGCCGCCCTGGATCAGCAAGGGCCCGGCAACGTTGAAGGCGCTGCTCTGCGTCAGTATGCCGGCGGTCATGGTAACGCTGATGACATTCGCCGTCGCCAGATTGACCGTGAAATTGCGGTCGATAGCGACGTCATCGGTGGTCAAGGGCACATGACCGCAACTCCAGTCGCCGGGAACGTTCCAGTTGCCGCCGACGGTCGACGTGGTACATAAAACCGCCTCGGCGACCGGCGCAAAGGCAAATGCCGCGATCGCAAACATCGCCTGCCTGGCAAGGCGCAATATTGCGTTCATGTCCGCATCATCGCTTGAGGTCCAAGGTTGCCGGCGGCAAGGCCATCAGAAAGCCACCTCGAGTCGGCGCTCGACATAGTATGCCCCCGGATTCGTAACGTTCGGACAGCGCGGCTCGGCGGCGTTGGGTCCATTGCAGGCAACCGAGACCAGTGAATAGACGTTCGGGCTGCCGCTGGTCCCGGCAATCTGGGTGCAGGTCACCGTGACTGTGAATGCCGAGAGCGTCGTGGCGGCCGGCGTGAAGGAGGCCGGGGACGCCGGGCAGGCCCGGGAGTCGGGGCTGGCGCTGCCGACAGCGACGGCCGGAGTACCGTAGCTGAAGTTGTAGGCCGGCGTGGCCTGCACCTTGTAGATCCCCCATTCGACTCCGGCCCGCGCCGCCTGGTAGGCGCGCACACCGTCAAGATCGAGGGCCGAGCCGATCTGCTGGCTACTGAAGATGTGGACAATGAAGGCGCCGAGAGTCGCCAGGACGACGAGAATGAAAATCGCCGTAACGATGGCAAAGCCCCTGATCCGGTTTCGCAGGTGCTTCATGGCGCGTTATCCACATGGACCTGCTGGAACAGGTTGATGCTTTCGCCGCTGGGCGTGTGGGTCAGGATCAGCCGCAGGTAGAGCAGGCCGGTGCGGCCCAGGGCACTCGCCTGGTAGTCGAGTTCGCAGGTCGCCTGAACTGTGCCTGACCCTGCCAGCACGGCGCTGGTGCCGCAGGTATCAGTCGCGGCGAAGGCGCAATTCGACTTTCGGAGCACCTGACCACCGACACATGCAAAGCGCACTACCAAGTCGTTCTGGCCGACGATCTGGAAACGTGCGTCGGGTGAGGGCAGCGGTGGCGACTGGGCAGCAAATACGTTCGATGCCATGGTCAGCAGATAGGGCGTGCCGCTGGTCACGTTGACAGTGGTCCGGTTGCCGCCGGCGTAGGCATCCGCCGGCGAATAGCCAGGCCCGAGGTTGTATACCACCAGCGAATCGCCGTTGGCGATATCCGGCGGATTGGCCGGGCTGGTGCCAAGGGCATCGAAGCAGGGGCTGGGTACGCCCGCACAGTCCGGATTGGTCAGTGTGCCGCTGTAATCAAGGAAATTGCCACCGGTAGAGCCGTCCGAAGGGTCGCGATAGCGGCCGCCTGATTTGGTCATGATGAATTCGACATAGCAGTCGGTGCCGGCAGTGCAGCTGGTCACCGTGGCGTTGCTGCTGTCTTTCAGGCGCAGGCTGTTGGGCAGAGCGAGGCGGATGTCGCGCGCCATTCGGCGCAGGGCGACGTCCGCCTGGTCGGTGAGTTCGGCCCGGCGCACGGCGTCGACATAGCCCTCGATGGGTCGGGTCATGAAGACCGCGATGCCACCAGACAGGATGCCGATGACGACCATCACCACGACCGCTTCCATCAGCGTGAAACCGGCTTGCCGCTTGTCGGGTCGCGGCATCATGGCAGCATGTTGGGCGAGTGGCGGGCGCGATAGCCCTCAAGGGTGACGCTCTCGCCGCCCCCCGTCACCGAGACGCTGATGCGCAACACGTTCAGCGCGCTGCAGTCGGTCGCGGAGGCGCAGACGGCGGATGCAATCTGTGCCGCCGCCGGTCCAAGGTTCTCGGGCGTCACGCTGATGCTGGCGGTATAGCCGGTGAGAGCATAAGTACCGTCAATCGAGCTCACCGGATTTAGCGTGACGCCCGCGTAATCTCCGACATTATCCGTATCCGCGATGCGTGCCGTGCCGCCGGCACCCAATCCTTGCACGGTGGTCGCGCAACCGCCGGCGCCCGTAGTCGGATTGATCGCGGTCGCGGCATTACTGTCGTCCGGCGCGCAGTAGGTGAAAGGCTGCAACTGGACTTCCTCGAGCAGGGCTTCGGCCGCGGCCAGCACCTGTTTCTTGACCATGGGGTCGGCACTGGAACGGGAAGTGATATTGAGGACGGTCATGACGCCGACCAGGGCAACGCTGACAACGACGATGAAGACGATCAGCTCGATCAGGGTGAAGCCGCCTGGGCGCGATACGGCGCGGCCGGCCGGGATCATGGTCGGCCTAGTGGACATAGCCGGTCACCGCCTCGACGACGATGGGGTCACCGCTGCCGGTGATGGTGAAACTGCCACCCGCCGAGGGCCGCCCCAGTGCGTCGAAGACCAGCACGGCCGGCGGTGCAAGAGTTACGCCCGCCGGCGCGGTAAAGGTGTGACTGTTGCTGCCGGGAAGCACGAGGTTGCGGTCGTAGGTGGTGGCGGCGGCACCCTCGGGCGTGTCGGAGGCGATCAATACCGTAACGCTGCCTGCAGCCAGAGTAATCTGGACATTTCGCCGTTGCGCCACCGCCGACTTTCGCGCGTATTCTAGGGTTGCGCGGACACGGTCGCGGTAGCCAAGCTGATCGAAGCCATCGAACAAACTGAGGCGCGGCAAGACGACCACGGCCAGAATACCGATGACCACCATCACCACCACCAGTTCGAGAACGGTGAAGCCTCCCTGGAATCGGGCGGAAAATCTGCTCCGGTCCGGCGGATTTCGATCGGCACTCTGTGCCATTCGCAAATGGGCATGACCGGGGCGCAATACCCCTGGCCAACAGGCAGCAGGAAATGCAGTGTCGCTCATGATTGATGGGCCCGCAGCGACCCGGCAGGGACGATCCACGTGAACTGCCAGATTATCGCGCGTTTGCCACAGGCTCCATCCAGACACCCGCGCATTGCGTCACAGCGCAAGGAAGGTAGGCCAGGCCGGCTCACCGCGGGGCATCGGCGCCCTCCGCCGCCATCGCCCGCAAGGACTCGAGTTCCGGAAACCGCTCGGCGCCTGCACGCAACTGGTCCCGCGTGGCGCTGCGTTCCATCGGGTAGGCGCGCAGCACCTGACCTACCAGTTCGCGCGCCTCCGCCTCCGCACCGGCCAAAGCCAGTTGCATGGCGCAGCGGGTCACCAGCGGGCGTGCCGTCGAAAAAAGGATGCCCCGTTTGCATAGCCTGGCGCGATACTCGGCCTGCTCGTGGCTCGGCTCGGCAAGGGTGGCAAATCCCAGCATGGCCCAGGGCGAGAGCAGGGATTCTTCGCGCAATCGCAGCAGGCTCTCCATGGAGATTCGCCAAGCCCGCTCGCGATCGAGATCCGCCGCCAGCGGCCGGTTGCTGATGGCTTCGATGGTTGAATAGTCCGAACGCAGGTTACCGAGAATCGCCATCCCGCCCAATCCGATCAGGAGCAGGTAGAAGGCAATACGACGCCCGACAAGGGTTACGGCCTGCGCCCGGTCGGTCGCCCCCAATATGAGCGCGGTCGGCCCAAGGAAATAGCTATACCACAGCGGATATTCGGTCATCGAATGCATGGCGCCAAGACCAATAACGCAGGCGCACCATGCATGTTCCAGACGCCATGGCTGGCGCAGGAAGCCCCTGGCCCACCAGGCCACCATGGCAATCGCCATCAGCGTGGCCGGTGCGCCGAATTCGGCGAGCAGCTGGAACACCAGGTTGTGCGCATGCTCGGAAACGAACAGGCGATCCCCTTCCGTCTGCAGGGCGGCAGCCATAAAGCTGCCCCAGGCATAGTTCCCGACGCCTTGGCCCAACCAAGGGTGTTCCGCAAACGCCAGCCACGCGGTGCGCATCATGTCAACGCGGATGCTTGGGCCGGACACCTCGTCATACAGCCGAGCGCCTGGCATCGTGGCGCTGACCGCCTTCCCGTCTGCCACGCCGATCCAGGAAAGAATCTCTGGTAGCAGGGACGACAACCATCCGCCTGCGAGGCTAAGCGCGAGCAGAACCGGAATCAGCATTGCGGCGTCTATCAGCAGCGTGCTGCCTGTCCCCGGAGGTGCCGAGCGACGCCACCAGACCAGTGCGCCAGCCAGTACCCCGGCATAGAGAAACACGCTGCGCGACCCGCCCAGCACGCTGCCGAAGCCCAGGGTAAGGACCAATAGCCAGAGCAGTCGACGCGAAATGTGCCCGCGCCCGCTCAGGTAAAAGGCCGAGACGATACCCAACCAGACCTGGTGGGTATGGTGATTGACTTGTCCAAGGTTGCCATACACCCCGCTGCCACCGTGCGTGAACACCCACGCCACCCGGTCGGCGAACCCCATCCATTGCACGAGTGCCGCTGCGGTGCCGACCAGCGCGCCAAGGACGAAGCCGATCGCAAGCACCTCGGCCAAGCGGCCAAGGCCCTCGGATACGACCAATTGCCGCCCGAGTATCATCAGCAAGGTGGCAAAAAGCAGATAGTTCGCAAAAAGCAGGCCTAGCGGTTCGAACGCGATTCGGCCAAAGGCAAACTGCAGCAGCAGCGTCGCCAGCAACAGCGTTGGAATCAGCAAACTTCCCGGCAGAACGAGTCGCTCGCGCGTGCCGAAGAGTCCGGCTAGCGCCGCGGCAAGGCCCAGCGCGCCCACCCACCATTCAGCCCAGAAGCTCGGAATGGGTGCGGTATGAATGGGCAAAAGAAATGGCCCGCTCACCATCACGGCAAGCAGGCCAAGGCTGATTTTTGTCATCAACTGCCGCTGCGTATCGTTTGCGACTCCACGAAGCTGCCGGAACGCCGGCTCATCACCAAGCATCTGGCGCAATGCGCGAGAAAAGCCGCCATCTCGCTGACACTGCTCTCAATCGGGGCCACACCCGATGTCGGGGCTCAATATGTAACGCTGCAGGGTGTAGAGGCTGTTGCACCAGTAAAGGTTGCCAATACGGCCGCCTGGTTGGTGATGGTACCTGTCACATTAACCGCTGACATCGCCCCAGGCGAAGTGGTGATCAGGACAACGCCGCTACTCGACTTGTTCTGCGCCCAGTTCATGGCGCATGCGCTATTGATTGCCGCCGCCAAGCCCTTGCCTGCTGCGGTATCGGCATCACCGCTCATATCCACAAACTTCGGCAACGCCGTCGCCGCGAGAATGCCCAGAATCACGATAACGACGATCAACTCGATAAGTGTAAAACCCTTCTGTTTCATGATGGTTCTCCAAAAGTACGCATGTCTTTACTTATCTTCATCATAGCCTCAACAGCCGGTCGTCGCCACCGTGATGACGGGGGCGACGATGGCGGTTCCGCTCAGGCTGGCCTCCTGGTAGTTGATGCGGCAGTTGGGCGCGGTGCCGCCGACCACGTCGAAGGTACGCGTGCTGCCGCCCCCGCCGGGCGTCAGTCCGTCGGCTACCGGGGTGATGCCGGCGGCGGCTTCGATGCCCGTGGCAGATGCCGCAGGGTGGCGATTGACGATATCGACCATGGTGCCGTCCATGTTGACCTTGGGTGGCGTCGAGGCACAGTTGGTCACAGTTGAGCTCGGAGCCGTCCCTGCTATATCCAGCTCGCAGCGCGAACGGGCCAGCGCGGCGGCCGAGCGGATCGAACCGAAGATGGCATTGGCCTTGGCGACGCGCGCGTCGCGCTGGGCTTCGATCAGGCGTGGCAAGGCCACGGCTGCAAGAATGCCGATGATGGTGATCACGATCACCAGTTCGACCAAAGTAAAACCGCGTGCCGGAGGATGGATGCGGCTCGCATCTCCAATCATGGCGAAGTTCCCTTCACATTAAGCTCCAACATAGCAGCCGGGCACTTGTACATTCCGGCAATCAGCGGCGAAACACGGTATCAATTCAGGCGTACCAGGCTGGCGCCGAACACCTTTCCGGCCGCATCGGTGCGCGCCACCAGACGCCAACGCAATCTATCGGCATCACCAAAAGTCCCTGGCCGTCGTGGCAGATAACTGAGCTCGCGGCCTTGCGGATCGTAGGCCCACTGGCCCACCGCCGTGGCAGCCGGCGCGGTGACGAAGCCGCGCGGATGCTTGCCGAGCAGGTCGACCGGGCTCGCCGCTGCGACTTCCGCCAGACGATCTTGCTCGCCGCGCACGATGCGCTCGCCGATGGCGAGTTGTATGCCGGTGCGGATATTGCGAATGGTGACATCAACTTCCGTGCGCTCCGTGTACTCCTCGACCAGGGCCAGGCGCTGCAACAGCAGCGCGCCAAGTACGCCGAAGATCGCCACGGTGAGGGCGAACTCGAGTTTGGTGGCACCGAGCTGGCGGGTCATTTTTTGATTGCGACCCTGCCCAGGTCCCACAACGGCAGGAAGATGCCCAGGGCCAGGATCAGGACCATGATGCCCAGCGTTATCACGAGGACAGGTTCGATCTGCTGGGACAATGTCTTCAGCTCGTACTCGACCTCGCTCTGATACAGGTCGGCGACCTCCTTCATCATGTCATCCAGCGCGCCGGACTCCTCGCCGACGGCGATCATCTGCAAGACCACGGGAGTGAACACGCCTGCGGCGATGGAGGTGCGCAGGATGCTTTCGCCGCGCTCGACACCGTCGCGCATCTTCTCCACCTTGTCCGCGATGTAGGCGTTGTCCACCGTTTCTGCAACGTTGGTCAGGGCCTGGATGATGGGAACACCGCTGCGCGATGCCAGCGCAAAGCTCGCCGCAAAGCGCGCCAGCGTCGCCTTGCGCACGATCTTGCCGGCAATCGGGATCTGCAACTTGATGCGGTCCCAGTCGTAGCGTCCCTTCCGGGTATTGAGCCAGGCATTGAATGCAAAGACCCCGCCGACGGCAGCGAGCAACAGGGCCGGCCACCAGTTCAGCATGAAGTCGGAGAAGCCGATCAGGAGCCGGGTCATTAACGGCAGGTCGGCGCCGAATCCCTTGAACACCTTGGCGAAGGCCGGGATCACGAAGATATTGACGATCACAATGGCAATCAGCATCGCGGCGACGACAAAGGACGGGTAGCGCAATGCCGACTTCACCTGGTCACGCATGAAGCGCTCGAAGGCCATGTGGTCGAAGAGGCGGATGAAGACTTCCTCGAGCCGGCCGGTCATTTCACCGACGCGCACCATGGAAAGGTAGAACGGCGTGAATACCTTGGGGTGGCGGGCCAGTGACAGCGAGAGCTCGCGCCCCGAGTCGAGGCTTTCGCGCACGTCCTGCAATACCGCCCTCATCGCCGGATTGGTGCTGGAATCCTGCAGGCCGGCCAGGGCGCGCATTATCGGCACGCCAGAACGCAGCAGGGTATGGATCTGCCGCGAGAAGAGCAGCACGTCCATGTGCTGCACCTTCGGCTTGAAGATTTGAATGTCCGTGCCCGGACCGGAGCCGGCGGCCCCGGCCGACTTGGTCGTCGGACTGATTTCGATCGGCGTAATGCCGCGGCCAAAGAGCATGTCGGCGACCGCGCCGGCGCTGGCGCCGTCGAGTATCCCCTGTTCGACGTCTCCGGTACCGTTGCGGCCGCGGTAGGCGAAATTTGGCATGGGCGGCTATTCGTCGAGCTGGGTGCTGATGCGCATGGCTTCTTCGATGGTGGTGCGACCGGCGACCACCAGGCGCACGGCATCGCGACGCAAGGTGTTGCCGGCCATTTGTTCGCGTCCGATCTGCATGAACTCGTTCGGGTCGCCGCGATTGACCGCCTCGACCAGCGCATTGTTCATGTCGAGCAGTTCATACACTGCCTGGCGTCCCTGATAGCCGGTGTTGGCACAGTGAGTGCAGCCCTGTCCGCGCTTGTAGGCAATGCCGTCAACTCCGTCGCCAAGTTCGCCCTTGAGCCAGAGATGTTCGTGCGGCAGAGGCGTATGGGAAACCACGCAGTTTTCGCAATTGACGCGAACCAGGCGTTGCGCGAGGACCATCTGGATCGACATCGCCACCATGTAGCGTGGCACGCCCATGTCGAGCAGGCGGATCGGCGTCGACAGGGCATCATTGGTATGCAGGGTGGACAGCACCAGGTGGCCCGTCATCGCCGCGCGCATGCCGATTTCCGCCGTCTCCTGGTCGCGCATTTCGCCCAGCAGGATGATGTCCGGGTCCTGGCGCAGCGCGCTGCGCAGCACACGACTGAAGGACAAGTCGATCTTTTCATGCACCTGGACCTGGTTGAGGCCGGGCAAGCGGTATTCGACCGGATCTTCGACGGTGATGATTTTCTTTTCCGGCGTGTTCAGTTCATTGAGCGCGGCATACAGCGTGGTGGTTTTGCCCGAACCGGTGGGGCCCGTCACCAGCACAATGCCGGAGGGCCGGGAGATCGCCCGACGGAAGCGCTCAAGCACCGGGCGCGGCATGAACAGCCGGTCAAGCTGCAGGAGACCGGTATTCTGTGCCAGCAGGCGCATCACCACGGACTCGCCGTGCTGGGTCGGCATCGAGGATATGCGGATGTCGATCGCGGTGCTGCGCAGCTTGATGTTGAAGCGCCCGTCTTGCGGCAGGCGCTTTTCGGAGATGTCGAGGCCCGACATCAGCTTCAGTCGCAGCACCAGTGCCGTGGCGATCTTTGCATCGGCCTCGGTTTGCACATGCAGCACGCCGTCGATGCGGAAGCGGATCACCAAGACCTTTTCCTGGGGTTCGATATGGATGTCGGAAGCGCGCATTTTCAGCGCCTCCTCGAATACGGTGTTGAGCAGCTTGACGACCGGCGCGTCCTCTGCGCCTGCCGTAAGGCCGAGAATGTTGCCGAAATCGCCGGCAATATCGCCCATGTCGGCCGTCAATTCCTTGGCCAGCCCCGTGATCTCGGCGGCACGGCTATACACGCGGTCGATGGTGGATAGCAACTGGCTTTCGGTGACAACGGCAAGATCTATCTCGCGCTTCAGGATGCGCGACAAATCGTCAAAGGCGGCGAGATCGGTGGGATCGGCCATGCCTACCACCAGCATGCCGGCGCGCTCGCTCAGCACCAGGGCGCGATTGCGCCGGGCCTGCGCCTCGGGCAGCAACCTGATCAGTTCCGTATGCGGCTTGAAGGTCTTGAGGTCGAAATAGTCGGCTCCGAGCTGGCGCGCCAAGCCCTGGGAAATGCCCTCTTCAGTAACGTAATTGCTGTCGACCAACACCCGCCCGAGCTTGCGCCCGGAACGCTTTTGTTCCTCAAGCGCCAGCTTGAGTTGCTCAGGGGTAACCAGCTGCTGCTGGACCAGCATGTCACCCAATCGGATCTTTTCCGGACGTGCCATCAGGCTCCCTCCAAAGCGGGCTCGGGGTTCCCTCGATTCCCGATTCTGCACCAAACCTCAGGGCCGATTCGCTGATTCATAGCCGTAAAAGCCCCATGTTTCAGGTCGCCCCCGTCACACCGATATCCCGCCGAACGCCGTAATCCTGCTGTCCGGGCTAGCTTGACGCTCACGGCGTGCGGCGCGAATCGGATCGGGAACCGGATGCCGGCGTGGCTATGGAAGGATCGGCGGACTCGGTTGCCGATCCCGGTGGACGGGTATCGAGGAATTTCTTCTTTTCAGCCCAGCTCACATACCTCCAATTCGACTGCTCGAAGTCGTACTCGAAGGTATCGAAGATGGTAAAGGTGGCGATATAAAAGAACTTCGGCTTCCGGTTCTCGCAGCTGTAGCCAAAGTTCTCGCCCAACCTGTCGGTCAGGTCCTGCTGTTTGTAACCCAGCACCGACAACTGGTGCGGACAACGACCATAGTCGGCCATGTGCCGACGGATTTCACGGACCACCTGGTTGGCATCGCTGCGGACCACCTCGTGCCGCAGAAGATGCGCCGCAAATACCAGCAGAAATGCCACCAGCCATACGGCAACACAGATGACCTGGGACAAGCGGGCATAGGGCCGGCGCACGATGATGTAGGCGCTCCACGCCAGCCACACGGAAATCGGCAAAGCCAATACCAGCACCAGAAATCCGGCATGTGCCTGCCCGACCGTCAAGACGGCAAGGACCGCGATGATGATCGCGGAGTAGATCTTCCGCTTCGATTCGCGGGAGAGAAAGAATCGGACCTGCTCGTTCACGGTTTCAGGCTGGCAGCTTTGAGTCCGAACTCAGGCCGGGGAAACCCGGTGCGAAAGCCGAATCGCGATCCATACCTCAGCCCGATCAAGCGAAAACGGCGGCAGTTCCCGAAGGGTCCTGCTGCCGGAGAGTACTGTGAAAACCCGACGGGCAAACTGAACCCGTCGGCGCCAACACTAATGCATCAGCCAATCTTCATGCAGAGCGTCCAGGGGTTGACCTGGGTCGTTTCGTTGTAAGCCGTCGCCGCAGGCACACCGGCGACGGGCGCCAAGGGGTTGCCGGCACCGTTGATGCCGCGCATGTTGCCCACGTTGTTGCCGATGTTGGTGGCGGGAAGCGGGCCGTCGATCATGGTATCGACGGCGGCCGCCTGCTTCGTGGTCAGGCCTGATGCGCAGACAAAGACGCCGACCATGCCATAGACGGTGCCGGTTGAGACGCCAATCAGACCGTTGGCGGAATGCTTGGGCAGGGCCGCGGTACCGACATCGGTTGAACTTCCGGAGAGGAAGCCTGCAGCGCGCAATGCCTGCCAGAAGCTTTCGTTCTCTGCCGCTGCGGCGTTGGTGAAGGTGTTTGCCACCGGCATCGTCAGAATGCCGTTGCCGCCGCCGGCGTTGGACATGGCGGCCGGCCAGCCGCGGGCAACGAAGGTCGCATTGGCCTCATCGCCAGGCGGTACCTTGTAGCGGTCAAGATAGGAGTTGTAAGCGGCCTGGACAGATTTCATGTCGCTGACGATGGACTTGGTCTTGGTGTTCTCGATCATCTCCTGCCCCTGCAGCACGCCGACCAGCAGCAGGCCGATGATGACCAGCACAATGGCGATTTCGACCAGCGTGAAACCCGCTTGACGGGCAAACTTCTGAAGCTTCATGGTGATTTCCTCTTTGTGGATGCGTATGGAATTTCTATGGATCGCACTTTAATCGACTACCTGGTGAAAAAGAAGTGAAGAATCTTTACGGTGCGCTTGCGGGCAGGCGCAGCAGGAACCGGAGGCCCTCGGCTTCCGCTCGCGCTTGCAGGTCACCGCCGGCTTCACGCAGGCTCTTGCGCGCCTGATACAGCCCCAGACCGAGCCCGCTGGGCCGGCCGCTGGCGAAGGGCTCGAAGATCTTTTCCTGCGCCAGGGGCTTGATTCCGGGCGGCCAGGGGCAGAAAAAGTCCAGCTCGACGATCCGGGAGCCGCCTGAAGAAATCGTCTGCAAGCTCAGTCTGGGCGTGACGGTCGGCGTCTCCCGCCATCCGGCGGCAAGATTGCCGAAGAGATTGTCCAAGGCCCGCGCCAGCAATCCGGTCGCCACCCACACCAGGGCCTCGCCTTCGATCACGGGTTCTACGCCCGCCAGTCGCGCGGCCTGCCTGGCCGCAACATGCAACTCCACCGATGACGCCTGTTCGATCATGGGATGGCGGCCGAGAGCCGCAATCAGGCGCTCGGCACGATCGCGTGCCAGCCCGGCGTTATCGCGCAGCCGATGGGCCGCGGAAAGCATGGACGCATCGCCTTCGCTGCTGGCAAAGTCATCAGCCACCCACAGCACCCACTGCGCCTGGTTGCGCATGTCATGCTGCAGATAGAGGGACAGCCGTGCCCGCTCCGCCAGCGCCGCCGAAAGCGCCTCGGTACGCGCATGCAAGCGGGTCTCAAGTAGAAGCACGAAAACCCGCGCAAGATGGTCCGCGAAAAGGCGGCTTTCGCCCCAGGCATCGGCGTGGGTCAGTGAAACGTGCAGCCTGACCTCGTCACCGCTTGCCAGGTCGAATTCCAGAGGGGCCACCGGGGTCTTGCGTGATTTCTTGGCGCCGGCCTCCAGGGTTCCCGACACCGGCTGGCCGAACCAGCTACCCTCCCAGCTCAGGCGCCGCCATCCGCCACTCTCCAGATCCCCCCATGCGGCGGCAGGCAACTCCAGCGGATCGAGCGGGAGGCTTGCCAACTGCAGCAGGTTCTCCAGGCGGCGGCGATAGCTGTGCGCCAGCCGGGCGATCCGGAAACTGGCGCCAAGGATCGCAATCCCGGCCGCAATCAGGAACAGTCCGAAACTAGCCGGGGCGTCGAATCCCATACTTGTTCAGGTAGTAGTAGACGTGCTCGCGAGCCAGGCCAAGGCGCCGGGCCGCATCCGCAACGTTGTATCCGGCTTCCACCAGGACCCGCCGCAGCAACTGTTCTTCCGCGGCGGCCGCCGCTTCCTTGGGCCCTTCGTCGAGGCGTGCGGTGAGCTGTACCCGGGCCTCCCCGGCTTCTGCCATGCGCGATTCCTCGCGCAGGAACATCATGGCGCGACGCAGAGCCTGGACGATTTGCGAAACCGGCGCCGGCTTGAGGATGAAATCGAACGCACCGCGACGAATCGCCGCGAGTGCCGCGGCGCTTTCATCCTGCCCGGTAAGCACCACCACCTTGGACGATGGCGACCTGGCCAGACAATCGTCAAGCACGGCAAGGCCTTCGACCATGGTGCTCGGTGCCGGGGGCAAACCCAGATCAAGCAGCACCAGTCGGGGTGACCCGGTTGCCGCAAGGCATGCCAAGGCCGATGCCCGATCGCCGGCCACGTCGACTGCGAACCCCTTGCCACTCAGGGCTGCAGCGAGGTAGGACGAGAGGGCCGGATCGTCCTCGACGATCAGCAGCGGCCAATCTCCGGCGCCGTCGGCGTTGGTGGTCAACTCAAGGCCTCATCGGTCAGGGCAAGCTATTGGCCTGCAGCATGCGATTGAAAAGCAAGGGCGCAGAAATCCAAGTCATCAAGTCATCAAACTCACCGTTGGTACCGCCGACTGCAACCGGTGTATGCCAAACGAAAACCTGATCCGCGTTCTGGTTTGCCGTTTCGTCGGCGCCACCTGCGACACCGCGCGGACCGTTCGGACCCAAGGAGAAGATCACGGCTACCGCCGACGTTGTCAAGGCAGCCGCAGCCCCGCAGGCCGTCGCCAGGATGCCAGTGGACGTGGTACAGACGCGCAAATTCGGCGCAGGTGCGTAGGTGAGGATGGTTGCCGTGCGAATGCCATTGGGCGAGGTTGCGGCGTTGGCATTGGCGCCGGGAGTGATCGCCGTAGTCACGGCATAACGGATGCGGTTGGTCTGCCCCCCCCATGCGTCGAGTACATAGCCATTGCCATCCAGCCCGGTCATACCAAGCGTGACGCCAGGCAGGAATCCTCCGTAAGGACTGGTGCAGGGTGTCACCGCCGTTGAACCGCCCGCCGGTGCCTCGATGCCATTCGAAGCCGCAGTGGCCGGACAGGGCAATCGCCCGTTGGCGGCGGCAAATCCAAGCAGCGCCTCGCGAGCGTCATCGAGGATCCGTTGCGTATCCTTGTACTTCTGCTGTTCGACTTGTGCGCTGACGACCGACAACCCACTGCCGACCAGGAGTGCGACAATCAGCAGGACGACGGCCATCTCGACCAGAGTGAAGCCGCACTGGGATTGATTGATTCGGCTCATGCGAATTCATCCTCTCGCTGAAGGTTCATGGAGTTGGAAGTTTGAAGTTCTGCCTCATCCGGGCAAACAGCAGATCCGAGGGAACCCACGTCACCAGATCATCGAATTCACCATTGGCTGCCATGTCATCGGTCCGCGGATGACTGATGAACACCTGGTTATCACTGGCCACATCATTCTCGGCCTCGTCCTGCCCGGTAGCTGTTGAACCGTTGGGGCCCGACGAAAATATCACCGCCACTGCAGTGGTCGTCAATGGCTGGGCGGTCCCGCAGGTGGTTGCGGTGATATTGGTGGAACTGCTGCATACCCGCAGATCGGGCACAAAAGAGCCAACCGTGACCACTTTAATGCCATCGGTGGTGGTTGCCGCATTTCCGTTAGCCGTTGTCACAGCATAACGCAGTCGACCAGCCCACGGATCACGCAGATAGCCGGTCGAATCCATCCCCGGAAGCCCCAGGGTACTGGCCGGCAAATAGCCGATGTAAGGATTGGTACAGGGGCCGCCAATGGGCGCTTCAACGCCGTTCGAGGCCGCCGTTGCCGGGCAGGGTAGCCGACCGTTGGCGGCGGCGAATCCCAGCAGTGCTTCCTTGGCCATGTTCATCAGGGCCAGGCTTGCCTGCTCCTTTTCAACCTGAACCACGGGCGAATTGAACTTTCGCATCGCAAAAAAAGCGCCGAGCAAGCCGAAAACCATCAGCATCATCAGCAGTGCTGCACCGCGCTGCCCGCGGGGAAATGCGGGGCTCATTTCGATCGTCGAATCATTACGGCACCGGGCGGAAGGGCATCGCTGCGGGCGCCGCTTTCCAGTTCGAGCGTCTCACGCACCCGTACCCCCTTGCCGTCGATCACCACGCGTCCGGCCTCAATCACCGGCACACCGGCTGAACTGATCGCGTCCCCTTCCTTCACCGGACGGCCATTGATCCACGCGGTACCTTTTCGACCATCGCGGGAAACCACCCCGGTAAGCGAAACATTGGCACTGACACCCTCCACTTCAGAGCCGTCGCCCTTGCGGCTGGCGCCGATCATCGCCCGCTCCACCGGAGAGTAAAACAATGTTCCCAGCCGATCCTGGCTTGACTGGGCCAGGACAGGCAGCGCCGGCGACAGGCAAGCAAACGCCACCATCGAAATCTTCAGGTTTTGCGAGTACCGCATTCGCTCAAAGTCTCCGGCGCTCATGCTTCAAGTCTAGCAAAGCCGCTGACTTCCGAACGGGGCCATTCACCAGGGTGTCAGGGTGTTTCATTGAGCTTTTTTCGGTTCCGGCTGGATGAAGAATCGCAGCGTGCACTGGGCAGACAAGCCATTCGACCCGGGACTTCCCAGGCGGCAGGACTGCACCCGGAACCTGCCTTTGACCTTGCCGCGATACTCGTTCAGCAAGGCGAGCAGTTCCCCCTCGTGGCTGCCTCGAATCTCGAAATCGAGGTCATGATACAAAGCGGAGCCTGCCCCCGGAGCATCAGGTTCCGCTGCCAGGGCCGCCGCCGCAACGTCTCCCTGCCCCTGCTCGGCCACGCTGCGCGGCGGCTTGAGTACGTAGCTCAGCGTCTCGGCGATACCAAGTTCGTTGCGGGTGGCGACCAATTGCTCCACCCAGCTTTCGCGTTCCGCAGCGCCGACAACGCCCTGCTGTGTCAGCTCGCGATAGCGTGCAATGTAGGTGCGCATGCTTGAAAGATCACTCTGCTTGAGATTGAGGGTTACAGTCCGCGCCCCCAGGAGACCCTGGCTTGTCGCCAGGCCCCGTATCAGGGAATCGCGAGAATAGATGCTGCCGAATACCAGCGTAAGGGCAACGAAAATGCTCGCCCCGAGAATGTTCAGACGCCGCCGGGAGCGCTGAAAAATTTCGCGCTCGGGGCTCATGTCGCCGGTCTCCCGTCGGCTTTCCCCGGTTTCGGGTTCGTGCCGGGAAGCGTCAGGCACCACCTGGGTTGCGACACGCCGCTGACGATGGAGCCGCCACGCAGACTGCCGCTGGCCTGTTCCTTGTTGGCGTCCTGGAACACGGTCACGCCCTCGAATGCGGCGACTGCGCTGGAAACTGCGCGCAATGTCAGCGCACGATCGCGCGGCCCGTAGGAACCCGGAATCCCGAGTTCGAAGCCCAGTTCCACCCGACGGACATCTCCGCCAGGTATCTTGGCCTCCGCCCCGGAACCGGAGACCCCGCCCAGGGCCAGGGACATAACGCAGGGCTCCACGCCGGGCGCAATCAGCCGCCACTGCAACTCTTTGATGCGCAAGTTGGGATCCCGTGCGATCACCTGCGAGACCAAGCGCAAATACGGCTCGATGTCCGGTGCCGAGTCCAGCTCTTCCTCGGTAAGGGCAATGGCCTTGCGCACGATGTCCGGAGCGGCGCCATAGCGCGCGATGTGGGCATTCAAACCGTCGATCTGGTCGTCAAGATCCTCGATCTGCTGATCCACCGCGAGCCGTTGCTCCACCTTGCGATAAATCGACAATAGATTGCTGCTGGCGGCAAGTACGCCGACGACAAAAATCAGCAAGGCGAGATAGCGGGCTACTCGACTGAGTCTTGCCGAGAGAAAGCCGACGCGGCGGGCAAGTGGCGCGACCTGGCCAACCGGAGACTTCAGTACCAGGTCGAATACCAGGTTGTGCCAGTCGCCCGCCGGGGCATCGCCCTTTTGTGGAAGTTCCACGCGGACCAGGCGTGCCGGCGCCAGGAATGGATCTATCCTCGCCGGATCGCCAAGGAACACTACCGGAAAGCCCTTGGCATCGCGCGAAATCGCCTGGGTGTTCTCCAGGTGGCGAATGGTGCGCACGATTTCTTCGACCTGGGCATTCGGCTGATCCGGGGTCAGCGTCATGCGTGTGAGAATCGGTATCCGATTTCTGAGATAGACGATGCGCAAGGTTTCGGACCCTGGCAGCACCACGAACAGATCGGCTGGCAGTGACCGGTGCGAGGCGAGCACACCCATCAGCATGGAAAGCGGCCATACCCCTGCCACAGGTGCGCCGATGGCGTCGAGTTCGGCGTTGAGCCGCTCGGCGGCGTCAATGCCGAACATTGCGTAGCGCGTGGGCATGAGTGCCCCCAGCGGGTCGTCCTGAGCAGGATTGGGCATCGCGCCGCAGAAGGGCGTATCGGGGTAGCGCCCGGCAACCTGCCGCCGGACGAAGGCGCTGCGATCCCGTCCGAACAACCGGGGCACCTTGCACTCCGTCAGGCTCTCTTCGGCAAGATCGGTCACGACCCAGACAGGATCGTCGGACTCGGCGGAACAGGGACCCCATGTACCGCCTTCGCGGCTCCACCACTGGCTCTCACCAGGCGTAACGAACAGGACCCGATTCATGTTTTCATCTTCGCGATCGTGTCATAGATCGGGCTCAGGACCGACATCATGATCCACCCGAGGATCAGGCCCATGGTCACGGTCATTACCGGTTCGATCAATGCCTGTACCTTGCCGATCGACTCGTCGATTTCGCGGGTATAAAAGTAGCTCACATTGGCCAATGACTGGTCCAGCGCACCGCTTGATTCGCCTACCTGCAGCATGCGTATCACCAATGCCGGGAACATGCGCTCGGCCGCAAAAGCCGTCGATATCGAGGTTCCCGTGGCGATGCGTTCGATGACCCGGTCGAGGGAACGCTGGATAACCAGGTTGCCGGTGATCTTCTGGCAATAGCGCAGTCCGTCAAGAATGGGGATTCCCGTCCGGTACATCAGGCCGAAGGTATCGGCAAGGCGCGCAAGGATCATCTTCTTCAGCACCAAGCCAATCACGGGGAGGTTGAGCGCCAGTTTATGCAATGCATAGCGAACCCCCGGATGAAAGCGCGCGAGTGTTGAAACCCCGGCCACAATCAAGGGAGGGGTCGAAAGCAGCAACCACCAGTACTTGACGAATATTCCCGACACAACGATCAGGATCTTGGTCTGCATCGGGGTTTTTTGCCCCATGGCGCCGAGAAACGATACCAGTTGCGGTACGAGATAGATCATCAGGAAAAACACGACGCCACTGATGACGACGACGACAAAGGCCGGGTACATCAGGAGCTTTTTGCTCTGTTGGGCCATTTCATCCTGCCACTTCAGGGAGCGGACCAGTTCCTTGAGTACTTCCGGCAGTTGGCCGGTAATCTCGCCGGCTCGAACCAGGTTCACCACGACTTCGGAAAAAATTCCCGGATAGTGCGCCAACGCCTCGGCAAGCGTGGACCCTGCCTCAATCTTGTCGTAGATGCCGGCGGCGAGCAGCTGGCCTTCCATTGACTCGGCGGCATCCCGCATGTCGCCCAGCGCAGCCAGTATCGGCACGCCGGCGCGAATCAGCATTTCAAGCTGGAACATGAAGCTGATGATTTCCTGCTTGGGCAGGCTCTTGACTGTTCGACTGCGCTCCTTCAGCGCCTTGGCCCGAACCAGAGTAAGGCCGACCCGCGTCAATTGATTTGCGAGTTCGGTCTCGTGCAGCGCCTCTATCTGACCTGTGACGATGCGGTCATCTACGTCGGTCGCGCGATACTTGTAGAGCGGCATCAGGCAAACGACTCGGTCAGGTCGACCACCCGGCTGACCTCATCCACGGTGGTCAGGCCATCCCTGACACGACGCAATCCATCCTCGGCCATGCTGATGAAGCCGCGTCCGATGGCATGGTCGGACATCGCATTGACGCTCGCGTTTTTGGTGATAAGTTCGTCCAGCCCCTTGTCGAATTTCAACAATTCGAAGATCGCCATACGCCCCTTGTAGCCCAGGAAGTCGCATTCCTGACACCCTGTCGGACGGTAGATCGTGAACTGCTCGTCAGGGTTCAGGCCGAGCAGTCGCCCCTCCACCGGGCTCGGTTGGTCCGGCTTTTTGCACTTCGGACACAAGGTGCGCACCAGGCGCTGGGCCACGATCCCGATGACGTTGCCTGCCAGCACATTGGTCTTGATGTTGAGATCAAGCAGGCGCGGAATCGACTGGATCGCCGAATTGGTATGCAGCGTCGAAAATACCTGGTGACCGGTCATTGCGGCCCGGAATGCCATCTCGGCGGTGTCGTGGTCGCGCACCTCGCCCACCAGAATGACATCGGGATCCTGGCGCATCATGGAACGAATGCCTTCGGCAAAATCCATCTTCGATACCTCGGAGATCGACGTCTGGCGAATCATCGGCATCGGATACTCGACAGGATCCTCAAGGGTCATGATGTTGACGCCCTCGTGATTCAGGTGCCCCAGGATCGAATACAGAGTCGTAGTCTTGCCCGAACCGGTCGGTCCGGTTACCAGCAATATCCCCTCCGGTCGCGCCAGCATCAGCTGCAGCAGGGTGAGCTGGTGTTCGGACAGGCCGAGGCCGTCGATCGGCACCAGACCGCGCGCGCGATCGAGGATGCGCAGCACGAAGTTCTCGCCGTGAATCATCGGCTGGACCGCGGAGCGATAGTCGACCTGCCGTCCGGAGATCGTCAGAGAAATCCGGCCATCCTGCGGCGCCCGCGTTTCGGCGATGTTCATTCCTGCCATGACTTTCAGGCGCACCACCATGGCGGGCCAGTAGCGCAGGTGCAACACCCGTACCTGCCGCAGAACACCGTCGATGCGATAGCGTATCCGAAGAAAATGCGGCTCCGGCTCGAAATGGATGTCCGAGGCGCCGCGCAGCGTGCCGTCGGCAAGCAGCGCATCCATCAGTCGCACCACGGGGTGACTGTATCCACCCGTGTTCTGCGCCAGGGTGGCGGTGTCGATATTGCCGGTTTCCAGCTCGTGGAGAATGCCGTCGATGGACAGCTCGTGGCCGTAAAACTGCTCGATAGCGGGATGAATCTCGACGCTGCTGGCGAGGCGCCAGATCGCCTTGACCCGCCCCCCGAGCAATGCATTCACCTGATCCCCGGCAACGATATCGGACGGCGTCGCGCTGGCGATCAGCAACTCGTTCGTCTCGGCATCAAAGCTGACCGGAAACAGCGTAAAGCGTTTGGCCAATGGCTTCGGAATCAGGCTCAGTGCCTTCGAATCGGCGACGATGCCCTTCAGGCTGATTGCCACTTCGCCAAGGTTGGCGGCGAGCGCGCCGCGCATGGCGTCTTCGGTGACGAACCCCAGGGCCAGCAGAGTCTCGCCCAGGGGCTTGCCCATCGACTTCTGTTCCAGCAGCGCGATGCGAAGCTGATCCTGGGTAATCAGGCGCCGCTCGAGCAGCAAATCGCCCAGCCTTACCGGAGCCTTTTCAGTAGCGGGTCGTTCTGCGTTCATGACGGGAATTGCGCCGGACGCTATCTGGCGCTGGAAATCGGGATTGTCGCTGTCGAACGCTCGCCGCCGGAGGTCCGCAACTGCTCGAGGCGTCGCTCCGCTTCGGCAAGCGGCACCCCGGCACGGTCGGCGGCATTCGATTTCTCGGCCAGTGCGAGCGCGCGTTGGTAGTAGATCCGGGCCAGGGGATACTTGTGCAGACGATCCAGGGCGACAGCAAGATTGTAGGCATGCAGCGCGTTGTCCGGCTCGATCGTCAGCGCCTTGAAGTAGGCTTGCTGGGCCTCGGCAATCCGCCCCTCGCGCGCCAGTATGTTTGCCAGCGTTGACAGCGCCGCGGCCGAATCGGGCATGCGCTCGGCCATCTCACGGGCGCGGCTCCCCGCTTGGGAAAGGTCGCCTTCGGCAGCGATGGCAAGCATGCCGGCATTGGCGCCCGCGTGTCCGGGCTCCAATCGGAGCACTTGCTGATAGTAATTGCGCGCCTCTTCACTGCTTCCCTGTCGCTGCGCGATGTAGGCCAATCCCAACAAGGCGTCGCGCTCGGCGGGATTCTTCTGTATCACCTTGCCATACGAAACCTTCGCTTCGTCAAGGCGCCCTTCTGTCAGTGCCGCGTAGGCCAGATCCAGGTCGCCCTTAGGTGGCGGGCGGGAAGTGATGACCGGTTTGGATGCCTTCGCGCCCCCGCTTCCAGCCATTGCTGCGGATCCGCCCTCGGCAATCGGCTGCTCCACCGCCGGACGCGGCCTGGCATTGCCTTTTGCCGATCTGGCGGAGCGTTCCCGTCCGGTGGATTCGGATCTCGAGGCATTGTCCGCAGCGGCGGCGGCAGGCTCCGGCACGCTCGGGCCATCCGACGCGGCTTGCGCCGGAGGGGCCGCCGCGGGTGGTACCGCAGTTGGCACCACTGCCGGCTGAGCGGAAGCCGACGGCGTCAGGCTCGATCTCGGCTGGGGGAAAAATCGATCGAACGCATGAAAGAAAAAGGCGAGGTATACCGCCACGACAACAGCAGCCAGAGACCCGAGCACCATGAGTCGTGTGTTGGGCCGGCGCTTTGTCGTGGCAAGCAGAATTTCACGAGCGATTTGGGGGGAGATTTCCTTGCGTTGCGGCGAGGCATCTTCCTTCCTGGCCTCCTTTTGGAGGGTCGCGGTACTTTGCGGCACAGCCGAGGGCCCACGCACGTTGTCCGGCGGAGGCGCCTCCGATAGGTTGCGGCCAACGGATTGAACCGTCCTGTCGCCTGCATCCGGCGCCATGGACGGCCCTTGTACGGCGCCTGGCGTTACTCGAGGGGCCGCGTCCGGCATCGGCGCCGACAACATTTCTGCGATCGGCAAAGCCGGCTTCAAGGCCACGAATTCCGCCGCAGACCCGGGGGGCGACGACGTTGCGTCGCTGCCGGCGCCAGACGGCGCCAGCGATATGTCGTTGACCGGATCGAGCGGATGGGTCGCCCTCGAACGATCGGGTGCGACGGGCTTTAACTCGAGCGGCTCAATGCTGAGCTCGGGGCCCGCCGGTTCGGCCGTGGCAGGTTCGGTTTCCAACGCAGGCAAGGGTTCGCGAAACATCGGCTCACCACCTTGACGAGCTTCGGCCAGTTTTTCCTTTTCCTTGCTCGCGCGCTGCAGCGCATCCAGAAGCAGGCTCATATCAAGGCCGCACCGTCGGTGGTTTGCCCTGCTCGGAAGGCTGGGCATAGGCACTGCGCGCATCGGGCAGGATGGCGCTGAAGCGCTGGAAATCGCCCTCAAGGCTTGAGTCGGAAAGAACTGTCGGACGCAGGAAGATTACCAGTTCCGTCTTGCGGCTGCGATTGTCGGTATAGCGAAACAAATCACCCACCACCGGCACGCCGGTCAATCCGGGAATGCCGTCCGTCTTGCGATCGCGCGTATCCTGGATCAAGCCTCCGAGCACGGCAATATCCCCCGACTGGACGCGGAGTATCGATTCCATTTCGCGGCTCTGGACCACGGGTATCCGATTGACCACACCTGCCGCAGCCAGGGCGGGGCTCGGATCGGTGGCAAACGCGCTGATCCGGCTGATGGTCGGCCGCAGATTCAGAATGACTTCGCCGTGACCGCTGATTTGGGGGGTTACGGTCATCAGGAAGCCGACCGGGACCGTATTCACGTTAGTGGTGTAGGTCGGGGCAATGGCCGGAGATGTGGCCGTGGCCGCCGTGCCCGGTGTGACCGTAATGGTGAAGTACACCTCGTTGTCGACCACCTTGAGAATGCTGGTCTGACTGTTGAGCACGGACACCTTCGGGCTCGACAGCACCCTCAGGGTTCCAAAGGACTCGAGCAGGCGCAGCGCCGAAGTGATAGTGGTCTGGTTGATTGTGCGGTTGTATTCCAGCCTTGCCACGCTGCTGAGCAGGCCGCCGGTAAGCTGGCCGGTGGTTGGCCCGCCAGGAGTAAAAATGATTCCCCGCGCATTGCTCGGGTCTGCCGTTCCATACAACAAACTCCAGTCAATTCCCTGCTGATAGCGATCGGAAAGGTCGACTTCAACTATGGTCGCCTCGATCAGCACCTGGCGGCGGGCATTGCCCATGATTCCATCCAGAAACTCACGGACCCTTTCGTGTTGTCGCTGGGTTGCCCTGATGTTGATGACACCGTTCTCCGGATTCGCAATCACCGATCCTGTCTCGCGATAGGACGCGCGCCCCGGGGCCGCCGATGTCGACGCGGGGCTTGCCTGCGCAGCCATTGTCTGAAGCGAAGGCATCGGTATCACGGCGGGTGCGGCTGCAGGGGCCTGCGGGTTACCCGCGGCTGCCCCCCCGCTGCCGGGAGTGGCAGCGGTCGCGGGGCTCGCGGCCGGTCGGCCGCCAGGAAGGTTGCTTGCGGCCGTAGCCGCTGCCGACGCGGCGGCGGCGAGCGGTGCCGAGAGAGCGGAAGCGGACGAAGCGGATGCTGTGGCCGCCGGGGCGGCCACAGCAGTCTGAGTAGATTGCACTTTGTCCGTCTGGGCCAGCAGTTCTACCAGATTGGCCACCAGTGTCTTCCAGAACTCATTGTTCGCCGTATTTTTGATGGTGGAGTCAGAGGCGTTGCTGCCGGACCCGCCCCCCGTGGAGCCCGGCCCACCGCCCGTGCTTGCCACATTGGTCGAAATACTGACCGAACTTTGGGAGGTCCGTGCGATGTTCGGGTAGTCGATCCGATAGATCTTCAGATAAGGCATATCCTGCGAGATGCTCAGCGACTTGCCGTTGAGTTCGTAGCGCAAATCGACCTGCTTGCCGATGACATCAAGAATTTCCGTCAAGGTCTGATCGAGCACGCTCATCGTAACGTTGCCGGTAATCCCCGGGTGAATGGATACATTCAGCTTGGCGTCGCGGGCAATGGCGAACAACAGGTCCTGGACCGGCGTCTCGTGTACCACGACGCTGTACAGTTCGGGCTTTTCGGTCGGCCTGGGCGGCTTCGGAAACGATGGCGCCACGGCGAAATCCGGCGCCTTGCCGACAACCTGCGGGGCCGGATCAAGATGCTGCGTTGAAGGGGGAGGCGACGGGCTGGCGCAGGCTGCAAGAAGCACCACGCAGCACGCGAGCCGCGAGCCACGGCCACGCCGGATCAAATTGTCCGCTGACTTCAAAGCGGCGGCTGACTCCAATATCGGGCTACTCAAGGTTTGGGCTCCTGGCGGATGCCCGCCCAGGTTCTAACGATCGGCTGATTGACTTTCAGCGTATCCGGAAGCTCGTGCAGCGCCTGTCGCACCTGGTGCTCCAACTTGTACTGCCCCATGTACACGGCAACCGAATTCCTGCCCTTGTACTTGCGCTCATGTGCGTAGATGGTTGCGGGATCAACGTATTTGCCCAAGACGTCCAGATAGCCCGGCAAATGATCCATGGATGGCAGGCTGGCCAGTTGCAGCGTATAGCCATTCCATTTGGACTCGCTCAACATATCCTCGGTTCGCTTCAGCACAATGCCGACCCGGCCGGCACCCGACAAGGGCTGTAGCTCCCGGGGTGCTGAAGCAAGGTATGGAGCAGGCGGCGACGCCGCTTCGGGCGACACAATATTCGCCTTTGCCAGAAGAATTCCCGGTCTCTGCACACCTGATGACACCGGATCAGACGCGGTCGGCGGAGCAACGACCGGCGCGATCGCCACCCCCCCGGAATGCGCAACCGGCGGTGCATCCCGATACCAGCCCAGCACGCCCACGGCGAACGCGGTGATCGGCAACGCCAGCGCCATGCCCGCCGCCCAGGTTTTCCATCCGGGCAACACCTGTTTCATTCGACCGGGAGCATCGGGATGCAGTTCGCTGCACGCCGATTGGACGTGACGCTTTTCGACCTGTCGCGCCCCTTCGGCATACGCCGCAAGCAGGGATTTATCCGCCAGCAGGTTGATGCGTCGGGCACGCCCTTGAGAAGCCTTGAGCAGCAAGGAGATTGCTGACGAGGTGAATAGTCGACCACCGCTCCAGCCTGCAATTCGCAGGCGATGATCGATATAGGCCATGGCTTCGTCGCGCGGCAGGGGCGGCAGATCGAAACGATGGATGACACGATCACGCACCTGGCGCAGGCGGCGGTCGGTCAGCAGCGTGTCCAGTTCCGGCTGGCCGAACAGCATGATGTTCACCAGCTTGTGACGGTCGGTTTCCAGGTTAGACAGCAGGCGAACTTCCTCGAGCGACTCCGGCGGCATCGCATGCGCCTCGTCGATCACCAGCAATACGCGCTCGCCGAGCGAATGCCGACGCAGAAGTTCCTGGTGCAGTTGCGCAAGGTTTTCTTCGGTTGTCGCGAGCGTCGTAGCAAGGCCGAGGTCGCGCGATATCGCCGAGATGATCTCGTCGCGACTGAAACAGGGATTGGCAAGATAGACCGTGCTGATGTCTTCCGGCAGGCGGCTGATCATCAAGCGCGCAAGCAGGGTCTTGCCGCTGCCTACCTCGGCCACGGCGGTCACGATACCTTCCTCGTGACAGGCCACATGCAGCAGCGCCGTCAGAATGCCGCCGCGCTGGCTACCGGAAAAGAAAAAATCGATGTCCGGTGTGATCTGAAATGGCGATTTCTCGAGGTCGAAATGTTTCAGATAGAGAAGGGACATGGTGTGTCACCGAAAATTGACAGCTTCATCGAATGTCTTTGTAGTTCAATATGTTGCATTATTCCCCTACGCAGCTTGTCGGAATATAGCGGAAGCGTGGGCAATCGAATGGGTGGTTCTGAGCGACTTTTTGGCCTTAGCTCGCCGTGTCTCTGGCGCCGACTCCCGCGCCCCGGGAGTTTTTCCCGGGCAACGCGTTCAACGGACTTAGCCCGCAAATTTCATCACGAGCCAGAGTAAATGCCAAATGTGTGTTGATCGAGGTGAAAGCTGTTTGGTTTGATGCAGGGAGTGTTTCGGCGGGC
>CAJBYR010000283.1 GCA_903959855.1 uncultured beta proteobacterium
AAAGACAGCCTTACGGAAACGGTCAAGGCTTGGCAGGAATATTGGCCGAAACAAATTCCATTGCCCCACCCCAGTCCGCGCAATAACATTTGGTTGAAGCGAAACAGTTGGTTCGGGGAAGAAGTGATTCCTAAATTGCAAAATCGAGTGCGGCAGATTCTGTCGTAATTCAACTGTCCGAAAATAGCTGGGAGCCGTCAGTCACAAGGCATGACTTCGGTATGTCTCCGGGGAAACGCCATTCACGAAGCGTACCTTTCTGAGGGTCAGCCTCTCTCCCCATAGCCGCCATTCTCCAAACGTCGGGCATCAGGCAGTGCTTGGGGTGCGATTCGAGTAGCTTTTCTGCAAATCGTGACGCTTGCTGGCGCGGCATTGGCGATTGACCAAGGTGCTCGGCGTAAGCTGTACCCCGCGAGCCGATTGGATTCCCTATTCTTTATCCCTCGACAGAGCGGGATTTCGCGTTGTCGGAGCGCTGAACAGTCGTGCGCTCCAGAGTCTGCTGCAGTTCGTCAACCTGATCGATCAGCGTGATGAAATGCCTGCCGAAGGCGGTCAGATCGTATTCCACGCGCGGCGGCACTTCGGGGAAACTGGTCTTGTCCAGAATGTCAAAGCGCACCAGTTTGGCCAGTCGCTCGTTGAGTACCTTGCCGCTGAGGCCGTCAATCGCATGCTCCATTTCGCCGGGACGGCGCACGCCTTTTCGCACCAGGCTCAAAACGGTCAGCGACCATTTGCAGCCAATGATGCTTTCCACCATCTGATGAACGCTGGGATTGCTCATCTGCCGAAAATATTATTCCTGTTTGTGACCAACAAAATGCACCAAAAGGTGCCTACCCGACCGGTTTGTACCCGCTTGCCGCGACCTTTGCCGGCTCGTAGATTGGTTCCTGTCTGCTCACACAAAACCCAATCGAAAGGAATGCAAAATGCGAATCAATCTTTCCCGCGCAGCGTCCATTATCGCCCTATCCGCCGCTGTTTCAAGCAGTTCCGTAGGCGCGGCGGATGCAAACCCGGTGCCTTATCCGCAAGGCTACCGCGACTGGCACCATGTCAAGTCGATGGTCATCAATCCCGGCCACGGGCTCTACGATGCGTTCGGCGGCATCCACCATCTTTACGCGAACAAGGCCGCCATGGCGGGTTACAAGACGGGGAAATGGGCTGACGGCGCCGTCATCGTTTTCGACCTGCTCGAGGCGAAGTCGGCCGACAACGCCGTCGTCGAAGGTTCGCGCAAGGTGGTCGGTGTCATGCATCGCGACGCGCGCAAGTATGCCGCGACCGGCGGCTGGGGCTACGAGGGATTCAAGGGCGACAGCAGCACCGAACGCGCGGTGGGCGCCAATGCACTGACGGCCTGTCACCAGTGCCACATCGCGCAAAAGGACGCCGGCTTCGTCTTCAGCAAGGCGCGCCCTTGAATCGGGGTTCCGCCGCCCCCGCCCTGCGCGTTTCGCAGTGGCTCAACAGCAATCGCGCCATCACGCTGGATGAATTGGGCGGCAATGTGGTGCTGGTCCATGCGTTTCAGATGCTTTGCCCGGCCTGCGTCATGCAGGCCGGTCCGCAGGCGGTGCGCTTGTGGCAGCGCTATCAACAAGGCATGCCGGACAGCGACTTCGCGGTGATCGGCTTGCACACCGTCTTCGAACATCACGAGGTCATGACGCCGGCGGCACTCGCGGTCTATCTGCACGAATTCCGCATCCCTTTCCCGGTGGCGGTGGACCGGGCAAGTGCAGACGGACCGATCCCCCAAACCATGCACGCCTATGCGATGCAGGGCACGCCGACAAGCCTGCTGATCGACCGGGCCGGGCGTTTGCGCAAAAAAGTTTTTGGCGTCGAGTCAGACCGGCAGATGGTCGCGGACATTGATACCCTCATCGCGGAACCGGCGTAGCTGGTTTTTACTTGTGGAATTGCAGAGACAGCATCCGGCGCGCGTGCTGTGGCCGGGGGCCAGATAAGCCGTCCGGCAAGAAAAAGTGCGATCAACGCCGCGCCGATGAAGATCGGACGGCACGGCCCGAGAACGGTGAGGTTGGCGATCCATGCCCCGGAAAAACCGAGAGTGATCAGCACCAGCGGTCCGAGGCAGCAGGTTGAAGGCAGAACGGCGGATAGTCCCCGACAAGCAAAGCGCCACGGCTTTTGTTTGCCTAAAGCGTTCGTTCTACGTCAAACGTAATCCTTGTACTTCTCCAAAAACCGCACCGGCTTCGACAGCGCATCCCGGCGGAACGGATCGCCCAGTTCGCGGGTGCACATGATTTCGAGGATGCAGGTCTTGCCGTGGTTCATCTGCAGGTCGATGGCCTTCTTCAGCGCGGGGCCGACGTCTTCCAGTTTGTCCACCGTTATGCCCTCGGCGCCCATGGCGCGGGCGATGCCGGCGAAGGACTGGTTGTCGAGTTCGCCGGCGACGAAGCGGCGGTTGTAGAAATCCACCTGGTTCTTCTTCTCCGCGCCCCACTGGCG
>CAJBYR010000284.1 GCA_903959855.1 uncultured beta proteobacterium
CAAGCCGCAGTGGCAGCACTTCTTCGATCCGCGCCTGAAGACCGAGATGATGCTGCGCATCGTCAAGGAATGGCAGGTCGATGGCGTGATGCTGCACCTTAACCGTGGCTGCGAAGGCCTCTCGATGGGCATCATGGAAAACCGTGGCGGCATCGCCAAGGCCGGCGTGCCGATCATGACCTTCGAAGGCAACATGGGCGACGAGCGCGAGTTTGACGAAGTACGCACCCAGGCCCGCGTTGATGCCTTCATGGAACAGCTTGGTCTGCGCCGTCAGGCAGCCTGACCTTTACAAGTCAAGACAGGAGGAATCAAGGATGTTTACAGCTGGAATCGATATGGGCTCGCGCAGCATCAAGGTGGTGCTGATCGAGGAACTGAAAGTGGATGGCGCGCCGCAACTGAAGTACGGCGTCAAGAAGTCGCACATCATGATGCCGGGCGACCTGGATCAGGACGTCGCGGCCGACAAGGCCTACGATGAGGCCCTCGCAGCTGCCGGCCTCAAGCGCGAAGACGTCAAGGTCGTGTTCGCCACGGGTGCCGGGCGCAAGCAGGTTTCTTTCGCTGCCGAAGGCATCACCGAGATGACGGCCGGCGCCAAGGGCGCGAACTTCATGTACCCGATGGCCCGCACCGTGGTCGACGTCGGCGCCGAAGAAGGCCGTGGCATGAAGACCGACGCCGAGGGCCGCGCGATCGACTTCGCCGGCAACGAGAAGTGCGCCGCCGGCGCCGGCTCGTTCGCCGAGGCGATGAGCCGCGCGCTGCAGATGACCTTGAAGGAATTCGGCGAAGCCAGCCTGAAGTCGGACAAGTCGATCCCGATGAACGCGCAATGCACGGTGTTCGCCGAGTCGGAAGTGGTTTCCCTGATCCACTCCTCGACGCCTAAGAACGACATCGCCAAGGCGGTGCTCGATGCCGTCGCCAGCCGCGTTTGCGCCATGGTGCGTCGCGTCGGCATCGAAGGCGAAGTGGTCCTGATCGGCGGCATGGTGCACAACGCCGGCTTTGTCCAGTCGCTGAAGACCGCGATGGGCGTCGATAGCGTTTCCCTGCCCGACATGCCCGAGTACATCAGCGCGCTGGGTTGCGCCCTGATCGCGGCCGAACGTCAGCACTGATACCAGGAGAGAGAAAACATGAATGCAGAAGTGAAAGCCGATACGCTCCCCGAGAAGAAGGAATTCTGGCGTTGGCAGGAGAACGTCTGGATCGACGAGACCAAGGACTGGAAGACGGCCAAGATCATCACCTGCGGCATCGACGTCGGTTCCGTGTCGTCGCAGGCCGTGCTCGTGGTCGACGGCGAACTCTACGGCTACAACAGCATGCGCACCGGCAACAACTCGCCGGATTCGGCCACCAACGCCTTGCAGGGCGTGATGGACAAGTGCGGCATGAAGCTGGAAGACATCCACTTCGTGGTCGGCACCGGCTACGGCCGCGTCAACGTGCCCTTCGCCCACAAGGCGATCACCGAGATCGCCTGCCATGCCCGCGGCGCCAACTACATGGGCGGCAATGGCGTGCGCACGATTCTCGACATGGGTGGCCAGGATTGCAAGGCCATCCACTGCGACGAAAAGGGCAAGGTCACCAACTTCCTGATGAACGACAAGTGCGCCGCCGGTACCGGCCGCGGCATGGAAGTCATCTCCGACCTGATGCAGATCCCGATTGCCGAACTGGGCCCGCGTTCCTTCGACATCGACGCCGACGTCGATGCCGTGTCGTCGGTCTGCGTGGTGTTTGCCAAGTCCGAGGCGCTGGGCCTGCTCAAGGCCGGCTACACCAAGAACAAGGTGATCGCCGCCTACTGCCAGGCCATGGCCGAGCGCGTGGTTTCGCTGCTCGAGCGCATCGGCGTGGAAGAGGGCTTCTTCATCACCGGCGGCATCGCCAAGAACCCGGGCGTGGTCAAGCGCATCGAGAAGCTGCTCGGCATCAAGGCCATGGACACCAAGATCGACAGCCAGATCGCCGGTGCACTGGGCGCGGCGCTGTTCGGGTATACCTTGCAGTCCAAAAAGGCGGCTGCCTGAGATCTGATCGCTCACTGAAGAGGGGATACACATGATCGCCAACTATGGATACAAGGACGGCTCGGGCGAGTACTACATCAGCATTGATACCGACAAGTGCATTTCCTGCACCGCCGGTCGCGCCTGCCTCACGGCCTGCCCGAAGCTGATGTTCGAGACCATCACCGACGATTACGATGACGAGGTGACCTGGATCAAGAAGCCCAACTGCCGCACCCTGGCCTATGACTGCGCCGACTGCAAGCCTTCGGGCGGCTACACCAGCCTGCCCTGCATGACTGCCTGCACGCCGGGCGCCATCAAGCATTCGTGGTAGCGGCAGGGTGATTCCCATGACAACGCCCAAGCGCGTGATCCCGATCGCCCAGGCCAAGACGGTCAGTCCGGAGGATGCCTTGCTCCGCGACGGCTGGAAGCGCCAGACCACGATCGGCGAGCCGCGGCTCTCGGAAATCGTCAAGAACTACAAGGCGATGGGCTTCGAGGTCCATGTCGAGGAGTACAAGACGGAAGGCGAGGGCTGCAATACCTGCTTTGACGCCGGCCAGGAAATGGGCTTCAGCTACGGCACGGTCTATGTGCGCAAGTCGGCCGATCCCGTCGCCGACGATGAATTGTTCGAGGATTAGGCGCGCCCCTGGCGTTGCCATTACCAACTAGGTTAAAGGAGGAAAGAAATGCCTGATCAGAAACGAGTGTTGCGCGTGCTGCGCCAGAGCGACCTGGATGCGATCGTCGCCATCGATGCCTTCGCCACCGGCGAGCCGCGCCAGGAGTACTACGAGCGCAAGATTGCCGGCATTCTCAACCGCGCGGCAAACATCAATACCTCGATCGTCTGCGAAATCGACGGCAAGGTGGCCGGCTTCATCATGGGCTACGTGTTCTTCGGCGAGTTCGGCATTGCCGACAGCACTGCGACCATCGACACCCTGGGCGTGCATCCCGACTACCGCAACTTCGGGGTCGCCGCCGAGATGCTCGACCAGTTCATGATGAACATGAAGGCCGCCAGCGTGAAGAAGGTCTACACCTTGGTCAACTGGAGCGACTTCGCGCTGGAGAAGTTCTTCTCGCGCAACAAATTCGTGCCGTCCAAGCGCATTAATCTCGAGTACGAGCTTCCTTAAGCAGAACAGGCGCGGCGCACGCCCATGTGGATCGACACCCACTGTCACACGAAGTATTCGTACGACAACTGGCTCGAACCGCTGGACCTGATACGCCGCGCCAAGGCGCTGGGCCTCGACGGAGCGGTGATTACCGAGCACTACTCCTACGAGGCTTCGGCGCCGGTGGAGCAGGTCGGCCGCGACGAGGGCTTCCTGATCCTGCGCGGGGTGGAGATCGCGACGGACAAGGGGCACCTGCTGGCTTACGGGGTGGAAGACGACGGTTGGAACATCTGGGGGCGCGACAGCTACCTGCCGCTGGAAGAGGTCATCGAACGTATCAACGACCTTGGCGGCATCTGCGCCCCGGCCCATCCCTTCCGCAACGTGGGGCTGGCCAGCCTGATGGAAGGCCTGCTGGAACTGAAGGACATCGCCGCCGTGGAGTCGCACAACGGAGTCAATCAGGAAAGCGACAACGACCTGGCGATCAGTACGGCCAGCCACCTGGGCCTGCCGACATTGGGGGGCAGTGATTGCCACAAGACGGTGGCGGTCGGGCGCTGCGCGACGGAGTTTTCGCAGCCGGTGCATGACATGGCGAGTTTCATCGCCGCGGTAAGGGCAGGTGCCTGCCGTGGCGCGTATTTTCCGCCCTACACGGGCGGCGCAAAAGAATAGGTCGGTAGCGGCATGGCGCGCCCGGACGATTCCGGGCCGGGCTGCACAAGAGCGTCGAGGAGGAAGGCATGGAGGCAGTACAGACGTCCGAGATCAGGTGGTACAAGGGCCGGCCGGGCTCCGGCGCGGCGGCGACCGACGTCGCACTGGTGAGACTCAGCATCGACGGCAAGGAGGTCGAGGCGCCCGCCGGGGTATCGCTGCTTTCCGCGGCCAGCGCCGCCGGCATTTACATTCCGGCGCTGTGTGCCCATCCGGACCTGCCGCCCAGCGCCCAGCGTGGCGGGGGTTCCAGCGGCTGCAACCTCTGCGTGGTCGAGATCGCCGGCATGACCGGCATGCGCACCTCCTGCTCGATTCCGGTCGAGGCGGGCATGGTCGTCAGCACGACGTCTCCTGCCATCGAAAAGCTGCGCAAGGAAGGCATCGCCAAGACTCTCGGCACGCACCCCCACGTTTGCCTGACCTGCCCGCAACGCGATGGCTGCAGCCGCACTACCTGTTCCTTCGGCAATCCGGTGGAGCAGCGCTGCTGCTCGATCTTCAACAGCTGCGAACTGCGCAAGGTGGCCGACTACGTCGGCATTCCGCCGACCACGCCGAACTACAAGCACATCCAGTTGCCGGTGATTAAGGACGAACCCTTCTACGACCGCGACTACAACCTCTGCATCGACTGCCGCCGCTGCCTGGTGGCCTGCAACGACGTGCGCGGCGTGGGTTGCCTGGAAGTCAAGAACACCGACGGCCGCAGTTGGGTCGGCACCATCGCGGCGACGCTGCTCGACTCGGGCTGCAAGTTCTGCTCTGCGTGCGTCACGGTCTGCCCGACCGGCGCCCTGACCGATCGCACGCTCGACGCGGCACGCAAGGAAGAAACCCAGGTGCCGTGCAAGGCCACCTGCCCGGCGGGCATCGACGTGCCGCGCTACGTGCAACTGGTAGGCCTCGGCATGTTCAGCGAGGCAGCCGCGGTGATCCGCGAGAAGTTGCCCTTCCCGGGCATCCTAGGCCGCGCCTGCTTCAGTCCCTGTGAATCGGCCTGCCGGCGCAAGGACCTCGATGATCCGCTGTCGATCCGCAGCCTCAAGCGCATCGCCGCCGACAACGACACGGGCCTGTGGCGCCAGTATTCCTTCCAGTTGCCGCCGACGGGCAAGAAGGTTGCGGTGATCGGCGCCGGTCCCGGTGGACTGACCGCTGCCTACTATCTGGCCAAGAAGGGGCATGGCGTCACGGTATTCGACGCGTTGCCGGCGGCCGGCGGCATGGCGCGCTATGGCATTCCGTCCTACCGGGTGCCGCTGGCCGTGATCGACCAGGAAGTCGCCGAAGTCGAAAAGCTCGGCGTGGCTTTCCAGTTCAACACCCGCATCGAGAACGTCGACGAACTCAAGGCCCAGGGCTACGACGCCGTGTTCCTTGCCATCGGCGCGCAGAACGGCGATGCGCTTGGCATTCCCGGCGACAACCTGCCCAACGTGATCGACAGTCCGACTTTCCTGCGCGCTGCCACGCTGGGCAAGATCGGTACAGAAGTCGGCGCCCCACAGGGACTTCCTTCGGTCGCTGGCGACACGGCGATCGTGATCGGCAAGCGCGTCGCGGTGATCGGCGGCGGCAACGTCGCCACCGACAACGCGCGTTCCTGTCGCCGCCTCGGCGCCGAGGTGGTGGACATGGTCTATCGCCGCACGCAGGAGGAAATGCCGGCGCGTGACGACGAAGTCCAGGGCTGCGTCGAGGAAAAGGTGAATTTCCGCTTCCTGCTGGCACCGAAGAAGATCGAGCTCAACGATAGCGGCACGTCGCGCCTCAAGATCACCTACATCCGGATGGAACTCGGCGAGCCGGACGCCTCCGGCCGTCGTCGCCCGGTGGAGATCGCCGGCAGTGAATTTTGCGAGGACGTGGACCTGGTGATCGGCGCCATCGGCCAGCGCCCGGAGCAGATCTCCGGCTTTGGTGTGCAGCTGGCGAAGAACAGCCGGGTGCAGGTGCGCGAGGACAACATGCTGACCAGTCGCCCCGGCGTCTATGCCGGCGGCGACTGCGTGCTCGGGCCGTCGACCCTGATCGAATCCGTGGCGCAGGGCCGCAAGGCCGCCGCGGCGATCGACGCCTACCTGGGTGGCGACGGCAACATCGAGGAAAAGCTGCTGCCCGACTGGGACACCGATCCGCGCATCGGCCGCGAGGACGGCTTCAACCAGAAGAAGCGTTTCCACCCGATCTTCATCGATCCGGAGAAGCGCAACAACTGGGACGAGGTCGAACTCGGCTTCGACGCTGCCACGGCCCGGGCTGAGGCGCTGCGTTGCCTCAAGTGCAACCTCGCGGCGAAGATCGAGGACATGGTGCTGCCACCCGAGGCCTGGCTCGAACTGAACGCGGAAAACGTCGCCACGGTGCAGACCGAGTCCGGCGTCTATCAACTGCTCGATGCCGACAAGAAGGTGCTGGCGATCAAGGGCGTGGAAAACCTGCGCGAAGGCCTCGAAGCGATGCTGGACAAGGCCGACATCGCCAGGTATTTCGTCTGGGAGGACGCGCCCTTTTTCAGCCAGCGCGAGAACCAGATTGTGCAGGCCTACATGCAGCAGCACGGCAGCATGCCGCCGGGCGTGGGTGGCGACGACATGGACGACCTGTTCTGATCATGGGCCAGGTCATCGACTTCCATACCGCGCGGGAAGTCCGCCCTGCGCCCGCCGCCACGACGCGCTGCCGCTGCAGCATCTGCGGCGCCGACCTCTGGCACATCAACCCGTCGGGCGAAGTCTGCTGCGCCGACTGCGAAACCGTCTGCCCCTTCCGCATCGAAGGCTCATCCGGCGGCCGCCGCGCCGAGTGCACGCTGGCCGCCAACGAACAGGAGAACCACTGAACATGGCCGATTTCAAATTCATTTCCTACGACGACCAGGGCGATGTCCTGCGCATCGCAATCAATCGTCCGCCCTACAACGTGCTCGACATCGCCACCATGGAGGAGATGAACACGGCACTGGACATGGCGATGGAAAACACCACGGCCAAGGTGCTGCTGATCACCGGCAACGGCGACAAGACCTTCTCTTCCGGCGTGGACGTGGTCGACCACACGCCGGACAAGGTGGTCAAGATGATCGACGTGTTCCACGGGATACTGAAGCGCCTGATGATGGTGCCCATCCCCACCGTGGCGGCGGTAAATGGGCCGGCCCTGGGCGGTGGCTGCGAACTGGCGATCGCCTGCGACATGGTGGTGGCCTCGGAGAACGCCAAGCTCGGGCAGCCCGAAATCAAGCTCGGCGTATTCCCGCCGATCGCCGCGATCCTGCTGCCGCGCCAGATCCCGATGACCAAGGTGATGGAACTGCTGCTCGGCGGCGGCATCATCGACGCGAAGGAAGGGCATCGCATCGGCCTGGTCAATTCGGTGTTCCCGAGGGAGAGCTTTGCCGCCGATACCGCCAAGTTCCTCGAGCAGTTCACCACGCTGTCGCGGGTGGCGCTGATCCACACCAAGAAGGCCGTCAAGGAAGCCGCGACACGGCCTTTCTACGAAGCGCTGTTCCATATCGAGCAGCACTACCTCAAGGATTTGATGGCCACCGAGGATGCGAAGGAGGGTTTGAACTCCTTCATCGAGAAGCGCAAGCCGGTCTGGAAAAACAAATAAATCGAAACGAGGACAAGACGATGATTCCAAGCACCATCAAAACCTGGCAGATGACCGTACCTGGGACGCTGACCAAAACCGAAATCCCGGTGCCGCAACTGCAAGCGGGCGAAGTTCTGGTCGAGGTCAAGGGTTGCGGCGTTTGCCACACGGACCTGTCCTACTTCTACATGGGCGTGCGCACGGACCATCCGCCTCCACTGTCGCTGGGCCATGAGATCTCGGGCGTAGTGGTTGCGGGCGAGGCGAGTTACATCGGCAAGGAAGTCATCATTCCCGCCGTGCTCCCTTGCAACAAGTGCGAACTGTGCAAGACCGGCCGCGGCAATCGTTGCCTGGCGCAGAAGATGCCGGGCAATTCGATGGGCATCTACGGCGGCTTCTCCAGCCATATCCCGGTGCCGGCGGCCGACCTGTGCATCGTCGGCAATCGCGGCAGCGTGCCGCTGGAACATCTCTCGGTGATCGCCGACGCGGTGACCACGCCCTACCAGGCGGCACGGCGCGCACGTCTGGCGGCCGGCGATCGCGTGATTGTCATCGGCGCCGCCGGCGGCGTCGGCAGCTTCATGACCCAGGTGGCCAAGGGCATGGGTGCCGGCACAGTGATCGGCATCGACATCAACGAGGAAAAGCTCGAGTTCATGAAGGGCTACGGCGCCGACTTCACCATCAATCCGAAGGGCAAAACGCCCAAGGAAGTGAAGGAAGTGTTCAAGGCCTACTGCAAGGAAAAGGGCATCCCCTCCAACTACGGCTGGAAGATCTTCGAGGTAACCGGCACCAAGCCCGGCCAGGAACTGGCCCTGTCGCTGCTGTCCTTCACCGGCATGCTGATGGTGGTGGGCTACGGCACCGACGAGACGTCCTACATGCTGTCCAAGCTGATGGCCTTCGATGCCGAGCTGATCGGCACCTGGGGCTGCCCGCCCGAGTTCTACCCGCAGGTGCTGGAGATGTGCCTCGACGGACGCATCAACCTTGGCAACTTTGTCGAAACGCGGCCGATGAGCCAGATCGAACAGGTGTTCGATGAGGCCCACCACGGCAAGCTCAAGCGGCGCGTGATCCTGACCCCCGATTTCTGACAGCTGCATACCTAAACGAATTCACAGAGGAGAAATAACATGGCATTGGAATGGCTACGCAGGGAAAACGACCTCAAGGATCACCAGCTGATCGACAACAGCCACTTCGGCTCCGCATCGCCCGATGATGCGCCGACCGTGATCTACGAAGAGCGTCCGGTGCTGGACGACAAGGGTGCCGCCGTGGCGGGCCTGTATTCGGCCTGGATCTGGCTCAACAACCCGACCCAGTACAACTCCTACACCACCGACATGGTCAAGGGCGTCATCGCCGGCATGCAGCGCGCGTCCAGCGACCGCAAGATCGTCGCCGTGGTGTTCACCGCGGTCGGCGACAAGGCCTTCTGTACCGGCGGCAACACGGCTGAGTACGCCTCCTACTA
>CAJBYR010000285.1 GCA_903959855.1 uncultured beta proteobacterium
ACGCCGGCCATCCGCAACCTGATCCGCGAGGCCAAGGTGGCGCAGATGTACTCGGCGATTCAGACCGGCCAGCAGTTTGGCATGCAGACACTGGACCAGAACCTTGGGGATCTGGTCAAGCGCAAGATCATTTCACCTGCGGAGGCGCGCAGCAAGGCCGCCAACAAAGACAACTTCCCGGTTTGACGGAGTCAAAACGGGAAGTTGTCTTTGTGGCAAATTGACGCCCGCCCCTCCCGTCCTCCCCTCGCGGGGAGGCTACTGATTAGAGCCGCTGGTGCGGCTGAGCTGAGAAGAAACAACCGGAGATTGCACCATGGAACGCGATGAAGGCCTGAAGTTCATGTACCAGCTTCTGACGATGATGATGCAGAAGAAGGGTTCCGACTTGTTCATCACCTCCGGTTTTCCGCCGGCGATAAAGATCGACGGCAAGATGACGCCGGTCACCACCCAGCCGCTATCGCCGCAGCACACGCAGGAGCTGGCACGCTCGATCATGAACGACAAGCAGGCCGCCGAGTTCGAGGCGACCAAGGAATGCAACTTCGCCATCTCGCCGGCCTCGATCGGCCGCTTCCGGGTCAATGCCCTGGTCCAGCGCGGCAGCGTGGCGATGGTGCTGCGCGTGATCAACGTCAGCATTCCCGACTTTGACGACCTCAAGCTGCCGCCGGTGCTGAAGGACGTGATGATGACCAAGCGCGGGCTGGTGCTGTTTGTCGGCGGCACGGGCTCGGGCAAGTCGACCTCGCTGGCGGCGATGATCGGCTACCGCAACAAGAATTCCTACGGCCACATCATCACCATCGAAGACCCGGTCGAGTATGTGCATGACCACATCAACTGTGTCATCACCCAGCGCGAGGTCGGGGTCGACACCGACAGCTGGCACATCGCCCTCAAGAACACCCTGCGCCAGGCGCCGGACGTGATTCTTATCGGTGAAATCCGCGATATGGAAACCATGGAACACGCGATGGCCTTTGCCGAAACCGGCCACCTGGCGATGGGCACGCTGCACGCCAATAACTCCAACCAGGCGATGACGCGGATCATCAATTTCTTCCCCGAAGAACGGCACCAGCAGCTCTTCATGGATCTTTCGCTCAACCTCAAGGCCATCGTTTCGCAGCGCCTGATCCCGGTCAAGGAGGGCAGGGGGCGCGCGGCAGCGGTCGAGGTTCTGCTGAATTCGCCGCTTATCTCCGACCTGATCGCCAAAGGCGAGGTTTCCGAGATCAAGGAAATCATGAAGAAGTCGAAGGAGCTCGGCATGCAGACCTTCGACCAGGCGCTGTTCAATCTTTTCGAAGAAGGCCGCATTAGTTACGAGGATGCGCTGCGCTTCGCCGACTCGATGAACGAAGTGCGCCTGATGATCAAGCTCAACAGCAAGGAATCCCAGTCCGCCGACCGCAACGCCGGCATCCAGCACCTGGATATAGTCTGAACTTCGCGGCTTACGGTGCCCGCTCGCGCCGGTGTCCGCCGGCGACGATTTCGATGTTGTACAAGCGGCATTCCAGCGGGCCGTTGTAGAGCGGGATCTTGCGCGAGGTCTGCAACCTGATCAGCTTGGGCAGGCGCGTGTCGGCAGAGAGCAACCAGCAGCTCCAGCCGGCGAAGCGCTGCTTCAGGGCATTGCCCAACTCCGGGTAGAAGGCCGCGAGCTCCTCCTCGCTGCCCAGGCGTTCACCATAGGGCGGGTTTGCCACCATCACTCCGGCCGATGCCGGTGCGGCGCGTGTCAGCAGATCGGCCTTTTCCAGCGTGACCAGTCCGTCGAGGCCCGCGCCGGCAAGGTTCTGCCTGGTGCGCGCCACCGCATCACCATCAATGTCGCTGCCGAAGAGCGGAAGCACCGTGGCCTCGCGGCGCCGTTCGGCCGCTTCACGCTGCAGCGTGCGCCAGAGTCCGGCGTCGAAGGACTTGAGGTGCTCGAAACCGAAATCGCCCGGCTCGCGGGACAGGCCCGGTGCGTCGTCGAGCGCCATCTGCGCCGCTTCGAGCAGAAAGGTGCCGCTGCCGCACATCGGGTCGAGCAAGGGCGTTCCAGGCTGCCAGCCGGACAGGCGCAGGATGCCGGCGGCGAGGTTTTCCTTGAGCGGTGCGCCGACCTTTGCCAGCTTGTGGCCGCGCAGGTAAAGCGGCTCGCCCGAGGTGTCGAGGTAGAGCGTGGCCTGCTGGTCGGTGATGAAGAGGTGAATGCGTACCTCGGGATGCTTCGTGTTGACGCTGGGGCGCCGCCCGGTATCGGCGCGAAAGCGGTCACAGACCGCATCCTTGACCTTGAGCGTGATGAACTCGATGCTCTTCAGCGGCGAGCGTATCGCCGTGACATAGACGCGGATCGAGCGGTCGACCGAGAACAGGCGCGACCAGTCGATGTCGTAGGCCAGGCGATAGATTTCCGCCTCGTTGCGATAACTGCCCAGCGCCTGACGCCAGAGCAGGCGCGTGGCAATGCGTGACTGAAGGTTGATGCGGTAGGCGGTTTCCAGTGTGCCCTGGCAACTCGCACCGCCGGGCACGGTCTTGACGGAGCTGCCGCCGGCGGCAGCGAGATCCTCGGCCAGCAGTCCTTCCAGCCCGCGCGGGCTGGTCGCGAAATAGTGGTTCAAGCTGAATTCCCGAAGTTGCTCATCCGGGCATTATGTCACCGCCTCTTGCGCTGACGGTATCCCCTGTGGATACCGGCGCCATTCGCGTCGCCGCAGCACGGGCACCGACTTTCAGGTGCTTCGTTGCGTGAGCTTGCCGGGACGTGTCCCGACAGGCGCGGCGGATTGCAGCTTGCGCGAGCAGGCAAGATTTTCCTGCGGTGATGCAATAGTCCGGACAAGCTTGCCGCCCTGCGGCGGCTATTGCCGGGCAGCGTTCTTTATTTCGGGTTTGGCGCGGCTATTCGTGCTTTTATCCCCTGG